>JBEAPX010000175.1:0-39468 GCA_041164205.1 Pseudomonadota bacterium
GTGCCTTTTTGGTAGATGGTTTGGGTGCGCACAGGCTGGCTTGCGACCACACACGCCGATGTGCGAAAGGCATTGTTGATGCCCTGAATGCTGTGATGCCCACCATGCCCGCGCAGGGTGACACCGCGGCAGTGTTTCGCGCCCACAGCACCGGAAGTGCTCAGCCGGGCTGGGTACAGAAATTTGCCTTGGCCGACGCACGCTCAGGCGAATGTAATTCGGGGCAGGACGTTGAAATCTTGCACGACGCGACGATGAACGAAGTTGATGACCAGGCCACCCAAGGCCGTGACACCGATGCATGGCGGGACACGTTCACTCAGGCTAAGTTCGAGACTGAGGACGGACTCGCGTTGGTCGAGGCTCGCCATGTCGCGGCCTGGTTGCAGCACGCCTTGGCCTCAGGCGACGTCAAGGCCAATGACGTCATGCTTTTGGCCAAAAAGCGGGCCTCCTTGGCAGTGGCCAATCAGGCGTTGTCCGAATTGGGTATCGCGAGTGCGTATGCGGAAAAATCGCCATTGATGGATGCGCCCGTGGTGCGGGATGTGTTGGCGTTCATTGAGGCTGCAACAGTACACACCTCGGATGTATTGCTGGCTCATGCTTTGAAGGCGCCTTGGATGGGCGCTCGTGACGAGGATTTGATCGCCCTGGCGCGCATCAAAAAGGAAGGGCAGCACATCAGTTGGTGGGATACCCTGATGTGCGGCGATCTCAGTGTGGTGACGCCGCGGGAGCGTGGCGCTGACGAGTGGCTGGCAGTGTGCGAGCGCTGGCGCCATGTCTTTGTGAAGTTCAGCCATCGGCTATCTTGTGTGCCGATACATGACGTGCTGGTTGAGCTGTGCCATGACTTGCGTGTAGAAGAAGCGTACGCACGGCACGCACCGTCCAATGCGAAAAAATCAGCACAGCTGCAGATCGCCGCGTTGATAGAGGCCAGTTCAAACGTCAACAGCGGGCGCTTTTTGACGCCGCTGAGTTGGTTACATCAACTGAAGCGGCGCGCGCAAGACGTGGCTTGGCCCATGCCCGACAACAGCGTGAAATTAATGACTGTGCATGGTGCCAAGGGTCTGGAGGCCAAATGGGTGGTGTTGCTCGATGTGCACCAGTCTCCGAAGGCGGCGGAATCCAATGGGGTGCTGCTGGACTGGTCCGTTGATGAGTCCAGGCCGCGGCGCTTCATCTTTGTCGCCAGCGAAAACCGAGTGCCGACGTGCGCTCGGGAACTGCTCAGCCGCGAGCAGGCCGCCCGAGAGGCAGAAGACACCAACTTGCTGTACGTGGCCATGACTCGGGCAGAAGAGCGGCTGGTCTTCAGCGGCAAAGTGCCTCGCAAAAAGGCCGATCAGAGTTGGTATCGAAGGATTGAGTCGGTCGCGGCATCGATGCCCTCGGTGATCGCCGATGCGCCAGTTGAATCCAATCGATCAACGGCGAAATTTGAGTTGAAGGTATTGCCCAAGCTCACCCGTGTGGATGTGCCAAGGTGGAATGCACAGACAGCCGCACGTGGTGCCGCACAAGACGGTGAGCTCGATTTAAGTGCTCGAATGGGGGAAGCCTTGCATCAGTTGTTGCAATGGTGGCGTCCTGATCGCCCTTGGTTGGACAGCACGAAGCGGTCGCTCCAAGTTCAATGGGCATTGTCGGACGGTGACTTTGCCCGGGTGGAGCAGATGGCCGGCGCCATTGTCACCGGCCAGGCGGCTTGGGCTTGGGATCCAGCTGAGGTCGACATCGCGCTGCCAGAGACAGAAATCGTTTGGCAACATCAGTTGCTGCGCATCGACCGGGTGGTCAGGCGGCGAGATGGGTCTTGGTGGGTACTGGACTTTAAATCTTCGACCAACCCCTTAGATCACGATGCGTACAGATCGCAAGTCTCAAACTATGTCAGCGCATGGTCAAGAGCACACGAGGGCGCACCTGTGACAGGGGCTCTGATCGGTGGGGATGGACGCCTGTGGAAGGTCGAGCCCATCAGCGCGCAGTAACTGACATCGGGTTAGCCCTGTGCCAACTATGCGTCATTACTGATATTCTGATTTTGTGAAATGGTTCACTCAAATGGAGATCAAGCATGATGAGAAGATTGGTTTTGATGGGGCTCACGGCCTCCGCCTTGGTGCTATCCGGGTGCGCGACGATGGGCAATCAAAGTGCCTCGAAAGTGGTGTTCCAGGTCAGTGAGGACAACCCCCAAACCTGGAATCTTGCGCTCAACAACGCCAAGAATGTCCAAAATGCCATGGGCAAAGACGCTGAAGTCGAAATCGTGGCTTATGGACCAGGCATTGGTATGTTGGTGGCAGGATCGCCAACCGAGGCTCGCGTGACGCAGGCGGTGAAGGCCGGCGTCAAGGTGGTCGCTTGTCAGAACACCATGCGTGCCAAAAAGCTGACGCCTGATCAAATGAACAGCGCCATCGGTTACGTCCCTTCTGGCGTCGTGGAGCTGATGGCCAAGCAGCAAATGGGCTGGAGCTATGTCCGTCCGTGACAACTGACCCCAGCCTGCACATCACCGTTGTTTCAGACGTGGTGTGTCCCTGGTGCTTTATCGGGCAGCGTCACTTGCGAGTGGCGTTGGCCGATTGGGCCCATCGCTACCCGCAACGCGGTGCGCCCGAAATTGAGTGGTCGGCATTTCAACTCAATCCGGATATGCCACGCGATGGCGTGGATCGAGGTGACTACGTGCGTCGCAAATTTGGCGCGCGGCACGACGAAATCATGGCTCGCATGGCTGAAGCGGGGGCCAGTGCGGGCATTGCATTCGATTGGTCCAAAGTGGTTCGACAACCCAACACGCTGGCATTGCACGCGCTCATTTTGGGAGCCGAAACCCCGCAAATGCAGGGTGCCATCGCCGAGCGACTGTTTGAGGCGTTTTTCCTAGAAGGTGTGGATGTGACTGACCCAGATTCCGTCGCAGTCGCCTTGGCTCCCTTAGGTGTGGATGCCTCGTCGGTCGCAAACTGTTGGGATGCCGGTGGCGAATTACAAAAGCGCGCGGCGCAGGCGGATCAGCAATGGCGACAAAACGGCATCCAAGGGGTGCCTTTGTTTGTGTTCAATCGGAAGTGGGCCGTCTCTGGTGCCCAGCCGCCTGAACAATTGGTCAGGGCCATGGAGCACGCGTTCGATGATGCCGGGGCCTCTCAAGAGCCGCGAAATCACTAAGCCTTCGACAGGAAAGGGATAAAGGTGACGAGCCTTGACCCCGGCACTGGATTCACAGTTAGGGCTGCTTGGTTCCCCACCTGACCCGGTTGGCCGCTTCACCATGCGGGAAGGCCCGTCACTGCCTATTCTACCTTGCGCTGTGGCATTGCCAGGGCGAGTTCTGGCACTAGAATCGGTGGCTTATGTCTTACACCGTCTTGGCTCGCAAATACCGTCCCCACAACTTCACCGAAATGGTGGGGCAGGAGCACGTGGTCCAAGCCCTGACCAACGCGCTGGTGACGCAACGACTCCACCACGCCTACCTGTTCACTGGGACTCGCGGTGTGGGAAAGACCACAGTGTCACGAATTTTGGCCAAGTCGCTCAATTGCATCGGAACCGACGGGCAAGGGCAGGTGACTGCCGAGCCATGCGGCGTCTGCGACGCCTGTCGAGATATCGATGCAGGTCGTTTTGTCGACTACACGGAGTTGGATGCCGCCTCTAACCGGGGTGTCGACGAAGTTCAGCAATTGCTGGAGCAGGCCGTCTATAAGCCAGTGCAGGGGCGGTACAAGGTCTTCATGATTGACGAGGTGCATATGCTGACCAACACCGCATTCAATGCGATGTTGAAGACGCTGGAGGAGCCTCCCGAATACCTCAAATTTGTATTGGCGACCACCGATCCTCAAAAAGTCCCGGTCACGGTTTTATCCAGGTGCTTGCAGTTTAATTTGCGACCGATGGCGCCGACCACGATCGCCGAGCATTTGGCTCAAGTGTTGAGTCAAGAAGGGGTGGTCTTTGAGGACGGGGCTTTGCGCCACCTTGGCAATGCGGCGAGGGGATCGATGCGAGATGCGTTGAGCCTGACGGATCAGGCGATTGCGTACGGCAATGGTAGCCTTCAGGAGATCGGCGTTCGTGCCATGTTGGGGGTCACAGATCGGCAACATGTCCTGGACCTGATCAGCGCTTTGGCCAGCGCAGAGGGCGCACGGGTGGTGCGGTGCGTCGATGACTTGCGGATTGGGGGGCACCCCGCAGCGTCAACCTTAGAGGCGATGGCCGAGGTGTTGCAACGCATGGCGATTGTCCAGTTGGCGGGCGGTGATTCGTTATCCACGGAGCCAGATGCCGCTGAGATTGTTGAGCTCGCCCATCAGATGCCGCCCGATGAAACGCAATTGTTGTACAGCCTGTGTTTGCAGGGACGCCAAGAATTGGGCCTTGCCGTGGATGAATACGCCGGGCTGGTGATGGTTCTGCTCCGGTTGTTGGCGTTTAAGCCAGAAGCCTGGGGTGAATCGGCGGCTCAAAAAAAAAGCCTATTGAAGTCTGAGCCCGGATCTGCGGTTCAGCAAAAAACGCCGGAGCCCAAGCGCGAAGCGTCAGGTTCTGAAGGCCGCGCCAAAGATGGTCTAGAGGTCAACTCTGACCCAAATGGCAATGCCTCAACGCGTCCAACCGCGGCGGCGTCTGACAGTCGGCCCGATGGAGAGGGTCATGCTGAACGTGGTGTCCAGCCAAGTGCGCCGGAGGCCATCACTCAGAGGCGAGCAGCGCCGCCATCTGAGCGCCATGCGGTGCGTTCCACAACCGCCCAGCCTTCAGCAGATGTCCCGCCTTGGGAGGACCTCCCGGTGCCGATGGATGATCAGGGGTCATCTGCCATCGTCCAATCTGACGGCGCGCCTGTAACGATTACCCACGGGGCCGACGCAAATGGCCTGGATCAATCTGAGCCTGCGGAGTGCGAGACGGACCGCATCGATGTGTCGCTGATTGCGCCGTTAGAACATCTGGTGCACCAGGGACTGCGAGAGACGTCAGAGCGCTTGGATCAAACGGTTGCTCACGACAACGACCCCGATATACGGGCCACCCCAGAAGGCGACTTTTGGTTGCAGGTGGTGTCGGGCTTGTTAGAGACTGGATCGGTGACTGCACTGGCACGGGAGTTGGCGCTTCAATCTCAACTGGTGGCGATGGACGAAGGTGCCCGCCCGCCGCATTGGTTGCTCAGAGTCGAAGGGGCTTCGCTCAATCAAGCCGGAGCGAGAGATCGATTGTTGGGTGCACTGGCTGAGCATGGCCATCAAGTCCAGATCTCTATCGAGGTCGGTCCGGTGTCCGATACCCCAGGGCGGCGCATTCGAGCCGAACAATCCAAGCAACTGCGCTTGGCTGAAGAAGCGCTGAAAACCGACCCGATGCTCGCGCCAGTTTTCCAGTCGTTTGGGGGCAAAATCGTCGAGGGTACTTTGGTTCCACGGTGAAGATATATGCCCGGTAGAACAAATCCATCCATTTCAATTTTTCAGTGAATCGAGGAAATTTATATGTTTAACAAAGGACAGCTCGCTGGTCTCATGAAGCAAGCACAGGCGATGCAAGACAACTTGAAAAAGGCTCAAGATGAGTTGGCTCAGATGGAGGTTGTTGGTGAGTCCGGTGCCGGCATGGTCAAGGTGACGATGACTTGCAAACATGTGGTGAAGCGCATTGAGATCGATCCCACTTTGGTGGGCGACGACAAGGATATGCTCGAGGACTTGGTCGCCGCTGCGTTCAATGACGGCGTGCGCAAAGCCGAGGAGACCAGCGAGGCCAAGCTGGGCAAAATCACGGCCGGTATGCCAGGGCTGCCGGGTGGCATGAAGTTGCCATTCTGAGATGTCTGAAAACAAAGCGCTGCAGGGCTTGATTCATGCGCTTGGCATTTTGCCGGGCGTGGGGAGCAAGTCAGCCTCCCGAATGGCCCACCAGCTCTTGGGTCACGATCGTGAGGGCGCGCTGCGCCTGTCCCAGGCGTTGGCCCATGCCGTGGCCACGGTGCAACGTTGCCAGCGCTGCAACACTTTGAGCGAGGCGCAAGTGTGTGGCCTCTGTGCCGATGCCCGTCGCAATGCGGCAAGGCTCTGCGTGGTTGAAACGCCGGCTGATCAAGATGCGCTCGAGAAGACCAAGGCATTTGATGGCTACTACTTCGTGCTGATGGGACGCCTCAGTCCGCTTGATGGTGTGGATGCCAAGGACATTGGTCTGCAAAAACTATTTGATCGGGTGTTTGAGCCGACAGATGCAGAGTCCGGTGACGCCACGGGTCCGGTTGTGAAAGAGCTGATCCTGGCCACCAATTTCACCGCAGAGGGTGAAACCACAGCCCACGTGATAGCTCAAGCACTCAAGGGCAGTGGCGTGAAGGTGACTCGACTGGCCAAGGGCGTTCCCGCGGGGAGCGAGCTGGAGTACGTCGATTTAAGTTCGCTGGCTCATGCCGTAGTGGACCGGCGCGAGCCATAAGCCAAGTGGCGCGGTCACTGCGGCAGTTTGAGCTTTTGCCCGATACGAATCAAGCTTTGGGTACTCAAGCCGTTTTCTCTCAGCAGCGCTTTCAGCGAGACACCGTGTCGTCTCGCAATGGCGCTAAGGGTGTCGCCACGTCTGACGGTGACCGTGCTTGGCCCTGGTTTTGCCGTGGCCGCATCTGAGTGACGCACCGCCAAATACGCAATGAGGCGGTCGCCTTGCTTGAGACGAGTCTGCGTGGTGAGCTTGTTTAACTTGGCCAAAGAACGCGCGTTGATGCGGTAGCGCTTGGCGACTTGCGCCACGGTTTCTCCAGGTGTGAAACGCAACACAGTTCGCCGATATGACACTTCGTTGCGCAGAGAGATTTGCCCAGTATCTGCCAGTTTGGCTGAGACATCCTTGTCCAGTTTATCGGTGCGCTTGACCAGAAGGACCGACCCTGCTGTCACGAGCCGGCGCTTGGGAATATCGTTGACCGCGCGAAGTTCCGCTTCGCTCATGGAAACCATTTTGGCCAATGTTGCCGTGTTGGCCGTCTTCGGCACTCGCCATGCGGTCCAAGTGGCCAAGGGCCCTTGGTGCTCACTGAGCGCGTTTTCGAACAGGGCTGCATTTTCCCAAGGCAGCAAAATGCGGGGCAGGCCGGCGGACAAAATCACGGGTTGTTTCAACGATGGATTCAGCGCGCGAAACTCAGCCTCTGAGATGTTTGCAAATTTCGCTGCCAGTGCCACGTCAATGTCACGTTCAATTTCGATGACATCAAAAAATGGATGGTTGGGAACGGCTGGCAGCTTGATGCCGTATTTTTCGGGGTTGAGTACGATGGCCTTAAAAGCCATGAGTTGCGGGACATAGCTGCGGGTTTCGCGCGGCATTCGCAAATCGGCATAGGTGACGCCTTTTTTGCGAGCCTTGTTGCGGCGAATGGCTTTCATGACATTGCCTTCACCCCAGTTGTAGGCAGCAAGAGCCAAGTGCCAGTCGCCGAACATCCCGTAGAGCTGCTGCAAATAGTTCAACGCGGCCTCGGTGGACTCGAGCACATCGCGCCGCTCATCGCGAAATACGTTTTGCTTCAAATTGAAGTGGCGACCAGTGGCCGGCATGAATTGCCACATTCCGGCGGCCTTGGCGCGGCTGTTTGCCTCAGGGTTAAAGGCGCTCTCCACGAAGGGCAGCAGCGCGAGTTCCATCGGCATATTGCGTTCGTCGATGGCCTGCACGATGTAGTACAAATATTTTTGAGAGCGCTCTGTCATGCGAGCGATGTAGTCTGGCTTGCCCGCAAAAAAGGCTTCGAAGTCCGCGGTCCTCTTGCCGGAGAGCTCTGGCATCTTGAATCCAGCGCGAATGCGATCCCATAAATCCTCGGATGGCAACGCAGGCGCGACAGTATTGCCCCCGAGGTATTCGATTTGTTCGATGGGCTGCAATTCACCCGACCAAATGATCGACGAGCTGAGTCCACTGGCATCGCCTTGGGCGGTTTGTTCTCCCCCCCGTGCACCGGAACCATCTGCCCCAGTTTGCGAACCAGGGAGATTTAGCGTTGTGCAGCCCCACAGGGGCAGCACCAGCAGCAGCATACAGAGGGCTTGCCCGATGCGGGGGGTGTTCGACATGGTCTTCAAAATGAATTTTTCCATTCGCGCAACGCGCCTAGCACTTCCGCGGGTCCGTGCAGTGGTTTGCTTGCTTGGGTTTGCGCACTGGCAATCACTGCGGGCTCGGTGCAGCGCAGGAAAGGGTTGATTTGAAGTTCGATGCCGATCGTGGACGGTAGTGTGGGTGTTCCAGTTGCCCGCAACGATTGACACGAGGTCACATAGGCCTGCAGATCTCGGTTGTCAGGCTCCACTTCGATGGCGAACTTCAAATTCGAGAGGGTGTATTCATGCGCGCAGCACACCCGCGTTTGGGTCGGACAGGTGGCCAATTTTTGAAGCGACTCATGCATTTGGCTTGCCGTTCCTTCAAACAGTCGCCCGCATCCGCCAGAAAAAAGGGTGTCGCCACAAAACAGCACAGGGGCCATTTGATCAGGGTGCAGGAAATAAGCGACATGACCGGCAGTGTGTCCAGGGACATCCAAGACGGTGACGCTGGTGCCAAAGATTTCGATGTCTTCGCCTTCGGTGACACCCCGGTAATTGAAGTTCAACGATTCGTTGGCTGGACCAAAGATCTGAACTTGAGGGTACTCGGCGATGAGCCGGTTCACGCCACCCACATGATCGCCGTGGTGGTGCGTGACCAAGATGCCCGCGAGGTCAAGCTGATGCTCGACCAATGCGCGCAGGACTGGGTCAGCCTCTCCTGGGTCAACAACCCAAGCTTTGCCTTGGGTGTGTAACATCCATATGTAATTGTCTTGAAAAGCAGGTATCGCGGTCAGGTGCATATTGAAAAGCTAACATAGGAACGAGGCAGAGTGTCGCACAAGCCCATTGAGCAGAAGGGATTTTAAGTTTGGATATTTGGTGGAAAACCCCAGCCGGACAAATGACCATCCAGTGGGAACAGGCTCAACTGGACCTGCTGGTGGCTGATCGCTTTGGGTTTCATGCGATGCAGCTGGGTTCGCCGGCCATCGACGGTCTGCGCAGCAACCGAATGCCGCATCGCTGGCTGATTGGTGTGGCGTCAACTGAGACCATGGCCGTGAAAGGTGAGGGGACCCACCGATCGACTCAGGCATGGGTTGAAGACGATGCGCTGCCTTTTGATGGAGACACGATTGACTTGATGTTGCTCCCCCATACCCTGGAGTGGAGCAGTGACCCACACGCCTGTGTGCGCGAGGCTTATCGTGTCCTTCGGGCAGAGGGTGTGCTGGTCATCACTGGCTTTAATGAGTGGAGTTGGTGGGGATTAAGCCAGTGGGTGCGCCGCCGTTTAGCGAGGCTAGGCCTCCAAAAATGGGGCATCGGCAAGATGTTTTTGCCCGCCGAAGGCGACTTTCTGAACGCCAGCAGAGTCAAGGACTGGCTGCGCTTGATGGGTATGGAGATTCAAGAAGTTCGTCATGGGCTTTATATGCCGGCCGTTCAGGACCCCAAGTGGATTCAACGGTGGGCAGGGATCGAGCGATGGGGGCATCGGTGGTGGCCTTTTTTGGGCGCTGGATTTGTGATCGTCGCCATCAAAAAGGTTCCTGCCGTGCGACTGATGTCCAAACGCTCACGTCGCCTCGGCGCCATTCCGGCACGTGCTCGGGCCGCGACCACGATGGGAGCCACGCCGGCTGATCGCGCTTACACTCCCTGAGGCACGCCCTGCGCCTCTTTGAGGCGCCCCCTCGACCCTCTGCATCCTCCTCCCAATCAGCCATGCCCACGATCCAACCTGAAGCCCATGTGACGATTTATACCGACGGTGCGTGCAAAGGCAACCCTGGTCCAGGTGGTTGGGGCGCGTTTCTGAAAACGGACGCGCACGAGCGTGATTTGTTCGGAGGAGAGGCGGTCACGACGAACAATCGGATGGAATTGATGGCCGTGATCCAAGCACTGGAGGCCCTCAAGCGCCCCTGCCGAATCGACTTGTGGTTGGACAGCCAATATGTGCGCCAGGGCATCACCGAATGGATTCATGGGTGGAAGCTCAAAGGCTGGAAAACAGCGTCAAAACAGCCAGTTAAAAATGCCGATTTGTGGCAGCGCTTGGATGCGTTGGTGCACGGCGGTCCTCATGAGATCCAATGGCATTGGGTGAAGGGACACGCCGGTGACCCAGGCAATGAGAGGGCAGACGCTTTGGCCAACAAAGGCGTCGATTCGATTGGGCAGTGAGGTTCGGGTGCACGGTTTGTCGCACTTGGGAACCATTGCTGGTCAGGGGTGACTTTACCTATGCGATCCGTCTGAACAGCTGGGTAGATCCTCAGGGCGATTGATGTTCCAGAGGATCTCTTGCGGAGCCAAGGGCATCACACGTGTGTGGATGCTTTCAAAAAAAGACATGACCTTCAGTTTGTGAGCCTCCAAACACCGGTTGAGCGAGGGCAGGGCTTGGCGTGAGATCAATGCCCACACCGGATGCACCTTGACGCTGCCTTGGGGCGTGCTCGTGCTCAGTGTCACAGCCTGTATGTCGGGATCGGATAGGGCGAGCGAGAGCATCCGAGAGAGCAAGTCGTCAGCAAAGCCCACCGCATCGCAAGGCAACACCCAAAGCCAATCGCACGAGGAAGCATTCAAACCCGCGTGGATGCCTGCCAGCGGTCCATTGCCCATGAACCGGGGACTGTCCAATAAGGCGTGTTCAAAATCAACCTGCGCTCTTGCGATGTTGTCTGGCGAGCAACTCACCCAAAGTCTGTGGGGTTGCACCAAGCGCTGCGATAGGGCGTGTGCGGCAACACGGGAAATGAGGGGCTGCCCTTGCCACTGTACCCACGCCTTGTCCGTTCCCATGCGGCGGGACTGGCCGCCTGACAAAATCAAAACATCGATCTCAGGGACGCGTGGCGGGGTGCTGGACATCACCCACCGATGTAGTGCATTTCGACACGAGGGCCTTGGTCTGGGATACCTTGCGCACGCAGCAACGAGTAGCGGTCGCTTCGGTCTGCCCAGATGCCGGCAATATGGGCAGCCAAATCTTCGGCACCCATGCCGGCGCGAATGGCGCCTCTCAAGTCGTGTCCTGCAGAGGCAAACAAGCAGGTGTAAAGGCGCCCCTCGGTGGATAAGCGCATCCGATTACAGTCGCTGCAAAATGCTTGGGTGACGCTGGATATCAAGCCGATTTCACCCAGGCGAGGGTCATGGTCACCTTCTGCATTGGTGTAGCCCCAGCGCTGCGCGGTCTCACCGGGGGTCGATGCCGACAATGGCGTCAGAGGCATTTCTGCGTGGATGCGGTCAATGATGTCTTGCGATGCAACCACCTCATCCATTCGCCAGCCGTTGGTTTGACCCACGTCCATGAACTCGATGAACCGGAGTGTCATGCCCGTTCCACGGAAATAACGCGCCATTGGCAATATTTCATGCTCGTTGGTGCCTTTTTTGACCACCATGTTGATCTTGATTTTGTCCAGTCCGGCGTCCTGTGCCGCATGAATGCCCTCCAGGACGTCGCTCACTGGGACCTTCATGTCATTCATGGATTGGAAGATGGCGTCGTCCAACGCGTCCAGACTCACGGTCACCCGACGCAGACCCGCTTGTTTTAGCGCCTTGGCCTTCTTGGCCAACAGCGTCGCATTGGTGGTTAGGGTGATGTCCAAGGGCTCACCGTCCACGGTCCGCAACTCAGACAACTGGGCAATCAGGACCTCCAAGTTTTTACGAAGCAGTGGTTCGCCGCCAGTGATTCGAATTTTGCGTACGCCGAGCAAGGTCGATGCCTCGGCCACACGCGTGAGCTCCTCAAAACTCAGCAGCTGGTCGTGGGGCAAAAACTTGTAATCCCGGCCAAAAATACTCTTTGGCATGCAATAGCTGCACCGAAAGTTGCAGCGATCGGTCACGCTGATCCGCAAATCTCTGAGCGGCCTGTCCAGACGGTCGCGCAAATCTGCGTGGACGGCCCCCAGAGGCAGGGGACTGCGCACCACGGTCTCCGCGGGTGTGAGAGGGATCACAGTGCGCTGGGGCGAGTTGGGGAAGGTCATGCCGATTATTTTGCTACAGCTTTGTCATTTCCTTGAGCTGCGGGGTATTGATGGCTTTAGGCGCGGTGGCACGCCGAATTCGCAAGGTCGGTGCAAGTAAAATGCGGGTTAATCCGTATTTGGATTCATACCCTTTGACCAACGAGGCGAGCAAACGAGATGTCTTTAGATAACGTAACCCCTGGCGATAAAGCACCCGAAGAATTTCACGTGATCATCGAAATTCCGATGAACGCAGACCCGATCAAGTACGAAGTCGATAAGGAAACAGGCGCCATTTTTGTGGATCGCTTTATGAGCACCGCCATGCACTACCCGACCAACTATGGTTATGTGCCGCAGACGATCGCTGGTGACGGGGACCCTGTGGACGTGTTGGTGATCACGCCCGTGCCCTTGATTCCTGGCGTGGTCGTCAAGTGTCGAGCCATTGGTGTGTTGCAGATGGATGACGAGGCAGGCAGTGACGCCAAAGTCTTGGCCGTCCCAGTGAACAAGTTGCTGTCGATCTACAGCAACATCAACACGCCTGAAGATTTGAACCCCGGTACCCTTAACACCATTGCTCACTTCTTTGAGCACTACAAAGATTTGGAAAAAGGCAAGTGGGTGAAGGTCAAGGGCTGGGAAGGCCCAGAGGCTGCCAAGAAAGAAATCGCGGACGGTATCGCCAATTACAAAAAGTAATCGGCGCTCTGGCACATGAAAACACCCGCTGCGGCGGGTTTTTTTATGCCACTGCGCCAGGCTTGAAGGGGTTTCGCTGTTCTAGCCATTGCTGGTATTCCTCTACCCCTTGCGCCTCTCGTGCAGTGAAGTGCGCCACAGCCTGCGCAAAGGGCTGAGATTCGATCCAGTGGGTGCTTTGGGTGCGCGTGGGCAAAAGGGCCCGAGACATTTTGTGCTCTCCCTGGGCACCACCTTCAAAGCGTTGAACGCCCTGCGCAATGCACCACTCAATGGGTTGGTAATAGCAAGCCTCGAAGTGCAGGCAGGACAAATGCACCAAAGAGCCCCAGTAACGTCCATAGGCCACCCGGCGGTCGTCGGAGAGCCCGACCAAGCTGGCCGCAATGGGGCCATGTTCCTCGGTTTGGGCGATGAACATCACCCAGTTGTGGGACATGGTTACCGCCATTTTTTCGAAAAACTCAGGCGTCAGGTAGGGTGCGTTGCCGTGCTCCCAGTACGTCGTTGCGTAGCACCGATAGAAAAAGTCCCAGTCGGATGAGCTCAAGTCTCCCGCGGTTTTCACGGTGAAATGAACACCCGCATCGCTGACCTTGCGCCGCTCGGCTTTGATCTTTTTGCGCTTGGCTTGTTGCAGGCTTTGAAGAAAGTCGTCAAACGAGTTCCACCCCGCGTGGCTCCAGTGAAACTGCACGCCCAAGCGCTCTGCCCACCCGGCTTGTTGGGTTGCATCAGACTCTGCTTCGCTTAGAAACAAGCAATGCACCGATGAGCACTCGCGTTCTCTGGCCCATTGTTCAATCGCACCGATCAATGCGTGGCGCGCCGAATCGTCTGTGGCCAGCAAACGTTGACCGGGAACCGGGGTGAACGGAATGGCAATCACGGCTTTAGGGTAGTAAGCCAAACCGTGCTCTTCATAGGCGCGCGCCCATGACCAATCGAACACGTACTCCCCCCGAGAATGGTCTTTCAGGTAGAGGGGGGCGGCGGCGCACAGTTCATCTTGCCGCCATAAAGTCAGCCATTGAGGGTGCCAGCCTGTATCTGGGCACGCGCTCTTGCTGGTGTCCAGTGCCAGCAGGTAGTCGTATTTCAAAAAGGGTGGGGTCGTCGTGTCGCCGTGGCTGCGCGCTAGCAATTGGCCCCAGGCATGGGGTGACAGAGACGAAATGTCGCTCACAACTCGAGTGACATAATCGGTGCAAAAACTATCTGTTAGCGCTTCTTGTTGGGGCGTGATCACATTGAGTACCAATTGAATTTAGGCAAGAGATGATGCTGAAAATTGCGGTTATACAGGCCAATTTCGTCGTCGGTGATTTGATGGGCAATGCGCAAAAAATCATTGATGCATCGAACCAGGCCCACCAAGATGGCGCTCAATTGGTCGTCACCCCAGAGCTGGCACTCACAGGATATGCCGCCGAAGACTTGTACCACCGCCCCGGATTTTTGCGCGATTGCCAGGCGGCGATCGCGCTCATCAAACAAGCCACCACCCAATGGAAGGGCTTGCATCTGGTGGTTGGCTTTCCCCGAACTTTGCACGCCTCTGGACGCACCCGCAACATCCTGCAGCCAGCAGCGACCAATGCGGCCAGAGTCTTTAGTGAGGGGGCTGTGGTCGCGGAGTACGACAAATGGTCTCTGCCCAACTACCAAGTGTTTGATGAGCGCAGGTATTTCCAGGCGGGCGGCGAAGCTTGTGTCTTTCCGCTGGCAGGCGTGAATGTCGGCCTTTTGATTTGCGAGGACGCTTGGGTAGACGGTCCCGCCGAGGCGGCTGTGGCCAAGGGCGCAGAGGTTTTGGTAGTGTTGAATGCCTCGCCTTTCCATTTGGGAAAGAGCTCGGAGCGCGAAGCGGTCATGGCTCAACGGGTGGGCCGAACGGGCGTGCCGCTGCTCTATGCCCACTTGGTCGGGGGGCAAGACGAGGTGGTGTTTGAAGGGCGAAGCTTCGCGATGAATGGCAAGGGTGAAACACAAGCAAGGGCACCCGGGTTTGCCGAGGCGCTCCCGGTGTGGACACTGGCCGACGGCGAGTGGGTGGGTGACGCCGATCCCTTGGGGGACGAGCTGGGTGACTTGTGGCACGCTTTGGTGACGGGTACGCGCGATTACGTGACTAAAAATGGCTTCCCCAGCGTGGTTCTCGGTTTGTCGGGCGGGATCGACTCGGCGTTGGTGTTGGCCATCGCAGTCGACGCCTTGGGACCTGACAGGGTGAGGGCGGTCATGATGCCTTCCCCCTACACCGCTGACATTTCATGGATTGATGCCCGAGACATGGCGGCCCGACTAAAGGTGCGGTACGACGAGATTGATATTCGACCCCACTTTGAAGCCTTCAAGGCCAGTTTGTCGAAAGATTTCGATGGGTTGGCGGAAGATGCCACCGAAGAAAATTTGCAGGCTCGCATCCGCGGAACCCTGTTGATGGCCATCAGCAACAAACACGGTGGACTTGTGCTCACCACGGGCAACAAGAGTGAGATGGCGACCGGTTATTGCACGCTCTATGGTGACATGGCTGGTGGATTTGCAGTGATCAAAGATGTGGTCAAGACGCGGGTGTTTGAGTTGGCTAAGTGGCGCAACCGCCATGATCCTTATGGCCAGGGACTCGACCCCATCCCCGAGCGAATCATCACGCGGCCGCCGAGCGCTGAGTTGCGTGCCGATCAAACCGACCAAGACAGCTTGCCGGAGTACGCGATTTTGGATGCCATCATTCAGATGTATATGGAGGAGGACAGCAGTCCTTCCGAGATTGCCGCAGCAGGTTACCGCGCATCGGATGTGGACCAAGTCGTTCGCTTGATTCGCATGAATGAATACAAGCGTCGCCAAGCGCCTATTGGTGTGCGGGTGACCCATCGAAGTTTTGGTAAAGATTGGCGTTATCCGATCACCAACCGGTATCGCCCGGTCAGTTGATGTTGGGCATAATGGTTGTGTCAATTATTTGGAGGATGGCTCGTGCAACAAATCACTGCAGTGATCAAACCGTTTAAATTAGAAGAAGTTCGCGAAGCACTCGCGGAGCAGGGCGTCACCGGTTTAACCGTGACCGAAGTCAAGGGTTTCGGGCGCCAAAAAGGCCATACCGAGTTGTATCGGGGCGCGGAATACGTGGTCGATTTTTTGCCTAAAGTGAAAATCGAAGTGGTGGTGAACAGCGATGATGTCGAACGCTGTGTCGATGCCATTGTTGCTGCAGCGCGCACCGGGAAAATTGGCGACGGCAAAATTTTCGTGACGCCAGTGAGTCGAGTGGTTCGCATCAGGACAGGCGAAGAGGACTTGAACGCGATTTAAAATCACGCGATTCAACCCTGGCCGTTGAGCCGATCAAAAAGCCCAGCTTTGCTGGGCTTTTTCGTTGTCGCCGCGGCCTTATATGGCGTCGGTGTTCATGTCCCCGCGAGACTGAGACCACTGTTCGCTTAAGCGCGCCAGCAGGTCTTGAGCATCGGATCCCACGGTGATCAAGTCCATTTGCCAGTCCGATACAAAGTCAACCTCGACCGTGTGCTGCATGAACGAGAGCAGCCCATCGTAATAGCCGTGGCTATTCAAAAGCCCGATGGGCTTGTCGTGGTAGCCGAGTTGCCGCCACGTCCATACTTCAAAGAACTCTTCGAACGTTCCAATCCCACCTGGAATCGCAAGAAACATATCCGCCTCTTCGGCCATCATGGCTTTGCGTTCGTGCATATTTCGCACAACGTGCAGCTCATCACACGCGTCATTCGCCAGCTCTTTGCGCACCAGCGCTTCCGGGATCACGCCCATGACGCTGCCACCGGATTGCTGCGTGGCGTGGGCCACTTGACCCATCAACCCTGCATTGCCGCCGCCGTAAACCAGGCGTCCCCCGCGTTGACCAATCCACTGGCCCACCTCTTGAGCGAGGTTCACAAAGTGGGGGGCTGAGCTCAGGCGTGACCCGCAATAAACAGCGACAGAAAAAGGATGTTTCACCACCAACTCCACTTGTTACCGATGGCACTCAGCCAAGTGCCGCCACACCAAAGCATGGCCAAAAACACGGCTGCGCTCCCGGTATCCTTGGCTCGCTTGGCCAATGCACTCCACTCATCCGTGCTGAGGTCTACCGCGGCTTCAATGGCCGTGTTGAGTAGCTCTACCACCAGCACCAAGAGAACGGTCCCAGCAAGCAAAGCCACTTCTAACCAGTTGTCACCGACCCAGACTGATGCGGGCAGCATGATGGCCGCCAGGGCCAACTCGAAACGAAAAGCGGGTTCTTCGTAACCCGCTCGAAGTCCAGCCAAGGAATGTCCCAATGCCCACCACAGGCGAGTGATGCCGGTTCGCTTCATGTGGACGCGGTGGTCTGGTTTGTCACTCATGGCTTTTTCGGTGGCGTGCTGATCAGGCGTGTACCGGCCCACGCGTCATGCCAAAACTGAGTCTGGGCTTGAAAGCGCGCCAAAATGGCCCAAATGGGAATCCAGCCCAGGGCCAACACAGACGTGCTTTTCGCATCCAATTGCAGCGCCCAGCCCAGAGCCAAAGGTGGGATAAACCAGACCCAAGCCAAGCAGTACCGCACGATGGCTCGCGGCCAGCTCAAGACTGTGCCTTGGGCAGGCACCAGCTTGATATGCCAAGTTTTCATTGGCAATGTTTGCCCTGAGCGTCGCCATTGCCAAGTGAAATACGCGCCCAGCACCACAAACAGAAGGAATTGCTGAGCCATGCGGTTGTCTAGCGCGTGCCTCGTTTGTGTGAGCGACGAAAACGCATAATCGACGATGAAGACGACGCCAAACAGCAGCACGCCTTCATATAGCCAGCAGGCCAAGCGGCGTTTGATAGATGGGATGGGGGCGGGTTCCATAGCGGCGAATTGTCGCATCTGGGCGTCACTTGATCTTGCCAAGGCGAGATTTTTTGAAAAATCGCGACCAGATCCAGGATCCGCGCCTTCTTCCTGCCATAATCCGCGATTGCATTTTTATCGGCAAACGGGTCTTGATCGCGTGCTTTATGAAGGCGCCCATGGTCAAGAGTCCAAAGTCCTGCAACTGCTCCCACAAGGATCAGGGAAGGGCACCCACGGTTTTTCGTTAGAGAAATTCTCGGAAGGTTTCACATGAACATCGATCCTGCGGCACACGACTCTGCTGCCAAGGCCAATGCGGCCAGTCAAGCTCCTGAACTGATGGGTTCAGAGATCCTCGTCAAGTCACTCCAAGCTGAAAACGTCAAGTACCTCTGGGGCTATCCCGGCGGCGCGGTGCTTTACATCTACGACGCACTGTACAAGCAAGACACGATTCAACACGTACTGGTTCGCCATGAGCAAGCGGCTGTGCACGCTGCTGATGGTTACGCCCGCGCCACGGGAGACGTCGGCGTAGCGCTGGTGACTTCAGGCCCCGGGTTAACCAACGCGGTCACAGGCATTGCGACGGCGTATATGGACAGCATTCCCATGGTCATCATCTCTGGCCAGGTGCCCACTGCGGCCATTGGCTTGGATGCGTTCCAAGAGTGCGATACCGTGGGCATCACCCGGCCCATCGTCAAACACAATTTCTTGGTCAAGGATGTCAAAGACTTGGCCATGACCATGAAGAAGGCGTTCCACATCGCCAGAACGGGTCGTCCTGGCCCAGTCGTGGTGGACGTGCCCAAAGACGTGTCGTTCAATCGCACCGCGTTTGAAGGGTACCCAGCAGACGTCAATATGCGCAGCTACAACCCAGTGCGCAAGGGCCATGCCGGACAAATTCGCAAGGCCTTGCAACTGCTTTTGACCGCCAAGCGGCCTTATATCTACACCGGTGGTGGTGTGGTGCTGGGCAAAGCCGTTGATCAATTGCGTGAGCTGGTTGATCTGCTGAATTACCCAGTGACCAACACATTGATGGGCTTGGGAGCATTCCCGTCAACAGACCGGCGCTTTTTGGGTATGTTGGGGATGCACGGCACGCTCGAGGCAAATCACGCCATGCAAGAGTGCGACGTGTTGTTGGCGATTGGAGCGCGTTTTGACGACCGCGTGATCGGTAACCCCAAGCACTTTGCGCAAAACGACAGAAAAATCATTCACATCGACATTGACCCCAGCAGTATTTCAAAGCGGGTCAAGGTGGACGTGCCCATCGTGGGCGATGTGAAGGACGTGCTCAACGAGATCAACGCCATGTTGCGCGAAACGCCAACGCGCATGGATCCAGCCGAACTGAAGGCTTGGTGGGACAGCATTGAGGGCTGGAGAAGCCGAGATTGTTTGCAATTTGATCGCAACAACAAGGACGTGATCAAACCCCAGAGCGTGATCGAAACCCTTTGGAACATGACCAAAAATGACGATGTGTACATCACATCAGACGTGGGTCAACACCAAATGTGGGCGGCTCAGTATTACCGCTTTGACCAGCCTAACCGCTGGATCAATTCAGGCGGTTTGGGGACCATGGGTGTGGGAATCCCGTATGCCATGGGGATCAAGTTGGCCAAGCCTGAGAGCGAGGTCTTCTGTGTCACGGGTGAGGGTTCGGTGCAAATGTGTATCCAAGAACTGTCTACCTGCCTGCAGTACAACACCCCCATCAAAATCTTGTCCTTGAACAACCGTTACCTTGGGATGGTGCGTCAGTGGCAAGAAATTGAGTACTCGGGTCGTTACAGCCACAGCTACATGGACGCCCTGCCAAACTTCGTGAAATTGGCTGAGTCATACGGACACGTTGGGTTGCTCATTGAGCGCCCCCAAGATGTGGAAGGTGCCTTGATTGAGGCGCGCAAGCTGAAAGATCGTACCGTGTTCATTGACTTCCGCACGGATCCCACGGAGAACGTGTTCCCCATGGTTCAGGCGGGACGCGGCATCACAGAAATGCTGCTTGGCAGCGAAGATCTTTGATTCATCAACGGTGAGGTGCCTGTGGCCTGCAGTGTGTAGGGCACTCCATCTCTCCGCTCAATCGTTGCTCAATGGGGTCGCTTACCGGTGACCCTTGAGGAGCGCGAAAAGGAAAAAAATGCGACACATCATTGCAGTATTGCTTGAAAACGAGCCAGGGGCACTGTCCCGAGTGGTCGGCCTATTCTCGGCTCGCGGCTACAACATCGAGAGTCTTTCCGTAGCGCCCACCGAAGACCCCAGTTTGTCCCGCATGACGATTCAAACCACAGGATCTGAGGATGTCATCGAACAAATCACGAAGCACCTGAATCGGCTGATTGAGGTGGTCAAGGTGGTTGATTTGAGTGAAGGCGCCTACACCGAGCGAGAGCTCATGCTGGTCAAAGTGCGGGCTGTTGGCAAAGAGCGCGAAGAAATCAAGCGAACCGCTGATATATTCCGCGGTCGGATCATCGATGTCACCGAGCGCAGTTACACCGTAGAAGTGACCGGCGACGAATCAAAAAACGACGCATTCCTCGAAGCCCTCGATCGCTCAGCGATTTTGGAGACCGTGCGCACCGGAGCGTGTGGCATCGGTCGAGGTGAGAGAATACTGCGCGCTTAAAAATCAAAATAATCGCAAACGGCTCTGATGTTTGAAATGGCCGTTTGCACATCCGAATTCAACTGAAAGGAACGATATGCAAGTTTTTTACGACAAAGATTGTGATCTCAGCCTCATCAAAGGCAAAACGGTCGCCATCATCGGCTACGGAAGCCAGGGCCATGCCCACGCGCAAAACCTTAACGACAGCGGCGTCAAAGTCGTCGTCGGTTTGCGCAAAGGTGGTGCTTCTTGGTCTAAGGCTGAAGGCGCTGGCTTGAAAGTGATGGAAGTTGAAGCCGCTGCTGCCACCGCAGATGTGGTGATGATCCTGTTGCCTGATGAAAACATCGCCGATGTATACAACCAGCAGATCGCTCCCAACATGAAGGCTGGTGCTTCCTTGGCATTTGCCCACGGTTTCAATGTGCACTACAACCAAGTGGTGCCACGTGCCGATGTGGACGTCTGGATGGTTGCGCCCAAAGCCCCTGGCCATACAGTGCGCAACACCTACACCCAAGGGGGCGGTGTGCCTCACTTGGTCGCGATTTACCAAGACGTGTCTGGTAAAGCCCGTGATCTGGCCTTGTCTTACGCCATGGCAAACGGTGGCGGCAAGGCCGGCATCATCGAAACCACCTTCAAAGAAGAGACCGAAACCGACTTGTTTGGTGAACAGGCTGTGTTGTGTGGCGGCGCAATGGAATTGGTCCGTATGGGCTTTGAAACCCTGACTGAAGCTGGCTACGCGCCCGAGATGGCGTATTTCGAATGCTTGCACGAACTCAAGTTGATCGTCGACTTGATGTACGAAGGCGGCATTGCGAACATGAACTACTCCATCTCCAACAATGCGGAGTATGGTGAATACGTCACCGGTCCTGAAGTGGTCAACGAGACCAGCCGTGAAGCCATGCGCAACGCACTCAAGCGCATCCAGACTGGTGAGTACGCCAAGATGTTCATCCTTGAAGGCAAGACCAATTACCCCAGCATGACCGGTCGCCGTCGCTTGTTGGCTGAGCATCCCATCGAGCAAGTCGGTGCACAGCTGCGCGCGATGATGCCTTGGATTGCCAAAAACAAATTGGTCGACAAGAGCAAGAACTGAGTCTGGGAATACCCGTCTCTCCAAAGGCCACTTCGGTGGCCTTTGTCATTGATGATTCCTGATCACCCGCTTAAACTGTCGGGTCTGATTTGAAAGAATGAATTCCGTGCCTCCCCACCAAACTGAAAACTCTGAATCCAAAACAGCATCTGCCTTGCCGTTGCGAAAAAAGGGCATTTATTTGTTGCCCAACCTCATTACTTTGGCAGCCATGTTTGGGGGTTTCTATGCCATCGTTATGGCGATTTCTGGCCGCTTCGAGATGGCAGCGCTCGGCATATTCGTGGCAATGGTCTTGGATGGGATGGATGGACGGGTTGCACGACTGACCAACACGCAGAGCGCGTTTGGCGAACAGATGGATTCGCTGTCGGACATGGTCTCGTTTGGCGTAGCCCCCGGTTTGATTGCCTACGAGTGGGCGTTGCGCGGCTTGGGGCGCTGGGGATGGTTGGCCGCTTTTGTGTACACGGCCTGTGCAGCGCTGCGACTGGCAAGGTTCAATGTCAATGTCGCAGTGGTGGATAAGCGCTATTTCCAAGGCTTGCCATCACCTGCGGCTGCTGCGCTGGTAGCGGGTTTCATTTGGTTGTTAGACGACGCCGGCATCAAAGGCGCAGATGTGTCGTGGGTGATGTTTGCCGTGGTCCTGTACGCGGGCCTCACTATGGCCACCAACGTCCCGTTTTACTCATTCAAAGACTTTCACTTGAAGCGCAGCGTGCCGTTCGCGGTGATTGTGGCTTTGGTGTTGGGTATTGCGGTGATCAATGTGCATCCACCAACGGCGCTGTTCGCGCTGTTTGTGGTCTATGGTCTTTCGGGTTACGCCGTCTACGTGTGGCGCAAGTTCAAGGGTGAGCCGACCAGCGTCATCAGCACATCGACAGACGAGCCGGAAGAGCGCGGTTTGCACGATTGAAAGGTGTTGCATAAGTGTCACCCGCCATGGCCTTGGTCTTTTTGGGGTGTCCTGACCTGTGCTACATTCAAGTCATGCAAAAGGCAATCGCACTCAACCTACTAGGTCTGTCCAAAGGGCAGATGGGTTAGCGCGTTCAGCTTTGACACCCACGGCCCGTTAGCACCCGCAGCGGGCCGTTTGCATTTGGGCTGTGGGTCAATAGCCCACAAGGCATTTTTGGAGAACCTCATGAGCGATCAACTCATTATTTTTGACACCACATTGCGCGATGGCGAACAGTCGCCAGGTGCTTCGATGACCAAAGACGAAAAGCTGCGCATTGCCAAGCAGCTGGAGCGTTTGAAAGTGGACGTCATTGAGGCCGGATTTGCCGCGAGTTCAAACGGCGACTTCGAGTGTGTCAAAGCGATCGCCGCCGCCATCAAGGACTCTACAGTGTGCTCCTTGGCGCGGGCCAACGATCGGGATATCTCCCGTGCAGCCGAAGCGATCAAGGGCGCCAACTCCGGCAGAATCCACACCTTCATTGCGACCAGCCCGCTGCACATGGAGAAAAAGCTCCGGATGACGCCAGATGAAGTGTTCGAAGAGGCCAAACGTGCAGTGCGATTTGCGCGCAACCACACTGACAACATCGAATTCAGCCCAGAAGACGGTTACCGAAGTGAAATCGATTTTCTGTGCCGTATTTTGGAGGCGGTGATCAAAGAGGGGGCCACCACCATCAACATCCCGGACACTGTGGGGTATGCCATTCCCGAGTTGTATGGCAACTTCATCAAAACCTTGCGTGAACGCATCCCCAATTCCGACAAGGCGATTTGGTCGGTCCACTGTCACAATGACTTGGGGATGGCCACTGCCAACTCCTTGGCTGGCGTGCAAATTGGTGGTGCCAGACAGATTGAATGCACGATCAACGGCTTGGGCGAGAGGGCAGGGAACTGCTCGCTTGAAGAGGTTGTGATGGCCATCAAGACGCGCAAGGATTATTTCAATTTGAACCTGGGCATTGATGCCAGCCAGATCGTGCCGGCATCGCGATTGGTGAGCCAGACGACTGGATTCGTGGTGCAACCGAACAAGGCGGTGGTCGGCGCCAACGCCTTCGCACACGCCTCTGGTATCCACCAAGACGGCGTGCTGAAAGCGCGCGATACCTATGAAATCATGCGTGCTGAGGACGTGGGTTGGTCTGCCAACAAAATCGTTTTGGGTAAATTGTCGGGGCGCAACGCATTCAAACAGCGTTTGCAAGAACTCGGCATTGAGCTTGAAAGCGAGGCAGACGCGAATGCTGCATTTGCCCGGTTCAAGGAACTCGCCGACCGCAAAGCAGAAATTTTTGACGAGGACATCATTGCCTTAGCGAGCGAAGACGCCAAAGCCGCGACACAAGAAGCCTACGGACTGGTCTCACTGAGTCAACGCAGTGAAACTGGCGAGCGTCCTCAGGCCACCATCGTGTTCCAAAGCCAAGGCAAAGAGGTCACCGCTTCCTCGGATGGCAACGGTCCGGTAGACGCCTCATTCAAAGCAATTGAGTCGGTGGTGTCGAGTGGGGCAGAGTTGATGCTGTACTCGGTCAATGCCATCACGTCTGGCTCGACCGAGAGCCAGGGTGAAGTCACCGTGCGGCTTCAGCGATCAGGTCGCATTGTGAATGGGGTTGGTGCCGATCCGGATATCGTGGTGGCTTCGGCCAAAGCGTATCTGAGTGCCCTGAACAAGTTGGCTTCTAACGTGGAGCGGGTCAGCCCCCAAGGACTTTGATTGGTCCCGACAGGAAGCTGTCAAAAGGCAGGCCGATGGCCTGCCTTTTTCATGTTCGGATGAAATCCATTGTCAGAGGGCGAGGCGAATCTACCATTCAAGGTATACTCTTACACTTGAAATCAATTATTTCTACTAAGTTGTTGAAATAATTGAATTAATGGAATATTATCTCCACACCAATAACGCACCTGCGGTATTTATGCGCGCCCACACCGTTGTCCTGATTGTTCTGAGCCTCTTGGCCCCTTATGCGGTGGCCCGGGACCAGCTCGCGGTCAGCGTGGATGAGGCCCGCGCTGCATTGCGTCAAGTGAATCGGACTTTGAGCGACCCATCCAGCCACTCGCGGGGCAAGCCAGTGGTCGCCGCCAAGGCACGTGAACCCCAAAAAGTCTATAAAAAGCGGCCGGCTCGCACCAAAGTCAAAGCCACCAAACGCTCTCAAGCCAGGTGGAAAGCGTCCTCCGCTTCATTGGGACATCAGCTGGGGCTCAACAAGGTGCGTGATGAGCTTAAGTTGCGCTCGAGTGTCGCCTATGTCTTAGATCCAGAGACGCACGAAGTCTTGTTTAGTAAAAATGAGCAGGTTGTGTTACCTATTGCATCGCTCACCAAGCTGATGACTGCGTTGGTCATCAATGACCAGAATTTGGATATGAATGAGGTGATCACGATCACCAAAGACGACGTGGATCGCCTTAAAAACAGTCGATCTCGGCTTCGGGTTGGATCGAAGCTGACGCGCAAGCAACTGCTCCATTTGGCCTTGATGTCCAGTGAAAACCGCGCCGCCCACGCGTTGGGCCGAACCTATCCTGGTGGCTTAGATCGATTTGTCGAGAACATGAACGCCAAGGCGGCATTGCTGGGCATGACCTCGAGCACCTTTGTTGAGCCCACTGGTTTGTCGAGCGACAACAAATCGAACGCCAGGGATTTGGCGCGTTTGGTCAGTGTCGCAGCCACCCGCCCGCTGCTGCGCGAACTGTCAACCGACGAAGACGCGACAGTGAAAGCAGGGCGCCAAAGGTTGGCGTACCACAATACCAATGCCTTGGTTCGTTCAGATCGCTGGGATATTGCGCTGCAAAAGACCGGCTACATCAAAGAAGCCGGCCGCTGCTTGGTGATGAAGGCGCAGTTGGCAGAACGCTCAGTCATCATGGTTTTCCTAGACTCCGTTGGCAAAAACTCCCGCTTGGGTGACGCCAACCGGGTGCGCCATTGGCTTGAGTCGAGTCAAAAAGTCAGCCAAGCCCAGTTGGCTCGAGCCAACAACTCGTAACCCGCTGTTGCATTGTTTGCTTTAAGGGCCGGTATAGCCGAGCGCGCGGGATATGTCGCGTGCAGCGGCTTGAAGCCGAGGCGCCCAAGCTTCATCCAGACGACTGGCGGGGGCGGAAATCGATAGGCCGGCAACCAGCTGCCCTTGGTCATCCAAAATACTCGCCGCCATGCATCGCACCCCCAACTCGAGCTCTTCGTTGTCGCGCGCCATGCCGACCCGGCGGGCCGTTTCAAGCTCGCGCTCAAGCGCTGGCAGTTGAGTGATGCTGTTTTTCGTTTGACCGGCCAGGCCGGTGCGCGTGGCGTAAGCCCTGAGGCGGTTGGGCTCTTCGGCGGCCAAGAACAATTTACCGACTGAAGTCAGGTGCAATGGGGCTCGTCCACCGATGGCTCGGACCACTTGCATACCCGAGCGCTCGCTGTAACTGCGCTCGATATACACAATTTCATCCCCTTGCCGAACGCTGAGGTTGACGGGTTGCTGAATTTGCCGGTAGAGGTCTTTCATGGGGCCGAGCGCCACATCGCGGACATTGAGTCGGGCCTTGACGAGGTTGCCCAACTCGAGCAAGCGCATCCCCAGGCGGTAGGTGCCAGACTCAGGTCGATCGACAAATCGGCCCTGGGCGAGGTCGTTCAAAATGCGGTGCGCGGTGGAGGGATGCAAACCCGTCTTCTCGCTGATCTCTTTGAGCGACATGGCGTCTTCTCGCGATGCCAGCACTTCAAACAGACTGAACATTCGGTCGATGACTTGAACCGTTGGCTTGGAATTGGATAGAGGTCTTTGCATTGCAAAACATCATTTCTCTTTGTGGAAATGAAATTTTACAGGGTGAAAAGCCAGTTAGTTACCCGCCTGCGACACTTTTGATCGGTCGAACAACGGTCCGTGGGGCACCCAATGCCCCTGAATCAAGCGCTCTTGCGGTAGAAAATGGCTTTTGTACGCCATTTTGGGGCTCTCCGCGATCCAATAACCGAGGTAGACGTAGTCCAGGCCCAGGCGCTTGGCCTGCTCAATTTGCCAGAGAATCCCGTAAGTGCCCAAGCTGTGTTTGTGTTCGGGGTTAAAAAACGTGTACACCGCCGAAAGTCCGTCACTGACGACGTCAACGATCGATACCATGACCAATTGAGCGGGACCTGCATCCGAGGGCTCCCAAAATTCGACCAGCCGGGTGTTGACATGAGACGCCAGAAGGAATTGGCGGTATTGCTGGGGGTCGTCCTCATCCATGCCGCCGCCTGAATGCCTGGCGTTTTGGTACTGCTGATACAGCTCAAAGTGCGCGAAATCAAAGACCGGGCTCATCATGCGAGTTTGCAGATGCCCTAAGCGCTTGGCCGCGCGCCTTTGTTGTGTTGATGGACGAAAGCGAGCGACCGGAATACGCACGGACACGCAAGATTGGCACGCATCGCAATGTGGTCGGTAGGCAAACAGGCCGCTTCGGCGAAAGCCTTTGGTGATCAAGTCACTGTAGACGTCTGCGCGCACCCGATCGCTTGGCGTCGCCACCTGTGAGCGTGCCTCGCGGGCGTCGATGTAGCTGCACGGGAAGGGTGCCGTCGAATAGAACTGGATGGCTTCCCATGGGAGCTCTTGTGGGTGCGTCATGGTGCGGATGGTTGCGGGTTAAACCGATAAACGCGAATCCCAACTTTGCCACATTTGCGAGTTGAACTCCCATGTGGGGGATTTTTGGTCGACGCGTTGTTCCACCATGGAACGAAACTCAGTTCCGAGGATGGGCGTGGCGCCCATATAGGCCAAGTGTTCGGTCTCTTGTTGGCAGTCGATCGTGTCCATCTTGTGCAGCGCGCAAAAAGCGACCAAGGCCGTGAGTGCAACCTTGGATGCATTGGGCTGTAAAGCGTACATCGACTCGCCGTACACCATGGTGCCGAAATTGACGCAATAGAGACCCCCGATGGGCTCCCCCTCCCAGAGCGTCTCGATGCTGTGGGCATGACCCAGGCGGTGAAGGTCTGTGTACGCTTCGATCAATTCCGGCGTGATCCAGCTGCCCGATTGCCCGGGCCTCGAGACGCTTGAGCAGCGCTCAATCACAGACCTGAAGTCGCGGTCAAAGGCAATGCTCAGCTGGCCACTGCCTAGCCCCGCCTGAATCCACTTGCGCAAACTTCGGTGAAAGCGAAAAGAGGCAACCGCCAACACCATGCGCGGCGAAGGACTCCACCACAACACAGGCTGTCCCTCGCTGTACCAGGGAAAGACACCCTGTCGGTAGGCGTCAATGAGGCGAGACGCGTTGATGTCTTCGCTCGCAGCCAACAATCCGGGGACCGGCATTTCCGGACCCCAGGCCGCAGCGGCGGGCGGCAATGCTTGGTGGCGATGAATCCACGGTATGGCAGGCGGCTCAGTCGCTTTCATGCGCGATGCATCAGCGATTGGTTGGTGGCTTAGGGGCATTCCAATCGAGGTGATGGAAGCCGAACTGCCCCGTTTTAGCATCCTCGAAATGGGCCTCCAATGTCATCCGAACCGTCGAAAATGCCAATTCAGACCATGGTATTTCATCTTGGCTGAATAGCGCCACTTGCAGCGACTCAGAGCCAGGGTTGAAATCCAGGCTCAGCAGCTCAGCGCGGTAGAAAAGATGGACCTGACCGACCGCTGCAACGTTGATGAGGCTAAACAAGGCACCGAGTTCAATTTGCGCCCCTGCTTCCTCGTCGGTTTCGCGCGCTGCGCCTTGGGCTGTGGTTTCATTCAGTTCCATGAAGCCTGCGGGCAGGGTCCACTTGCCATGCCTAGGCTCAATGGCCCGTTGGCACAGGAGCACGCGCCCGTCCCGCCAGACAGGAATGGTTCCAACGACCACCAATGGGTTCACATAGTGGACGGTATGGCAGCTCGCGCACACAGCCCGCACTCGGGTATCACCATCATCCGGAAGTCGGTGCTCAACGGCATGGCCGCAGGCTCGGCAGAAGTGAACGGTGCGATCAAACATGGTGGGGCTCTCGCTCTCATGGGCCTAAGAATGGCCTTATTCTGCCTTGTTCGCACACGCGCCGCTCAGCGGTGGTCGATGTCCATGTGTCCATTCCAGTTCCTCGATACACTGAGACACATGGGCATCATGCAATTTGAATGGACCGCAGCGTCTTTAGACCCCGAGCGATCGGTCAAGGTGTTTTGTACGGACCGCAGGGACGGGCTGTCGTCGCCACCTTGGGATGAATTCAATTTGGCGCTTCACGTTGGGGACAGTGCCCAGGCGGTGCAAGCCAACCGGCAGATCCTCATCGATGCCTTGGGTGTGCCGCTGGCATGGGTGCAGCAAGTGCACGGTGTGCGTGTGCATCGGGTGTCTGAGGGCGGGGAGCACGCCGTTGCTGCGGATGCTCTCCTCACGACAGAGGCTGGGGTCGCGCTCAGCATGATGGTGGCTGATTGTTTGCCAGTGCTGTTGAGCCACCGCAACTTGCCGTGCATCGTTGCTGCGCACGCCGGTTGGCGCGGCCTGAGTGCGGGCGTGCTCGAGGCATCGATGGCGGCAATGGCTCAAGCCACGGGCGAGCGCGCAGATCAAGTGGCAGCGCAGACCAGTGCTTGGCTTGGTCCGTGTATTGGCCCAAGGCATTTTGAAGTGGGGCAAGACGTCTGGGACGCGTTCGTGCAGCAGGAGGCTGAAGACGCCGTTGGCTTGCGCGCGGCCGCTCGGCCCGGCCACTATTGGGCCGATTTGGCGCAGCTGGCCAAAATGCGACTGTCCAGACTAGGCGTCAAGGATTGTCAAGGCAACGACAGCACAGCGCCGTGGTGTACGGCCACGAATCCAAACCGTTATTTCAGCCACCGGCGAGATGCCGGTACACAGGGGTCAACGGGCCGTATGGCGTTCGGGGTCTGGATCACCGGGTGACTGGGCGCCTGAATCGGCAGGCGTCGATGCCGCTTGCACCGTAGCCGCGAGATCCGCCTGGTCTTGGGCGCGCAGCTTGGCCTTTCTCGCCGGCGTGCCAAGGATGTAAGCCAATAAACCCGCCGGCAGCAGGCCATAAAGAACAAAGGTCACCATCGCTCCAAACAGACTGCCATTGGGAGCGACGGCTTCAGCGACCGCCATCATGATGGCGACATACATCCAAGCGATGATGACCAAGTACATTTGAATCACTTTAAAAAAAATGGCTGACGTCAGTTAAATGGAAGCCCAAATCGACATACTATGTCTTTGCATGGCCCCGGGTGCGGCATGATCCAAGGGCCAAAACGCATATTTCGAGGTGAGAGTATGAGTCAATCCAATGACTGGACCCAAATGTGGGGTCAATGGCAGCAAGCAATGACGGATTCGTGGGCTAAGTTGCTGCAGTCTCCTGAGGCGGTGCAGGCAATGCCCTGGGCGCAGGGTGGATTCGGAGCGATGTCACACCTCGGCAGCGGTATGCCAGACCCAGTTCAATGGCTTCAGTCAATCACGGGGCAGGCCGTCACCATCAACCCAGAGAAGCTGACAGAGATTCAAAAGTCATACGCCGAGCAGGCGGCTGATTTATGGAACCAAGGACTACAAAGCAAACCCTCGGGGGATCGTCGCTTCAACAGTGAAGCTTGGGCAGGCAACCCGCTGTCTTCTTATGTTGCCGCAACTTACCTCTTGAACGCGCGCGCGTTGCTGGCCTTGGCAGATGCAGTCGAGGGGGACCCTAAGTCACGACAGCGCGTGCAGTTTGCTGTGCAGCAATGGGTCGACGCCACTGCGCCGAGTAATTTTTTGGCATTCAATGCAGACGCCCTCAAAAAGGCGGTCGATACGCAAGGCGAGAGCTTGGTCTCCGGTGCGCTGAATTTGGTCAGCGACCTGCGCAAAGGCCACGTTTCGATGACCGACGAAGAAGCTTTTGAAGTGGGCAAGAACGTGGCCACGAGCGAAGGTGCCGTGGTGTTCGAAAACGAGCTCTTTCAATTATTGGAGTACAAACCGCTCACTTCGCAGGTCTACGAGCGCCCATTTTTACTCGTGCCGCCGTGCATCAACAAGTTCTATATCCTGGACTTACAGCCGGAAAACTCATTCGTGCGTTACGCCACTGAACAAGGCCATCGCACCTTTGTGGTGAGCTGGCGCAACCCGGATGAGTCCATGCGCCACGTGACTTGGGATGACTACATCGAACAAGGGGCGATGGAGGCGATCCGAGTGGTGAAAGACATCGGACAAACCAAGGACATCAACGCCCTGGGTTTTTGCGTTGGTGGAACAATTTTGTCCAATGCGTTGGCAGTGCACGCCGCCCGCGGTGAAAAGCCCGTGAACAGTGTGACGTTGCTGACGACGCTTTTGGACTTCACAGACACGGGCGTGCTCGATGTGTTCATCGATGAAAGCTTTGTCAAATTCCGCGAGTTGCAGTTTGCCAATGGAGGCTTGATGCCCGGGCAAGATTTGGCGACCACGTTCTCGTTTTTGCGGCCCAATGACTTGGTCTGGAACTACGTGGTTGGCAATTACCTCAAAGGAGAAGCCCCGCCGCCCTTTGACTTGCTGTACTGGAACGGTGACTCCACGAATTTGCCGGGCCCCATGTACGCGTGGTACCTGCGCAATACATATTTAGAGAATCGCTTGGTGAAACCTGGCCAAGCGACGGTCTGTGGTGAAAAAATTGATTTCACCCAAGTGACAATTCCCGCCTATATCTATGGCTCTCGCGAAGACCACATTGTCCCGATTGGTGGCGCTTATGCCACCACGCAGCACTGGGCTGGTCCCAAGCGATTTGTCATGGGCGCATCTGGCCACATTGCTGGCGTCATCAATCCTGCCAGTAAAGGAAAGCGCTCACATTGGATCGGCTCCGACAAACGCTTCCCCGCCGATGTCAACGATTGGATCGATGGCGCGACAGAGCACAAAGGCAGCTGGTGGGGCGACTGGTCAAGTTGGCTGAGCAAGCAAGCCGGCAAAAAAATCGCCGCGCCCAAAACATATGGCCGCGCTCGCACGGCTTATAAGGCCTTAGAGCCGGCGCCAGGAAGTTACGTCAAAGCGAAAGCTTGAACCACACACATCAGCGAATCAAAGGAGATCACTCATGGAAGACATCGTTATCGTTGCAGCAGCCCGCACCGCGGTCGGTAAATTTGGCGGCGCGTTGGCAGGCGTGCCGGCGACAGATTTGGGGGCGACTGTGGTCAAAGCCCTGATGGAAAAAACGGGTGTGAAGCCTGAGCAGGTGGGCGAAGTCATCATGGGCCAGGTGTTGGCCGCTGGCGTGGGTCAGAACCCTGCGCGGCAAACCGTGATCAAGGCCGGATTGCCCAAGGAAATCCCAGGCTTGACCATCAATGCGGTCTGTGGGTCTGGCTTAAAGGCGGTGATGCTGGCGGCGCAAGCCGTTGCAGCCGGTGACAGCGAGATCGTGATTGCAGGTGGACAAGAAAACATGAGTGCCTCGCCGCACGTGGTCAACGGCTCTCGCAACGGCCAGCGCATGGGCGATTGGAAGATGCAAGACACCATGATCGTCGATGGCCTTTGGGACGTGTACAACCAGTACCACATGGGTATCACCGCTGAAAACGTGGCCAAACAAGAGGGCATTGATCGCGCCGCTCAGGATGCCTTGGCGCTGGCCAGCCAAACCAAGGCTGCTGCTGCTCAGGATGCCGGCAAGTTCAAAGACGAGATCGTTCCTGTCGTGATCCCCCAGCGCAAAGGCGACCCCATTGTGTTCGATAGCGATGAGTTCATCAATCGCAAAACCAACGCAGATGGGCTCGCTGGTCTGCGCCCCGCTTTCGACAAGGCTGGCAGCGTCACCGCAGGCAATGCCTCGGGTATCAACGACGGCGCAGCGGCTGTGATGGTGATGTCGGCGAAAAAGGCCGCTGAACTAGGCCTCAAGCCGATGGCCCGCATCGCCAGCTACGCAACGACCGGATTGGCGCCTGAGACCATGGGCTTGGGACCTGTCCCCGCATCCAAGAAGGCGCTGGCAAGAGCCGGTTGGTCAGTGGACGATGTCGATCTTTTCGAGCTCAACGAGGCATTTGCAGCACAGGCCTGCGCGGTCAACAATTTGCTCGGACTGGACACCAGCAAAGTCAACGTCAATGGCGGCGCCATTGCCATCGGTCACCCCATTGGCGCATCCGGATGCCGTATTTTGGTGACCTTGCTGCACGAAATGCAAAGGCGCGACGCGAAGAAAGGCCTGGCTGCCCTCTGTATCGGCGGAGGTATGGGTGTGTCATTGGCGGTCGAGCGCTGACCTTGAGGTCAAAGCCGTCACCAGGTGGCGTGCGCTCAAAACAGATTTAAACCAAGAAAGAGGAGAACAACATGAGTCAAAAAGTGGCCTACGTCACAGGCGGTATGGGTGGCATCGGAACGGCGATTTGTCAGCGCCTGCACCAAGATGGCTTCCGAGTGGTGGCCGGTTGCGGCCCAACCCGCGATTACCAAAAGTGGCTCGATGAGCAAAAGGCCTTAGGTTTCACTTTTTATGCATCGGTGGGCAACGTGGCTGAGTGGGATTCAACGGTAGAGGCGTTTGCCAAAGCCAAAGCTGAACACGGCCCGATCTCTGTCTTGGTCAACAACGCAGGCATCACGCGAGACCGGATGTTCCTCAAGATGACCCTCGAGGACTGGAACGCGGTGATCTCAACCAACCTCACATCCATGTTCAATGTCACCAAGCAGGTGGTAGCGGACATGGTTGACCAGGGGTTTGGTCGGATCATTCAGATTTCATCGGTCAATGGTCAAAAAGGCCAGGCGGGCCAGACGAACTATTCCGCAGCGAAAGCTGGGATGCACGGTTTCACGATGGCTTTGGCACAAGAGATGGCGACCAAGGGTGTGACCGTCAATACCGTGAGCCCAGGCTACGTCGGCACCGACATGGTGAAAGCCATTCGCCCCGATGTGCTCGAAAAAATCGTGGCAACGGTGCCGGTCAAGCGTCTGGGCGAGCCCAGCGAGATTGCATCCATCGTGTCCTGGTTGGCAAGCGAGGAGAGCGGTTATTCGACCGGCGCGGATTTCTCGGTCAACGGTGGTTTACACATCGGCTGAAGCAATCCAAGCTCACAAGAAGGCCCGCCTCGGCGGGTTTTCTTTTGTCCGCGAATGTGCCGTGCCGAGCAGTCGTGCCTCTGCTGAGATAATCAGGCCATGACTTCAGCTTCCCCAACCCGCAACGCATGGCGCCTCAGTGTGGCACCCATGATGGATTGGACCGACCGACACTGTCGTTTCTTCCATCGGTTGTTGACTCGCCATACCCTGCTGTACACCGAAATGGTGACGACAGGGGCGTTGCGCCATGGCGATGTGGCTCGCCATTTGCGCTTCAACGCTGAGGAGCACCCCGTGGCCCTGCAATTGGGAGGCAGTGAGCCTGAAGACTTGGCGTACGCGGCAAAGCTGGGACAAAGCTGGGGCTATGACGAAATCAATTTGAATTGCGGGTGCCCGAGCGAACGCGTTCAGCGAGGCGCTTTTGGGGCGTGTTTGATGAATGAGCCTGAACTCGTGGCGGACTGCGTCAAGGCCATGAAAGACGCGGTGAGCATTCCAGTGACCGTTAAGCACCGCATCGGAATCGACCGCATCGAAAGTTATTCATTTGTGCGGGACTTCGTCGGCAAGGTCAGTGAGGCTGGATGTGAGACGTTCATCGTGCACGCCCGCAATGCTTGGCTTCAGGGGTTGAGCCCTAAAGAGAACCGCGAGATTCCGCCGCTGCGTTATGAGCTGGCTCATCAGCTCAAGCTCGACTTTCCAGGCCTCACTATTGCCATCAATGGCGGCATCACGACCAATGCTGAAATCGACAAGCACCTTCAACACGTCGACGGCGTGATGATCGGTCGCGAAGCGTATTACAGACCATGGTTGATGACGGAGTGGGACCATCGTTTTTGGGGTGATCCTGCTCAGGTGACGTTGTCCAGAGAGGCCATCGAGCAGACCGTGGTCGAGTACATGGAGCGGGCTTTTGCAGAGGATGGGTGTCCTTGGTACCCCATTGCCCGACATATGCTTGGGCTCTATCACGGACAGCGAGGCGGGCGGCTCTGGCGACAAGTGTGGAGCAATCACAAGCTCAAGCAAGAGGCGCCTAGAGCGGTATGGCGATTGGCCCAGGACGCTCTGGCATCCGCACAAGTGGCTCAAAACGTTGGAGTTTCCGAGCACTGATGTACTCAGGGCTCGGTGTTCGGTGTTCGAGTGGGCGATCGATCTCGGGAGTAGGGCGCCTCTCTCAAGGCTAGGCCAGGGTCTAGCCAGATGATGATTCAACGTGGACCGATGTGTCTGCCTGGTGCCCAGCGGCCGTCAAGCCGTTGGCAAAGTGGTCACGCATCGCTTGGGCAGCGGCCTTGCCATCACGTGCAATCAAAGCATCGACAATGGCTTGGTGTTCAGCCAACGACTGCTCCACGCGCCCCGACTTAAACAGCGAGTGGTGCCGATTGAGTTTCATGACCTTTCTCAAGTCGGCAACAACTTGATCGCGCCACCGGTTGTTGGCCGTGACCAGCAACTGAATGTGGAATGCCTCGTTGATCTCAAAGAAGCGGTCCCGATCGGCGGTCGCTTGTCCCAATTGGTGGTGGAGGTCGACCAGCCTGGCCATATCAGCGTCCGTGGCGTTTGAGGCCACCGACTCCGCGGCGTCGGCTTCGAGCAGGGACAACAAGTGGTAAACGTCACGCAAGTCCTTTTCGTTGACTTCAGTGACATAAGCCCCTCGGCGCAGCTTCATGGTCACCAAACCCTCGGCAGCCAAGACTTTGATGGCTTCGCGCAGGGGGGTCCGGCTGATGCCTAGCTCCTCGGCGATGCGCAGCTCATCAATCCAGTCACCCGGTGCCAAGTCGCGCGCAAAGATGCGCTGCCGAAGGAGTTCGGCGACATCTTGATACAACGCGCGACTTTGTAAGGTGAGGGTTGACATCGGTCGTGGATTTGTCATTTTCAAGCCAGTAGTCTAGCTTATAATTTCATTTTGCATTCATAATTATGAATAACAAAGAGCTTCAAGCCCAACTTTCCGCGTCACCCGTGACAGGGTCAATAAGATTGCGCCAAGCGGCATGGCGTGTGTTTGCCATGCAAAATACTGAATTGCGCCGGGTCTCCCTGCGCCCCCACGATGCTTCAGGAGCCTCGCAATGAGCCAGCCAGAATTTGAAAAGAAGTCCCTAGCCGACTGGGAAGCTGCCGCGATCAAGTCACTCAAAGGTCAGTCGCTAGACACCTTGACTTGGCACACACCGGAGGGCATCGAGGTCAAGCCGCTCTACACGTCAGCGGACTTGGACGGCTTAAAGCACACCGATACGCTGCCTGGTTTTGAGCCCTTTTTGCGTGGGCCTCAGGCCACGATGTATGCCGTGCGTCCCTGGACGATTCGCCAGTACGCAGGCTTTTCAACTGCCGAAGAGTCCAATGCCTTCTACCGCAAGGCCTTGGCTGCTGGAGGACAAGGCGTGTCGGTGGCATTCGATTTGGCCACGCACCGTGGCTATGACAGTGACCACCCTCGCGTGACCGGCGATGTGGGTAAGGCCGGAGTGGCCATTGACAGCGTCGAGGACATGAAAGTGTTGTTTGACGGCATTCCGCTCGATAAGGTCTCGGTCTCTATGACCATGAATGGCGCAGTGCTGCCCGTTTTGGCGGGTTACGTGGTTGCAGCAGAAGAGCAGGGCGTGTCTCAGGATCAGCTTTCGGGAACCATTCAGAACGATATTCTGAAAGAGTTCATGGTGCGAAACACCTACATTTACCCGCCCGAGCCGTCGATGAAAATCATCGGAGACATCATCGAGTACACGGCACAAAAGATGCCCAAGTTCAACTCGATTTCGATTTCGGGCTATCACATGCAAGAGGCGGGAGCGAACCAAGCGCTAGAGATGGCGTTCACCCTCGCAGATGGCAAAGAGTACGTGAAGACGGCCATGGCAAAAGGGTTAGACGTGGATGCGTTCGCGGGTCGACTGTCTTTCTTTTGGGCGGTTGGCATGAACTTTTACCTGGAGATTGCCAAGATGCGCGCAGCCAGGTTGCTGTGGGCACGCATCATGAAAGACTTCGGCGCCAAGAACCCCAAGAGCCTCATGTTGCGCACCCACAGCCAGACCTCTGGCTGGTCGTTGACAGAGCAAGACCCCTACAACAACGTGGTACGAACCACGATTGAAGCCATGGCGGCGGTGTTTGGTGGCACCCAAAGTCTGCACACCAACAGCTTCGACGAGGCCATCGCTTTGCCGACCGAATTTTCTTCGCGCATTGCTCGCAACACCCAACTCATCATCCAAGAAGAGACGCACATCACCAGCGTGGTCGACCCGTGGGCGGGTTCGTACATGATGGAAAAGCTGACCCAAGACATGGCAGACAAGGCTTGGGCGATCATCGAAGAAGTGGATGCGATGGGTGGCATGACCAAGGCAGTGGATTCGGGTTGGGCCAAGCTCAAAATCGAAGCCAGTGCGGCGGAAAAGCAAGCGCGCATCGACAGCGGTAAAGATGTGATTGTGGGCGTGAACAAGTACAAACTTGCCAAAGAAGATCCCGTCGATATTCTTGAAGTCGATAACGTCAAAGTGCGCGAATCCCAAGTGGCTCGATTGGCCCAGATTCGTGCCGCGCGGGACAGTGCCGCTGTTCAGCAGGCCCTCGATGCGCTCACTGCCGCGGCGCAGAGTGGAGAGGGCAACTTGCTTGACTTGGCGATCCAAGCCGTTCGCCTGCGTGCCACCGTAGGCGAGGTATCCGATGCATTGGAAAAGGTCTTTGGTCGCCACCGTGCCGACACCCAAAAAGTGACAGGGGTCTATGCGCAAGCCTACGACTCCGCAGAGGGCTGGGCCCAACTGCAGCAAGAAATTTCGGAATTCGCGCAAGCCGAAGGGCGACGCCCTCGGGTCATGATTGCTAAGCTGGGGCAAGACGGCCACGACCGCGGCGCCAAAGTGGTGGCCACCGCATTCGCTGACTTGGGATTCGATGTCGATATGGGCCCCCTTTTTCAGACACCAGAGGAGTGTGCCCGCCAAGCGATTGAGAACGATGTGCACGCCGTAGGCGTTTCGACCTTGGCAGCAGGGCACAAGACTTTGGTGCCAGCCATCTTGGAAGAGCTGAAAAAGCAAGGGGCCGATGACATCATTGTGTTCGTGGGTGGCGTGATTCCTCGACAAGACTACGACTTCCTCTACGAAGCGGGCGTCAAAGGCGTGTATGGACCAGGCACGCCGATTCCAGCCAGTGCCAAAGACGTCCTAGAGCAAATCAAAAAGGCGATTGGGTGAAACCTGGCGAGATCTCTCACGCAGTGCTGCACGGCGATCCAGCCGTGCGCCGGCGCGGCATGGCCAAGGCCATCACGTTGCTGGAGTCAACACGTGCAGATCACCGCGTCCTCGCCGATGAACTGTTGACGACACTTTTGCCTCACACGGGACAGTCGATGCGCATTGGATTGAGTGGTGTGCCCGGTGTGGGTAAGAGCACATTCATCGAAGCGCTGGGTTTGTACCTCATCGAGCAAGGTCATCGCGTTGCGGTGCTCGCAGTGGATCCATCCAGCACGGTGTCGGGCGGCTCGATCCTCGGGGACAAGACGCGCATGGAGCAGCTGTCGATGCGTTCGGAAGCCTTTATTCGACCCAGTCCCAGCAGTGGCACGCTTGGTGGTGTGGCCGAAATGACGCGAGAAGCGATGCTGGTGTGCGAAGCGGCAGGCTACGACATTGTGATCGTCGAGACTGTCGGCGTAGGCCAAAGTGAAACCGCTGTGGCCAACATGACGGATATGTTTGTCCTCTTGCAGTTGCCCAATGCCGGTGATGATTTGCAGGCCATCAAAAAAGGCGTCATGGAGCTGGCCGATCTGGTGGTCATCAACAAGGCAGACATTGATCCCGATGCTGCGACACGCGCCCGGGCGCAAATCACGTCTTCTTTGCGCTTGTTGGGAATGCATTCCCGCGAGGGGGTCTCTGAATGGCGTCCTGAAGTGATGCAGCTGTCAGCGCTGTTGGGTGAGGGCGTGGAGGCCTTTTGGCAAACGGTGCTGCGCTTTCAACAATTGCAGCGGAGTGCAGGTGCAGAGCAGTCAAGACGCCAGAGTCAAGCGCTGTCTTGGATGTGGGAGCGCATTCATGCCGGTTTGCAGCGCGCGTTCAAGGCCCACCCAACCGTGCGCGCGCAGCTTGAGCCCACCATTCAATTAGTCAAAGCGGGCGAATTGCCCGCCTCAACCGCGGCGCGCCAGTTGCTCGCCGCCCAACACCTTTCTTAGACGGAGAGCCCATACCATGCAAGACATCCTAGAAGAGTTGGAGCGCCGGCGTTCGGCTGCTCGCGCAGGCGGTGGCGCCAAGCGCATCGAAGCCCAACACGCCAAAGGCAAGCTGACTGCGCGTGAGCGCATTGAGGTGTTGCTCGACGAAGGCACTTTCGAAGAGTGGGATATGTTTGTTGAACACCGCTGCACAGACTTTGGTATGGCGGATAACAAAATTCCAGGCGACGGTGTGGTGACTGGATACGGCATGATCAATGGCCGTCTGGTGTTCGTCTATAGCCAAGATTTCACGGTGTTTGGTGGCGCCTTGTCCGAAGCCCATGCAGAGAAAATCTGCAAGGTGATGGACCAGGCCATGAAGGTAGGCGCGCCTGTGATTGGTTTGAATGACTCGGGCGGCGCGCGCATTCAAGAGGGCGTGGCCTCATTGGGCGGGTATGCGGAGGTGTTCCAGCGCAATGTGTTGGCCTCTGGCGTGGTGCCTCAGATCTCCATGATCATGGGGCCCAGTGCCGGTGGCGCTGTGTATTCACCCGCGATGACGGATTTCATCTTCATGGTGAAAGACAGTTCGTACATGTTTGTGACCGGTCCAGAGGTCGTTAAAACCGTCACCCATGAAACCGTCACGGCTGAAGAATTGGGTGGCGCGATCACGCACACCACCAAGAGTGGCGTGGCGGACTTGGCGTTCGAAAACGACGTAGAGGCTTTGTTGATGCTCCGTCGGTTGTACAACTATCTGCCG
>JBEAPX010000176.1:0-7622 GCA_041164205.1 Pseudomonadota bacterium
GAAAGCGCGACAGATCATCGCCGTAGACCTCAAAGACAGCCGCTTGGAGATGGCCAAACAAGTCGGTGCAACCCACACCATTCGCGGCGATCAGTGTCCAGACATCGTGTCAGAAATCAAATCCATCACGGGCGCCGGCGCGCACTGCAGCCTAGACACCACCGCCAACATGACCGTGTTGCGTCAAGCAGTAGAGTGCCTGAGACCTCAAGGGGTCTGCGGTTTTGTTGGCGGCGCAGCCGCCGGCAGCGAGTTGGTGGTCGATGTGCGAGACATCATGATTGGCGGCAAAACGGTTCGCGGCATTGTCGAAGGTGACTCCAACCCCAGTGAGTTGATTCCACGTTTGGTGAGGATGTACCGCGCGGGTGAGTTCCCCATAGATCGCTTGATTCGCTACTACCCATTTGATCAAATCGACCAGGCCATCCACGATTCAGAGTCGGGTGCTGCGATCAAGGCGGTGTTGAGAATGCCTGGCGCCTAAGCCACAGTCTTTGACCCGCCGCCGCCTTTCAAGTCCACACCATTCAACGCCACACGAGCACTTGTCATGAACCCACCCCAGACCCTATCGCCACACCAATGCAGTGAGTTTGCGGGCCCGCGCGGGGCCTCGATTTTTTGGCAATCGTGGCGCCCTGATGCAGACCCGCGTGGGATGGTCCTGTTGATTCACGGCTTAGGTGAGCACTCCGGCCGGTATGCCCATGTCGTGCAAGCCCTGTTGGACCTTGGGTTGCAGGTGTATGCCCTGGATCATTTAGGACACGGCAGGTCGGGCGGCGAGCGCGAGGTGGTGTCGAGCTTTGACGACTTGCTCCAACCCGTGCAGCAACTGCGTACCCTGATGGAAGCCCATCACCCTCACCTGCCTTTGTTTGTGCTGGGTCACAGCATGGGTGGTTTGATCGCCACGCACCATGCCATCCAACACGGCAGGGGAATATCAGGTCTGGCGTTGTCAGGGCCCGCGGTACTGGTGAGCCCCAAGGTGTCGGCATGGACGATCGCCGTGGGCAAATGGATGGCCATCGTCGCCCCGAAGGTGGGCGTACTGGGTGTCTCTCCAGAACACATTTGCCGTGACCCCGCAGTGGTGGATGCCTATGTGAACGACCCTTTGGTATTCAAGGGAAAAACGCCCGCCCGCTTGGCCGCTGAACTCTTGAAATCTATGCAGGCTTTGCAATCACAACGCGCCCAACTGCAGATGCCCTTGCTGGTGATGCAGGGGATGCGCGACCGCTTGGTCGAACCCAGTGGCGCCGCTTGGTTGGTCAAGGGTGCCGGCAGCGCGGACAAGACGCTGAAAGAATACCCAGGGCTGTTTCATGAAATCTTCAATGAACCAGAGCAAGCCGAAGTCATCGGTGACTTAACCACCTGGCTGAAGCAGCGCTTGTGATGGGGTGATCAGCTGACTGGTGTCAGTGGCGCGCGATCGAACGCCACCACGTGGTCCACATGAGCCAAGATGCCGATGTGCTCACCTATCGCGTGATTGTGGTGACTGGGCACCAAGGACAACACTTTGTGCCCAGTGTCGAGTTGAAGCGTGTAGAGAAACTCGGCACCCCGAAACGCCTTGCGGGTGATCTTGGCCTTCACTGGGGCGTCATCGTCGTGCACGATGTCATCGGCTCGCAGCAGCACCTCGCAGGCCTGCCCAGGCGTCGGGTCTGCGTCCGTGCCAGCCGCTGGACCTAAGTCCAATCGCCCAATGGGCGTCTCTAAGCACCATCCGTTGCCCTCTCGCAAGTAATGCCCCGGGACAAACACGCCATCGCCAATGAACTCTGCCACGAACCGGCTGGCCGGTCGGTGGTAGACCGCATAGGGCTCACCCCACTGGTGCAGGCGGCCCTGGTGCATCACGCCGATGACGTCCGCCATCGCAAAGGCCTCGAGTTGGTCGTGAGTCACAAGCAAGGCGGTGGCCCCTGCGCGCTTCAAGATCGCACGCAGCTCTTGCGCCAATCGCTCCCGCAAATCCACGTCCAAATTAGAAAAAGGCTCGTCCAACAAAAGCAAATCGGGCCCCGGGGCCAAGGCCCGAGCCAGCGCCACACGCTGCTGCTGCCCGCCCGACAGTTCATGCGGATAGCGTTCCGCGAGCGCTTCGAGCTCAACCAGAGACAGCACCTCTTGAACCCGCGCCTCACGCTGGGCTTTGGGCCAGTCGTGCAGGCCAAAAACCACATTTGCACGCACCGTCATGTGCGGGAAGAGCGCGTAGTCTTGAAACACCATGCCCACTCGGCGCGACGCCACGTCGGCCATGAATGCGGACGAACTGACGGTTCGCTCGCCCATTTCAATGCGACCGCTGGCCACAGCCTCTAGGCCTGCAACCGCTCTGAGCAACGAGGTTTTGCCACAGCCTGATGGGCCGATCAGCACCCCAATTTGGCCCTGCGCCAATCCGAAAGACACCTCCGCCAATGCGGGCGCGTTGGCCTTGGGGTATTGAACGCTGAGCTGGTGCACTTGTAAGAACATGAGGGAATTTTAGAGGCGACGGCGATCGGCTTGCACCGTCCCTACAATGCCCTGCTGTCAGACAGGTTTGTGTCTGTGCGTCCTCCCCTTGATGAAAACCTCCTATTCCAATCCACTCTCGCTGGCGCTGCTGCTGGGCGTCACACTGATCATTGCTCTGCCCACCCTATCGGTTTGGGCTGCGTGGTGGCGTTGGGATGCGTCGCAACAATCCCTGATGCAACACCTGTGGGCCACGGTGATGCCCTCCTACACGTGGACGTCTTTGTTGCTGTGCATTGGCGTGGCGCTGGGGGTGGCGGGTTTGGGCTTGATGAGCGCGGTGTTGGTCACGATGTTTGACTTTCCAGGGCGACAGACCTTGGCGTGGCTGCTGTTGCTGCCAATGGCCATGCCTGCGTATGTGGTGGCCTACGCGTACACCGATTTTTTCCAGTACAGCGGGCCCCTTCAGGTCGCGCTGCGCGAATGGACCGGACGCACGGGCGCGCTGCTGCCAGACATACGAAGCTTAGGCGGCGCGGTTTTGGTGTTTTCTGTGACCCTCTACCCCTACGCGTATTTGTTGGTGCGCACGGCTTTGCTCGATCGTGCCAGCAGTGCGCTCGAGGCGGCCAAGCTGTTGGGCGCAGGTTTAGGGCGGCGAATCTGGACCATCGCGATTCCGATGGCTCGACCCGCACTGGCCGCTGGCTTGGCATTGGCGTTGATGGAGACGTTGGCAGATTTTGGGGTGGCCAGCTATTTTGGCGTGCAGTCCTTCACCGCCGGCATCTACAAGGCTTGGCTGGTGATGGACGACCCGATGGCCGCCGCTCAACTGGCGACCCTGCTTCTGGTGTGTGTACTGGTCTTGCTGATCTGGGACCACCGTGCCCAACAGCGGCTTCGCTACGCCAGCAGTCGCGGCAATCGCAGCAGCCAAGAAAACCAGCCACGCGTGTGCACTGGCGCGGCCGGCTTGGGCCTGTTGGCGTTGGGCAGTGTGCCGGTGGTGTTGGGCTTTGTTTTGCCCAGCGCGGTGTTGATCCACTTGTGGCTGACGTCTAGCGAGCCCACGCCCTGGGCCAGTTACGGTCTGTGGGCTTGGAACACCTTAGAACTCGGCGCCATCACCGCGGTGTTGGCTGTGGCCTTGTCTTTGGCCTTTTTGGCGACCCAGCGCCTGCGCAACCAGTGGTTGATCCACGGCTTGACTCGCATCATCAGTGCGGGCTACGCCATTCCGGGTGCTGTGGTGGTGATCGGCATTTTGGCGCCCCTGCGGTGGTTTCAAAGCGTCGAGTGGATCGGCGATGTGAGCTACTGGATCACCTCTACCAGCTTGGGTCTGATATGGGCCTACCTGATTCGCTTCTGCGCTGTGGCGATGCAGTCGCTTCAGAGCGGCTACTCGCGGGTACCTGCCAGCATCGACGAGGCCTCGCGCACGCTTGGCGCGTCAGATTGGCGCCTGTTCGGTGGCGTTCACCTGCCGCTGTTGCAGCGCTCGGTGTGGGTGGCTGGCTTGTTGGTGTTGGTCGACGTCATGAAGGAGCTCCCAGCCACCCTGGTGCTGCGTCCTTTTGATGCCGACACCTTGGCTGTGGTGGCCTACCAATTGGCGCGTGACGAGCGCTTGGGCGAGGCGGCACTGCCGTCGTTGACGTTGGTGTTGATTGGCTTGTTGCCTGTGATTTGGGTCAGTCGCACCCTCCGCGCTAAGCCTCAAAGTTGATTCCAACGCAACCTGAAAGGCGCCGGCCCATCGCGCAGCCAAGTTGGCGCAGCGGGCCTGCTGGTGACAGGGTCTTTCACCCTTAAATGCGAATGATTCTCATTTGAGATAAACTCCAATCCGTTTCACCGCACATGAATGCGATCACCACCCGCCACACTCAACGAACGCTTCCTCAATGAACACCCCACTGAACCCCCTGAACCGTCACCCACTGGTGGCCCACACATCAGCTGGATCTGACCGCGCGCGCACGCAGCAGGTGTGTCACACCCAGCGCGCAGAGATCGCTGCGGCTACCTGGGTGACAGCGCTTGTTGGCGTGTTCGCGGCCAGTGCCCATGCCGCCGAAATCAACGTGTATTCCGCGCGCCACTACCCCTCAGACACCGCCTTGTACGCTGGCTTCACAAAGCAAACTGGGATCAGGATCAACCGCGTGGACTCCAACGACGCCGGCATCCTGGCCCGCCTCAAGGCCGAAGGCAAGCACTCCAAAGCAGATGTTGTTTTGCTCGTCGATGCCACACGCCTATGGCGCGCTGACCAAGACGGCTTGTTCGCGCCAGTGCAATCGAGCGCCTTGAATGCAGCCATTCCTGCGCAGTTCCGCTCGAGCCCCACGGACACCAGCACTTGGTTTGGATTCTCAAGCCGCGCTCGCATCGTTGTATTCGATCAGAGCCAATTCAAAGCCAGCGATTTCGATGACTACGAAAAGCTCGCCAGTCCAATCGCCAAAGGCAAGCTGTGCGTCCGTTCGGGCTCGCATCCCTACAACTTGAGTCTCTTTTCATCGCTGCTGCACCGCTGGGGCGAGACCAAGACCGAAGCATGGCTGAGCGGTTTGGTCCGCAACATGGCGCGCGCACCCAAAGGTGGCGACACCGATCAAATCAAGGGCGTCGCGTCGGGGGAATGCGGTGTTGCGGTGACCAACAGCTATTACCTGGCACGACTGATGCGTTCCGATGATCCGGCTCAGCGAGCCATCGCCGAAAAAGTCGGCGTCGTCTTTCCCAATGCCACATCCTGGGGCACCCACATCAACATTGCCGGTGGCGCAGTGGCCAAGCACAGCGCCCATGCCAGCGATGCCGTGCGCTTTTTGGAGTACCTCGCGACGCCAGAGGCCCAGCGGCACTTCGCCGATGGCAACAACGAATGGCCGCTCGCACAAACGGGCGCGGCCGCTCCCAACGACGCACTAAGGGCCATGGTGCCCCAAGGCTTGGTGGCCGATCCATTGCCGATCCGTGACATCGGCCAAAACGTGCCTGCCGTTCAACGGATGCTCGACCGCGTTGGGTTTCAATAATCACCAAGTCCAGACCATGCCCTCACACCGCACTGGTTTCAAAGGCAACAAGCAGGCGCTGCCCAGCAAGCCATGTGCCGTCTGTGGCCGCCCAATGACATGGCGCAAGTCGTGGGCCAAAAATTGGACGGAAGTCAAATACTGCTCGGACGCCTGCCGCCAACGCAAGCCGCGCGCCTCAGAGGCAGAGACACCGTGAGCCCACCTTGGCCAGGAACGCCAATGGCTCGTTTGAGCGGTCAAACGTGTGCCCGCCACCTGGTGCTCATTTTGGGCGATCAGCTCGACCGCAACGCCGCGGCTTTGGATGGCTTCGATCCGCAACAAGACGTGATCTGGATGGCGGAAGCCGCCGAAGAGTCCACTCATGTGCCCTCTTCCAAACAGCGCACCACCTTGTTCCTCAGTGCGATGCGCCACTTCGCGCAAGACTTGCACACTGAGGGCTTTGCGCTTTGGTACAGCCGCTTGGATGACGCGGCCAACACGGGCACACTGAGCGGAGAGTTGTGCCGCGCCATCGCTGACCTCAAGCCCACCGCACTCGTCATGACAGCGCCCGGCGACTGGCGCGTTCTGAAAGCTTTACAGGCCGCGGCCAAGGCCCAGGATCTGGCGCTCGAACTGCGCGATGACCGACATTTTTTCAGCACGGTCAGGGACTTTGCGGCCCATGCCAAAGGACGCAAGCAACTGCGGATGGAATTCTTTTACCGCGAGATGCGCAAACGCACCGGTATCCTGATGCAAGGCAACGAACCCATTGGCGGTCAATGGAATTACGACGCCGACAACCGCCAAAGTTTTGGCAAGGCAGGGCCTGGCTCGCTGCCTAGCCCCACCCGTTTTGAGCCCGATGCCATCACGCTGGAGGTGATGGCCATGGTGCGCAGCCTTTTCGCCGATCATCCGGGGCAGCTCGACGCCTTTGGCTGGCCCGTCACGCGCGCGCAGGCCCTGCAGGTTTTGGACGCGTTCATTGCACAGCGATTACCCCATTTCGGTGCCTATCAGGACGCCATGTGGGAGGGCGAGGTTTGGCTGTACCACTCGCATTTGGCGAGCGCCATGAACCTCAAGTTATTGAGCGCGCGCGAGGTGGTCGCCGCTGCCGAGACCGCTTACCAGGGCGGCCACGCGCCCCTGGCGGCTGTGGAGGGTTTCATTCGCCAGATTGTCGGGTGGCGCGAGTATGTCCGCGGCATCTATTGGACCCAGATGCCAGACTACCTCTCACGCAACAGCCTTGGGGCTGAGTCACCCCTGCCCGCCTGGTTCTGGAGCGGCAAGACCGACATGGCTTGCTTGCGCGATGCGCTGCACCAGACCCTCACGCACGGCTACGCCCACCACATTCAGCGCCTCATGGTCACCGGTCTCTACGCCTTGCTTGCAGGCATCCATCCCCGCGCGGTCCATGAGTGGTACTTGAGCGTGTATGTGGATGCGATCGAGTGGGTCGAGTTACCCAACACGCTAGGAATGAGCCAATTCGCCGATGGTGGCGTGATGGCCAGTAAGCCCTATGTGGCGACTGGCAAATACATTGACCGCATGAGTAACCACTGCCGCTCATGCCCTTACAACCCAGCCACGGCCACAGGCGATGACGCTTGTCCTTTCACGACTTTGTATTGGCGATTCTTGGATCAACACGAAGCCACGCTCAAGTCAAACCCTCGCATGGCCATGCAGTTGAAAAACCTTCAGCGACTGGCACCAGATCAACGCGCCGCGATTGCACAACAAGCCAAGGCCCACTTGAGTGCCACTGGGGCCCCTGATCCGCGCTGGCCGCAAGCCAGCAAGGCCGACACCACACTTTCTTGACGCCTTGGGTACGCCTGACCATCGGGTTCAATCGCCGGCAATCGCCCGCCTCAAGCTGTGCCAGCGCTGTTTGACACGATGCCATTCACCCTCACCGCGCGACAAACTGGCCCCCATTCGCGCGAAGATCGCCAGCGCAATCAGCCACAGCGACGCCAACGTCCACTCACCGGTTCGCAACCATTGCGACTCATCCACAATCGCCGAGTCTTCTGACAGGTAGCCCACGGTCAAAAATACGCACAAGGACAGCAA
>JBEAPX010000177.1:0-15485 GCA_041164205.1 Pseudomonadota bacterium
CACGGCAAAAGTGCAGACGCACCAGCGCATGAGGGTAGTCAACCAATTCTTGCCGCCAAGGCAAAGCGTGCTCGATGCAGATTCCAAGCTCTTCCGTTAATTCGCGACGCAAAGCCTCTTCAACGGTTTCATTGAGCTCGAGTTTGCCCCCTGGAAACTCCCAATATCCGGCATAAGCTTTGCCTACTGGTCGGCTCGTCATCAGGAACCTTTGCGCGCGATCAATCAAGACGCCTACGGCAACTTGGGTCTCGCTGCGGTCCGCCAGTCGAGGCAAATGGCCATCAACAATCTGGATCGTCTCCACCGCCTGGCCTGACAACATCTTGAAAATCAGCCGTTTGTTTGGCGTGAACGGCCGACGTAATCGCACGCAAATTGGTAGGCCACACGCCCACTGCGAGACCCGCGCTCCAACGCCCAGACCAGTGCTTCAGGTCGTGCTGCCTCGAGTGTCGACGCATCGACGCCCATTGCTTGAAGCCATTGATTCACCACGGAGAGGTACTCGTCTTGACTGAATGGATAAAAACTCAACCACAAGCCAAATCGCTCCGACAGTGAAATTTTTTCTTCAACCCCCTCACCGGGATGCACCTCGCCATCAGGGGTGTGAGAATAAGTCAGATTTTCAGACATGTACTCAGGCAACAAATGACGGCGATTGCTGGTGGCGTAAATCAGCACGTTCGCGCTGGTCGCTGCCACGGAGCCATCCAAAACAGATTTCAACGCCTTGTACGCAGAGTCACCTTCATCAAAACTCAAGTCATCGCAAAACACAATGAAACGCTCAGGGCGCTCAGCCACCAGTTCGACCACTTCAGGGAGTGCAATCAAATCGGCTTTGTCCATTTCGATCAGTCGCAAACCCTGTGTCGCAAAAGCGTTCAAGCACGCTTTGATTAAAGACGATTTTCCGGTGCCTCTGGCCCCGGTCAAGAGCACGTTATTTGCAGGCAATCCAGCGATGAAACGCTGGGTGTTGGCCAGGATTTTCTCTTTTTGGCCCTCGACTTCGCGAATGTCATCCAAGGCGATGGTCGACACCGACTTCACTGGGTGCAATCGACCCTTGGCGCCAGACCTGCGGTACTGAAACGCGACACTGCTGCTCCAATCAGGTGCGCTCAACCCTGTGGAGAATTGGTCTCCGATCAGCGCAATCAGGGTATCTAATCGCGCCAGCAAGGCGTCATTGCTGGCCGTCATGTTCGGTACTCTGCATTGATGGTGACGTAGTCATGGCTCAAGTCACAGGTCCATACCGTCTCACTCGCTGGTCCGCGTCCAAGATCAATCCGGATCAGTATCTCGCTCTGATCCATCACCGCTTGTGCATCGGCCTCGTGGTAATTAGGATGGCGTCCGCCCGCTGTCGCCACATGAACATCTCCCAGATACATCTCGACTGTTCCCACATCAAGGTCGCTCACGCCTGCATACCCCACCGCTGCCAATAGACGGCCCAAATTAGGGTCACTGGCGAAAAACGCGGTTTTCACTAAGGGTGAATGGGCAATGGCATAAGCAATCTTCAGGCACTCAGCGCTGTCTTTGCCTTGATTCACCTGAATGGTCATGAATTTCGTGGCCCCTTCTCCGTCTCTCACGAGCGCTTGTGCCAAACGCTGCGCAACGCTAAGCAGTGCCTGCCACACGGCCTGACCGTCAGGAGAATCCCAATCAGTCACCTGCACTTGGCTGGCGCCAGAGGCCATCACGACGAAGCTGTCATTGGTCGAGGTATCGCCATCCACAGTCACTCGATTGAACGAGCTATTCGCCAAGCGGGCTGCCAAGCCTTCCATTAACGCAGGGGCAATCCATGCATCTGTGGCGATGTAGCCCAGCATTGTGGCCATGTTAGGGCGAATCATTCCCGCGCCCTTCGCAATTCCAGTGACATGAATCACGCCCTGACTCAAGGTCACTTTCTCACTGTACGCTTTGGGCTGAGTGTCCGTGGTCATGATGCCCAGGGCCGCCTCCAGCCAATGGTCCACAGCGGCTGAGTCACAGGCCTGTGGCAATGCTGCTTCAATTTTTTGGATCGGCAATGGCTCCAAAATCACACCCGTCGAAAATGGCAACACCTGCTCAGGGTGCACCCCCAAGTGGCTCGCGCACGCACTGGCCATGCGTTGGGCATTGGCCAGTCCGGATGGGCCGGTTCCAGCGTTGGCATTGCCCGTGTTGATCACCAGGGCGCGCGCGCCTCGCCCAGAATTCAGGTGACTTCGACACACTTGCACCGGCGCAGCGCAAAACCGATTCTGAGTGAATACGGCATCAAGTTGTGTGCCTTCGTCTAATAAAAAGACAACCAGGTCTCGGCGGTCGGGCTTTTTGATGCCTGCTCGTGCAACGCCAATGCGAACACCAGCAATGGCATGCAAATCATCCGCATTTGGCAGCGGCAAATTCACAGGCATATAGGTCTATCTCTTCAAAATAAATGAATGACTGACACGGCGTCAAAGCTTACCGTGACATTGTTTGTACTTCTTGCCGCTGCCACATGGACAAGGCTCATTGCGCCCCACTCGCGGAATACCCGCCTCATGAGACACAGATGGCTCTCCTGTCACTTGCGCATTGCCCTGCTCATCTGGACCGGAGTAGGTCATTTGGCTCACGTGGTTGGCTTGCTGTTCCATTTGATCGGTTGCCTCTGCCACCGCGTCCGGCTCATCCACACGCACGGTCAACATGATGCGAGTGACTTCGTCACGCACGCCATCCAACATTCGGCCAAACAACTCAAACGCCTCGCGCTTGTATTCCTGTTTTGGCTGCTTTTGGGCATATCCACGCAAGTGGATTCCTTGGCGCAAGTAGTCAAGCGCACTCAAATGATCTCGCCAGTGCGAGTCTAAAACTTGCAGCAACACCATGCGGGCAAATTGCATCAGGTTGTCTTCGCCCACTCGGCTCAGTTTGTCGTTGAATACCGCATCTGCCTGCTCAATGACCAGTTGGACAAGGTCATCATCATCGATCGCTTCAGACTGAGCGACGTGCGCAGCCAAATCCACCTGAATGGCCCAGTCAGCAGCCAGTTGAGTTTGCAGGGCCTGAAGATCCCATTGCTCCTCAACACTACCCACTGGGACATAAGTGCGGACCAAATCTTCAACCGCACCATGGCGCAAAGAAGTGATTTGATCGATGAAACCCTCAGCCTCCAAAATATCATTGCGCTGCTGATAGATGACACGACGCTGGTCATTGGCCACATCGTCGTACTCGAGCAGTTGCTTGCGGATATCAAAGTTGCGGGCTTCTACTTTTCTTTGGGCCGACTCAATGGATCGAGTCACCATGCCAGCCTCAATCGCTTCGCCCTCTGGCATCTTCAATCGATCCATGATGGCACGCACACGATCGCCAGCAAAGATGCGCAGCAGCGAGTCTTCAAGACTCAAATAAAAGCGGGACGAACCCGGGTCACCTTGGCGGCCTGATCGACCTCGCAGCTGGTTATCAATCCGGCGCGACTCGTGGCGCTCGGTCGCAATGATCCGCAGCCCACCGAGCGCAACGACGGCGTCGTGTTCAAGCTGCCAAGCCTCTCGCACGGCTTGTTCACGCTGGCGCCTTTCATCATCGCTCAATGCATCGTCTGACGTAGCGGCAGCCACCAACTTTTCAAGGTTGCCGCCCAACACGATGTCAGTCCCTCGACCGGCCATATTGGTTGCAATCGTGATGGCCTTCAGGCGCCCTGCCTGAACGATGATGTCAGCCTCTCTTGCGTGTTGCTTGGCATTCAGCACCTCATGCGGCAAACCGGCTTGGGTCAGCAACTGAGAAATGATTTCTGAGTTGTCGATGGAGGAGGTCCCCACCAGAACCGGCTGACCGCGTTCGTAACACTCTTTGATGTCTTGAATAGCTGCCACATATTTCTCACCCGTGGTCTTGTAAACCCGGTCCAGTTGGTCATCGCGTCGATTGAGGCGGTTGGGTGGCACCACCACGGTTTCAAGACCATAAATTTCCTGAAACTCATAGGCCTCCGTATCCGCTGTACCGGTCATACCAGATAGCTTTTTGTACAAGCGGAAGTAATTTTGGAATGTGATCGACGCCATGGTTTGGTTTTCTGCCTGAATGGCAACACCTTCCTTGGCCTCCACTGCCTGATGCAAACCTTCGCTCCAACGGCGACCTGACATCAAACGACCGGTGAATTCATCAACGATGACAATTTCACCGTTTTGCACCACATAGTGCTGGTCTCGGATGTAGAGGTGATGGGCACGTAAGGCTGCGTTCAAATGGTGCATCAACATGATGTTTGATGCGTCATAGAGCGATGCACCCGCGGCCAATAAGCCCATTTCAACCATCGCTTGCTCAGCGTGGTCGTGCCCCGCTTCGGTTAGATGGACCTGCCGACCTTTTTCATCGACGGTGAAGTCACCCGGCGTGATGACTCCTTCGCCCGTGCGAATATCCTCTTCACCCTCTTGTTTGGTGAGCTTTGGAATGATCGCGTTGATCGCCACGTACATGGCGGTGTGATCTTCGGCCTGTCCGCTGATGATGAGTGGGGTTCGCGCCTCGTCGATCAAGATGCTATCAACCTCGTCGACGATGGCGTAATTCAAACGCCGCTGCACGCGCTCAGCGGTGTCGTACACCATGTTGTCACGCAGGTAATCGAAACCAAATTCGTTGTTGGTTCCGTAGGTAATATCCGCTTGGTATGCGGCCTGCTTCTGGGCTCTATCTAAATTGGGGAGGTTGATCCCCACGGTCATGCCCAAGAAGTTGTAAAGCACGCTCATCCACTGGGCATCACGCTCAGCCAGGTAGTCGTTCACCGTCACCACGTGCACACCCTCACCCGTGAGGGCGTTCAAATACACAGGCAAAGTGGCGGTCAAGGTCTTACCCTCGCCGGTGCGCATTTCAGCAACTTTGCCGTTATGCAAAGCCAAACCACCCAACATCTGCACATCAAAATGGCGCATCTTCATGACACGCTTAGAGGCTTCACGAACGGTCGCAAAGGCTTCCGGCAAGATGTCTTCCAGGCTCGCGCCATCGGCCAGCCTCTTCTTGAAAATGTCGGTTTGCGCCCGAAGCTGCGCATCGTCTAGCGAGGCATACTGCTGCTCTAGTTGATTGATGCGTTCGACGGTCTTGCGGTAGCTGCGCAGCAAACGGTCGTTGCGACTGCCAAAAATTTTGGTGAGCAATTGAAATGCCATAACTGAGTTCTCTTGATGTGTGTCGCGCGCGTATGCTGGCACCGGAGGCAGCAAATCGAGCCATTTTATCGCCAGTGGACTGGCTGCTGAGCCGAGTGATGGCTTCGGCTAGGGGCCTTGTGCAACCCTGGTTGAGCCGAACAGGTAGGTCTTCGGGTTGCGCACACGACCTGCGACCCAGACTTCAAAATGAAGGTGCGGGCCGGTCGATCGCCCGGTTGATCCCATCAAGCCAATTTCTTGCCCCGGCTTCACCAAATCACCCACTTTTACCTTGAACGACTTCAGGTGTGCATACCGCGTGATGACTTGATTGCCGTGATCAATTTCAATCATGCGTCCGTAGCCGGCGTGCCAGTGGGCAGCCACGACGACACCGCCTGCCGTGGCCTTGATGGGGGTGTTCAACGGACCTGGAAAATCCACGCCGGTGTGCGTGGCCAATTGACCAGTGATCGGATCGATTCGACGACCAAAGCCTGATCCCACCGAAAGGCCGTCCACTGGCATACGCCCAGGGGTCAATGAGCCTTCCCATTTGCGCTCAAGCAAGGCGTCTTCGAGCAGGGCATACAGCGCCAAACGCTCGTCACCGACCAGTGAAAAATCATCGAGTGCGGACGTGAATTGATCCAAGGTCATGGACCGAGGGGCGATCAAAGCCCCTCCTTCGCCAGGCGAGTCCTCGAGTGATTTATAAGGAAGTCCAGCCAGCTTGGCCAAGCGCTCGCTCAGTGCATCCAATTGAATCATGCGCGCTTGCATGACCCCTAAGCGCTTCGCTAATACATCAATGTTTTGACGCAGCGCCAATTGATCGGCATCACCCTTATCGCCCGTCCAACTTGCTGCTCCCGCTTCGCCAGCGGCCATGGTTTGGACAGAAGCTGGGCTGAAGGATGATTTTGCGTTGATCTGAAGCGCCGCCCATAATCCGCCGATGCCAAGCAACACCAGGCCCACAAACAAAGCAATCCCATGCCAAAGGCTCAGATCAAAGCTGCGCACCCGGCTGAATTTGCTGTCAGTGATAATGATGTGCATGTTTCAAAGTTCTCGCTCATTGCCCTTCGAAGTGGCGCCGAATTCATGACCACACCCAGCAAGTGCATCACCGATGCCGTCAACGATGCGCCGGAGCTGAAGCTGCTTTCCCAACGCATTGCTCTGGGTAAACGCCGCCTGGCCTGCATTGCTCAGGTGTTACCTGCGTCATTGGCAAGTCACCTGGACAGTGGCGGCTGCGACGAACAGAGTTGGTGCGTCTTGGTACCCAACAACGCGGTGGCAGCCAAGCTTCGCCAAATGCTTCCTCTGCTTCAACAGGCCCTTGAGCGTGAAGAGGGAACGGCAATTGAGGTTCGCTTGCGCGTTGCCAATGCGCGTTAATTGGTGCCGGTTGCAGGAGTCGAACCCGCGACCTACCGCTTACAAGGCGGTTGCTCTACCAGCTGAGCTAAACCGGCGAAAATCGTATTCTACTATTTGACACGCCTCAAAAACGGCTTACCGCCATTCGGAGGGCGATCGTCGGGTTCAGGGGACGAACTGGCGGCCGTTTCTGGGGCGGCCGTGGGGTGTTCTTCGATTGGAAACACCATGCCCTGACCGGTCTCTTTTGAGTAAACCGCAAGGACGCGCCCCAGCGGAACAAACACGTCTTGGGCACGACCCGCAAACCGCCCCTTGAACTGCACGTATTCATCTCCGATCACAAACCCCTGAGTCGCCTCATGACTCACGTTCAGCACGATCTGTCCGTTCTGAACGTAAGCCAAAGGAACCTCACAGGTTTCATTCACGGACACCAACATATAGGGTGTCATCGATTGATCGTGACACCACTCATGGAGGGCGCGCATGAAATAGGCGCGCATGGAGGGAGCGAATGAAATTTCCATCGACTCGTCCGTCTATTACTTGCGCATGACCTTTTCTGAAGGGGTCAATGCCTCAATGTAAGCAGGACGCGAAAAAATACGCTCTGCGTACTTGAGCAAGGGCGCAGCGTTCTTACTCAGCTCAATGCCATAGTGCTCCAAGCGCCACAGCAAGGGCGCGATCGCCACGTCCAACATCGAAAATCCGTCACCCAACATGAACTTGTTCTTCAAAAACACGGGGGCGAGCTGCGTCAAGCGATCGCGAACATGAGCGCGCGCTTTTTCGACCGCCTTGTCATTGGTTTTGGGACCCTTGGCCTCGATCACCGCCACGTGACTGAAAAGCTCTTTTTCAAAGTTCAACAAGAACAAACGAACGCGCGCACGATCCACAGGATCGCCTGGCATCAATTGAGGATGAGGAAACCGCTCATCGATGTACTCATTGATGATGTTTGACTCATACAGAATCAAATCGCGTTCCACCAGAATGGGTACCTGACCATAAGGGTTCATGACCGAGATATCTTCTGGTTTGTTGTACAGGTCCACATCACGGATTTCAAAATCCATGCCTTTCTCGAACAACACGAATCGGCAGCGGTGAGAGAAAGGGCAGGTTGTGCCCGAATACAAAACCATCATTGCGGTCTACTCCTTAAAGCAAAAAAGTGGCGTACCTCGCGGGCACGCCACCGTCAAAGTCAACGCCGCAAGGCGTTGGATACTTTACTTGATGTCTTTCCAGTATGCAGCATTCAAGCGCCATGCCACCAAAGTGAACAAGCCCAAGAACATCAGAACCCAGACGCCAATCCGCACACGTGTGTTGCGTACCGGCTCAGCCATCCAGGTCAGATAAGCGGCCAAATCACCCACCGCTTCATCGAATTGACGCTCTGACAACAGGCCAGGCTTGACCACTTTCCAGCCTTGGAAGACTTGGACCTCGTGACCATGAGACTCAGCCGTGGTGTAGATGGGCTCGCGGGTGCCTTGCAACTCCCAGAATGGATTCGGCATGGCGATGGCCGGGAACACCGTGTTGTTCCAACCCGTGAGCTTTGAGTCGTCGCGGTAGTAGGAACGCAGCAAACTGTAAATGTAGTCGCCACCTGTGCCACCGTGACCAGCGCGTGAACGCGCGATGACACTCAGATCAGGCGGAGTCGCGCCAAAAAACGCCTTGGCCTCATTGGGGTCAATGTTGGCCTTCATCAAGTCCCCGACCTTATCGGTCAGAAAGTTCAAATTCGATTGAATCTGCTTATCGGTGAGGCCGATGTCTTTCAGTCGGTTGTAACGCACGTAGTTTGCCGTGTGGCAATTCAAGCAATAGTTGGCAAACAGTTTTGCACCGTTTTGCAACGCGGCCATGTCCGTGCTGCGATCGGGTGCCTTGTCCCAAACCGCGCCGCCTGAGGCCGCGACAGCTTGTCCTAGTGCGCCCAAGCTAAAGGCGATTGCAAGAAAAATTTTCTTCATTTTTGTTTCTCCAATCGTGCCGCTCAGTGAGGCTTGAAGTTGACGCGATCAGGCTCAGCTTTGAACTCGCCTTTTTGGCTCCACCAAGGCATCAGTACGAAGAAGCCAAAGTACAGCAAGGTGCCTGCTTGAGAGATCCGCTCAAACACAGGAGAGGGAGGCTGAATTCCAAGGTAACCGAGAATCAAGAAGTTCACCACGAACACGCCGTAAACCACTTTGTGCCAGTTCGGGCGATAGCGAATAGACCGCACAGGGCTGTAGTCCAACCAAGGCAGGAAGAACAAGATCACCACAGCAGCACCCATGATGACCACACCCCAAAATTTCGCATCCGTGACAGCCATAGAACCGATCACCAGCACGGCCGCACCAAGCGCCACCATTTTGCCGACGCCCTTCAGTGAGATCGCACCCATGATGCCGCCTAAGGCCACGCAAATCATCAGGACGTAAACCATCTCCGTGGTGATCGCACGCAACATGGAATAGAAAGGCGTGAAATACCAAACCGGCGCGATGTGCAACGGAGTCTTCAGTGGGTCTGCAGGGATGAAGTTATTGGCTTCAAGGAAGTATCCGCCCATTTCAGGAGCGAAGAAGACGATGGCTGAGAACACCATCAAAAAGAATCCCACACCCATCACGTCATGGACGGTGTAGTAAGGGTGGAAGGGAATCCCGTCGAGTGGACGCCCAGCTTCGTCCTTCTTGGCTTTGATTTCCACACCGTCAGGGTTGTTGGACCCCACGTCGTGCAATGCCAACAGGTGAGCCACAACCAAACCCAGCAACACCAAGGGCACGGCGATGACGTGGAAGCTGAAGAATCGGTTCAGCGTGGCATCGCCCACGACGTAGTCGCCGCGAATCATCAGTGCCAAATCAGGGCCAATGAAAGGAATGGCAGAGAACAAGTTGACGATCACCTGCGCGCCCCAGTAGCTCATCTGTCCCCAGGGCAACAGGTACCCCATGAACGCTTCAGCCATCAAAGCCAAGAAAATCGCGCAGCCAAAAATCCAGACCAACTCACGCGGCTTGCGATAGCTGCCGTAAATCAGGCCCCGGTACATGTGCAAGTAAACAACCACAAAAAATGCCGAAGCACCGGTCGAATGCATGTAACGAATCAGCCAGCCCCACGGCACATCACGCATGATGTATTCCACAGAGGCGAAAGCCAGATTGGCGTCCGGCTTGTAGTGCATCACCAAAAAGATACCCGTCACAATTTGAATCACCAGCACCAGCAGGGCCAATGAGCCAAAGAAGTACCAGAAATTGAAGTTTTTGGGTGCGTAATACTCAGACAAATGCACGCGGTACGCATCGAATGCGGTGGGAAACCGGTTTTCAAACCAATTCATCACCTTGGCAGATGCAGGCGCACCAGATGGGATTTCTTTGAATTCAGCCATGTTTTTCCTCTTGATGCTCTCGATCAAGCTTTCTTGTCTTCACCAATCAGCAAAGTGCTGTCGGAGAGATACATGTGGGGAGGGACTTCCAAGTTGTCAGGCGATGGTTTGTTCTTGAACACGCGCCCAGCCAAATCAAACGTTGAGCCGTGGCATGGGCACAAGAAGCCACCCAACCAGTCGTCTGGCAAAGAAGGCTGTGCACCAGCAGCAAATTTGTCAGAGGGTGAGCAACCCAAATGAGGGCAAATACCAACTGCAACCAAGAACTCAGGCTTGATCGAGCGGAAACGGTTCTTGGCGTATTCGGGCATGGGATACGCCTTGCGGTCTGAATTGGGATCTGCCAACTCAGCCTCGTCCTTCTCTAGAGACGCCAACATTTCAGGCGTGCGGCGCAAAATCCAAACTGGCTTACCGCGCCACTCCACAGTCATTTTTTCGCCAGGCGCCAACTTGGAAATATCGACTTCCACGGCTGCTCCAGCGGCCTTGGCGCGCTCAGAGGGCTGAAAACTGCTCACAAATGGAACAGCCACAGCGGCGGTACCCGCACCACCGACTACTGCTGTATTGATCAGCCAAGTACGGCGGCCGTTGTTCACGGTTGCTTCGCTCATGGGGACTCTTTCAACGAGATTGCAAAAACAAGAACCCTATTTAGGGTAAATACGGTATTGTACTGAAGCCTCGGGGGGATTTTCCAGTCTTTTAGAAGACTTCTCCCTGAATCGCTCTGCTTGTGCCTGTGGTTTTAGCGAAACACCGAAGCAAACGACCGTATTTTGCGGGCAGTTGGAATTGGCTGAACGGCCAAATTCATTCGTTTGAACGACTGCAGCTGACGGCTGCCCGCCGCGCCCAAAGCATTGCCTCTCGCAAACTTTGGGGATCGGCCTTGCCTTGTCCGGCCAGATCGAACGCCGTCCCATGATCTGGGCTTGTCCTGATGAAAGGCAGACCCAGGGTCACATTCACGCCATGCTCAACGCCCAGGTATTTGACTGGGATCAAGCCTTGGTCGTGGTACATCGCAACGACGACATCAAACTCCCCCTGACGCGCCCGCATGAACACCGTATCTGGGGCATGAGGGCCAGACACCTGCCACCCTTGCTGGGCCGCCAACGCAAGAGCGGGCGCCAACACCTCCACCTCTTCGCGGCCAAAAAGTCCTCCCTCCCCTGCGTGCGGATTGACTCCCGCCACCGCGACACGCAATGGCCTGTCGCCATGGGATGGCACATGACCAACCGTGAGGCGCAATGTGTCCAATACCGATTCAACGGTGATCGCGTCCAGAGCCTCACGCAGCGGGACATGGATGCTGTGCAACACGGTTTGCAGCTCAGGATTGGCCAGCATCATCCGCACAGGTAGATCTCGGGTAGACAAGCCCAAGTGCTCTGCCGCCAAGCTTTGCAACAACTCGGTATGACCCGGCACCCGCCAGCCTGCCAAAGACAAGGCTTGCTTTTGAATCGGGGCCGTGACCAAGGCGACTGCCTCGCCTCGCAGGCAAGCCTTGGCCGCCGTCTCGATGCTCCGTGCGGCCAGCCGACCGGCATCACCCGACACGACAGACCAAGCTGGCAGTGGTGCCTCGGCCTCCACGGCCACCACGACCAAGGGCATCCCCGGCGCCACTTGGCGGGTAGCCTCCCAATAGCTGGCGGCCTCAGCGACCGTCGTGACGGTGTGCATCGGGTAGCCGTGGGCTCCGACGGCAGCGGCTGCGCGCGCCATCGCGCCCGGGTGTCCGACCACACCACACGGTCCTATCTCGCTTGGGTTTGTCAGCCACAGTTTCCAAATCAACTCAGGACCAATGCCACACGGATCCCCCATGCTGAAAAGCAAAAGCTCGGATCGATTGCTCATGCTGGGTTGCTCACTTCGATCCACTCATGCTCGATACCCAACTCCTTTGCCATGGCCTGCGCCAGGGCCGGTGCGCCATACCGTTCGGTGGCGTGGTGACCGCAAGCCATGAAGGCGACGCCAGACTCGCGCGCCAGGTGAGCCTGAGGTTCAGAAATTTCACCCGTCAAAAACACGTCGGCGCCAGCATCCATCGCCGCTTCAAAAAAGCCTTGCGCTCCGCCTGTGCACCAGGCGACCCGCTGCACTTTGGACTGGGGGTTCCCCACCACAATGGCTGGCCGGCCTAGCTCGCGCTCGACATGGGCCTGCCAATGCTCGAGAGACTGTTCAGGCACCACACCGCACCAACCCAAGTTTTGATCTCCGAAGCGCTGAGGCTGTGGCTCTATGCCCAATTTCAACGCCAGTTGCGCGTTGTTGCCCCACTGCGGGTGCGCATCCAAAGGCAAGTGATAGGCGATCAGGTTGATGTCATGGTTCAAAAGCTTAGCCAGTCGCTGCTTCATCCACCCTGTGACCGCACCCGATTGGCCTCGCCAAAACAAACCGTGGTGTACCAAAATGGCGTCCGCTTTGGCCTCGATGGCGGCGTCAATCAGGGCCAAGCTGGCCGTGACGCCACTGACGACCTTGGTGATGGTTGGGCGTCCCTCTACCTGGAGTCCATTGGGTCCGTAATCGCGAAATTGTTCAGGTTGCAGCTGCGCGTTGAGCCAGTGCATGACTTCGCTTCGGTCGCGTTGCGTCATTTTTCGTAAACTCCAAAGGCCGAGATGTTCACGCACAATAGCGCAAAACAAAAAGAGTGCCACCCATGAAAGCCATCTGGTCTGTGTTTACCCAAGCTGTCACGATCATGGTTGCGGCGTATTTTGTCATCTCAACGCTGCGCCCCGATTGGCTGGCCCAAGAAGCCCCCACTCACCAGGCTGTTCAGCTGAGCCCCACCCAAGCCAATCTCAGTTACGCAGCCCAAGTCGCTGCACCGGCTGTCGTCGCCATCAATACCCACAGCTTGGTCTCGGATTCCGGCGCCCAAGACTGGCTCGGCCTGCTGTTCGGTCAATCGCCCAGGTCAAAAGAGCACAATGCTTTGGGGTCGGGCGTCATCGTGGATGCGCAAAAAGGATTGATTCTGACCAATCACCACGTGATCTCGGGCGCTGATCAGGTGCAGGTCACGCTCGCCGATGGGCGCCGAGCGGCGGCCACGGTGTTGGGTGATGACCCAGAAACCGATCTCGCGTTAATCCAAATCAAACTCCCCAACCTCCAAGCCATCACGTTGGGTGACTCCAATGCCCTCAAGATCGGTGAGCCGGTTCTAGCGATTGGCAACCCCTTTGGCATTGGTCTCACCGTCACAGCTGGGATTGTGAGCGCCCTAGGGCGCACGGAGCTGGGCATCAATACCTTTGAAAACTTCATTCAAACCGATGCGGCCATCAACCCCGGCAACTCTGGCGGCGCGTTGGTTAACACCCAAGGTCAGTTGGTGGGCATCAACACGGCCATTTATTCTCAATCAGGAGGGTCGATGGGCATCGGATTCGCCATCCCCACGTCATTGGCTTGGCAAGTGGCCAACGCCATCGTGGATCACGGCAGCGTGGTTCGGGGCTGGTTGGGAATCGAGCCCCAAGCCCTCACCCCGGAGTTGTCTCAAGCACTCGGCAGTGACGCTCAGAGCGGCATCGTCGTCGCCGCCGTCATGCAACCAGGGCCCGCTGCAAGTGCTGGCATTCGGCCAGGAGACATCATCACCACATTGGGTGGCAAAGTGGTTCAAACAGTCCCAGAACTGCTGACTGTCGTCGCCCAGTCCACGCCTGGTCAAACACTCCGAGTTCAACTGAAGCGCCAACGCACCACGCTACAAGTGGCAGTGAAAATTGCACAGCGCCCCAAAGCCAATGCCCGCGTAGGTCGCTGAGTGGGCAGTTATTCAGAGTCTTCTGAACCAGCAGTTTCTTCAGGCGCACGCGACGCCTTGGCAAACCATTTCGCCAGCCACAGCCCCACCTCGTAGAGGACGATCATTGGAATCGCCAGGGAAAGCTGTGAGATGACATCCGGGGGCGTCACCATGGCTGCGACGACAAACGCAAGCACCACAAAATACCCTCGGAAGCTCTTGAGTTTCTCGAGAGATACCAAATTGAATCGCACCAGCAACATCACCACAATTGGCACTTGAAAAGCCAAGCCAAAGGCAAGATACAACGACAAAATGGCTTCGACATATGAGGCCACGTCGGGCGTCGCAGCCACGCTGGGTGGCGCAAATGCCTGAATGAACCCAAACATTTTGTCGAGCACCAACAGCTGCACAAACGCAATGCCGACATACGCCAACAGGCTCCCCAGCATAATCAGCGGCACTGCAAACCGGCGCTCATGACTGTAGAGACCGGGGGCCACAAATGCCCAGGCCTGGTACATGATCCAGGGCAAGGCAACAAGGAATGCCGTGAGCATCAAGACTTTGATCGGCACAAAAAACGGCGAGAACACACCCACTGCGATGAGGCGCGCATCCGTTGGCATATGCGCTCGGATTGGCACGGCAATCCAATCAATCAAAGTCGCCGGACCTGGCCAAATCGCCAACACAATCATCGCCAATACCAAACCCGCGAATGCCCGGACAACGCGGTCTCGCAACTCCATCAAATGAGCCACAAAACTCTGCTCAGTACCGGCCAATTCGTCGGTTTTGTCTTTGGCGCTGCTCATGATTTACCTGGGCTTAGGGCGAAAGCGCGCCACGCGCGCCGCCCCCGATTGAATGTGACGCCGTTGGGCAGTTTGCGCCTTGTACCAGTGAGGTACCGCGCTGCGCTTGAGTCTGAAGTTCTTTTTAGGCGCTGACGAGCGCCCTACATCGCTGTTCAGGTAATCGTAATCGCTGGCTGAAACCCCTTCGGGAGGGGTTTTAAATGCTTGGGTTGCGTCTTCCCACGCCGACTCGAAATCTTCGGTGGCTTCGGCAGTTGAGGCCTCGATTTCCTTGACCGCGTCTTCCATACCCTGTCGCATTTTCTGAAGCTCTTCGAGCTCAATGCTTCGATTGACCTCGGCCTTGACGTCAGCAACATAGCGCTGAGCCTTGCCTGCCAGAGTGCCCACCGTTCGGGCCACCCGAGGCAAACGCTCAGGCCCGATCACGACCAGCGCAACCGCACCGATCACTCCCAGCTCGGAGATGCCAAAGTCAAACACGATTCAGGCTTGCGAAATATCAGGACTTTTCTTTGGCTTGAACATCAATGGTGTCTTTGTTCTCAGCCTTGGATTGGGTGACTTGACCCGCCACCGTTTGCTCAGAGGACTCATCTGAGGCGGCGCCGTCCTTCATGCCATCTTTGAATCCCTTGACCGCACCGCCCAAATCAGAGCCTAAGTTTTTCAGCTTCTTGGTGCCAAACACCAAGACAACCACCAACAACACAATCAACCAATGCCAAATAGACAATGCACCCATCTTGTTCTCCTGAAATTAAAAATCAGACCTGCGGCCTGCGCACTGAAGCCATCTGCGCTGGATTCTACGCTGACAAATATGACCTCATGGTCGACGCAACCGCCTT
>JBEAPX010000178.1:0-4515 GCA_041164205.1 Pseudomonadota bacterium
TGGCTGCTACGAGCGGCCCCAATGTCACTATCAGTGGCTCTGGCACCGGAACCCTGACCCTGACGCTGGGAGCGGGAGGCGTCAAGTCCGACTTGAACACCGTTTTGCAATCCTTGGTCTACACCACTAATTCCCAATTCAGCGGAGTTGACCAGTTGGTGGTGGAGACAACCGATGCAGATGGATTGTCTGACAGAGACACCACAAACATCACAGTCAATGCTGACGATCGTCCTGTGACAGTCATGGGGAGCATTGTTAACGAGGCTTCACCTTATGTCATGTTCGAAGTCACTGGCTCTGAAAGCCAATGGGTTTCGCTGGAGCTGAGTCAAACTACAAACGCTAATGGCAATGCAGCCACGGGCAGCGACTTCCTGCCTAATTTGCAATATTTTGATGGTACGGCTTGGGTCAGTTATACAAATGGCTTAATCCAAATTCCGGATACAGCCACCAATAACGGCAAGCTGTTGGTACGCACCGCTGTTCTTCAGGATAGTATTTTTGAAACCACCACGGCTGGCTATGAGACTTTGAAGTTGACGGCGCGAAATGCCAGTGGCACAGCCAATGTCACGACCGATGCCACCAACGTCCAAGCTGACGGAACTGCGCAAATTCGTGACGATGGCCAAGGCAGCATCTTCCTAGGAAACAACAGCGGCACGAACAATGCACTAAGTCCCAACACATCAGGCGATACCGATCCAAATGGCCCTAACTACCCAGCCTATCTTGACGATGACCGTCCGGTAATTGTGGACAACGTTGTTGTCAATGAAGCATCTCCTTGGGCAATGTTCACTGTCACGGGCTACGCAAACCAAGTCCTGAGTCTTCAGTTGTCAGATGGCACGGCCACAGTCGGCGATGGCAGCCCTGCCGACGGAACCGAAGATTACAGCCCAACCCTCGAGTATTGGAATGGTGCGGCATGGGCGGCCTACAACGGCACTTCAGTCACGATGTCTGGCTCTTCGCTCTTGGTTCGCACCGCTGTGCACCAAGACGATTTGTTTGAAGGCCAACACGTGTTCAATTTGGGTGTAACCAAATTGAGTTCCAACACGACGGTGTATGGCACAGCCAGTATTTATGACGATGGCACAGGCAATATTTACGCGTTTAATGGTGGCACGCCAACCATCACGTCAGGGCCTGGCGTTGGATTTGACGACGACCGCACGCTGACCATCAACAGCCCATTAGTCAATGAAGGGTCGGACTATGTGGTCTTCACCCTCGAGGGTGATTCGGGCCAAACGGTGACACTTGCATTGCAAGATGAGAGCGCGAATGGCACCGTGTCGGGCAAGGCGAACATCCTTGAAAATCAGATCCTGAAGATTTGGGATGGTCTGTCTTGGGTTGATTACGATTCAACCAACCTCCCCACGTTTGACGCAAACGGGAAAATTTTTGTCCGTGTGGACATCGTCGCCGAGCAAGACGATCCGTACGAGGGAGCTGAGACCTTTAAGTTGAATGCCACTTTGACGGGGACCTCCACCGAGGTGACCGGTGTGGCCACGATCATTGATGATGGCACGGGCGTTAAATTCCCAGGCACATTCACCAACGGCGGTCCCACGACCAGCACCAGCGATTTGGATGATGATCGTGCCACCGACATCACAGTTACCGGCGGCAATTACAACGAGAACTCTCCACGCGCTGTGTTCACAGTCAACGCCACATCGGGTCAAGTCTTGACCTTGGATGTGCAGAATGCAGCGCAGTCTGGCAAGGCGCCCACGGGCGACAATGAGGGCAAGCCCAACGATTCGCTCGACACCGCTGACATCTACTACTCGCTTGATGGGGGTTCGACTTGGCAGCTGTACTCTGGCCCCATCACGGCTGGCAATGTGCCCATCCTTGTGGCTGTCGACATCACCAACGAGCGTGATGACGTCTATGAGGGTGAGGAGCAGCTCAAACTGGTGGTGACATCAGGCAGTCAAACGGCGTCTGGATACTCGTCTATCTTTGACGATGGGACAGGCACTGTCACGCAAGAGATCACAGATCAGACCCAAAACGACACCGGAGCCAACGACCCCACGGTGACCAAGGACGACGATCGAACGATCAGTGTGACTGGTTATGGCCCTGTCAATGAGGGTTCTCGGTACGCGATGTTCACGGTCACGGCGACGCCAGGTCAGTCGCTTGATTTGGCATTGCAAGATGCGACATCTGGCACGGCAGCGACGCACAGTGGATTCACGTACGAGTTTTCGACCGACGGAGTGAACTGGACGACATATGACGCTACACATAAGCCTACGGCTCCTAGCAACGGCAAGGTGTATGTGCGTGTGGACATCGGTTCTGAAGCAGATGCGCCCTATGAAGGCGCTGAGACGTTTGCGCTGAAGGCTAGTTTCACGAGCAACACCAGCGTGAGTGGGGCGGCAGACACGACGATCGTTGACGATGGAACAGGGACCAAGTACGGGCCTGGGTTTGATCCGACCAATGGGCCAACGACCAGTACTGAAGGTCTGGATGATGACCGTCCCAAATCAATCGTGGTGCCGGCGCCACCACCGCCGTTGCCAGTCCAGCCCGCGATTGTGGAGGCATCACTGACGATTGCGCCGGTTGCACCTCAGATTCAGTCATTTGCGTCGGCGCTGGCTCCCGCTGATCCGCCGATCCCATTGGGACAAGTGTTGACCAGCGACAGCGGGCGGCCGTTCATCGTGAGTGAGACGGCACCGCCAGGACTGAGCCTTTATCAAGGCATCACAGATCAGTTTGTGCAATCGACAACCGGAGCGACTGAGATCAGTATTCCGTTTGATGCGTTTATCCACACGGACAAGAACGCGGTGATCAAACTCACCGCCAAGCAAGCTGACGATTCCAACTTGCCCAGCTGGGTTGAGTTTGATCCTGCTGCGGGTACATTCACGGTCAAGCCACCCGCGGATTTCAAAGGCAAGCTGGACCTCAAAGTCATCGCCCGTGACGACAACGGCAATGAAGCGGTCTCGATCTTCCAGATGTTCATCGGCGAACAAGAGACCAAGCCCGCGGAGCGCCTGGATAGCCGCAACAGTTTCACCGAGAAGCTGCGCATGGCTGGCAAGCGCCCCATCACATTGGTCCGCGTGGCAGATGTGCCTCAGCCAGTCCAAGATCGCGTGGTGGTGCAGAGGGTTAGCGCTGGATGATGCAGGCATTGATGGATTTGTCTCGGCGTGCTCGCCATGCCGAGACAGACCGCGAGCTCGGCTTTGCTCTTGTCAATGACACCCTGACTCTGGCGCCCTACCGCCAGGCCGCATTGTGGTTGGCGCAGGAGGGTGTGTGGTGTTTGTCCGGGGTGGTGCAGGTGGATGCCAATGTGCCGCACGTGCAATGGCTCGATGCCGTGGCACGCCACCTACAGAGTCAGGACCAAGGTCCCGTGCGCACTTTCAGCGTGGCGGACTTACCGCCCGAGCTGGCTGCAGAGTGGGGCCAATGGTGGCCGGCGCACGGTTTATGGCTGGGATCGGTGCACGCAGGGGTCGTTGGTGCGGGTCTTTTCCTTCGTGAAGACCCGTGGCAACCCGCCGAACTGGCAGCCATGCAAGAGTGGGCGGATGCGTGGTGGCACGCATTTGCGGCGCTGCATCGCCCTAAGTCTTTTCGCTTGCGTGGGCGAAGTGCGTCAGGTCAAGGACTCTTGAGCTGGACACCGGGCAAGCCGTGGTTCAAACAGCGACGCGCCCTGGTGCTGCTTGCCGTCGTCGCGGTCATGGCCTTGCCGGTGCGGCTCACAGTGTTGGCGCCGGGCGAGTTGGTGCCGGCACACCCAGTGGTGGTGCGTGCACCCCTAGACGGTGTGATTGATGTGTTTCACGTTGAGCCCAATCAACAAGTCAAGGCTCAAGAGCCGCTGTTTAGCTTTGATGAGATGGTCATTCAATCTCGATTGGACGTGGCCCAACAGACCTTGGCGACGGCAGAGACCGACTATCGACAAACCAGCCAAATGGCGTTGTCAGATATGCGTGCCAAATCTCAGCTGAGGTTGTTGGCGGGCAAGGTAGAAGAGCGTCGTGCCGAAGCGGAATACTTGCGCGAGCAGTTGGCGCGGGCGCGCGTCCTGGCACCACAGGCTGGTGTGGTGTTGATGGATGACCCATCCGAGTGGATTGGCAAGCCAGTCACGATGGGCGAGCGCATTTTGCGGCTAGCAACCCTGGACGACATTGAAGTCGAGGCGTGGTTGCCGATTGCCGATGCTGTGGCGTTGTCGCCGGGGGATGAATTGACGCTGTACCTCAGCGCGAGTCCTTTGTCGCCCGTATCTGCCCGACTGCGCTATATGGCCCACGATGCGGTGGCTCGACCAGACGGTGGTTTTGCCTATCGAGTGCGAGCGACCGTGGAAGGCAAAACGGACCACCGTGTGGGCCTCAAAGGCACTGCTCGGGTGAATGCGGGTTGGGTCCCGTTGGTTTACTGGATGTTGCGGCGGCCCTGGGCCACAGTGCGCGCCTACTTGGGTTGGTG
>JBEAPX010000179.1:0-7210 GCA_041164205.1 Pseudomonadota bacterium
GTGCTGAAGCACCAAATCCATGTGCGCAACGGCCGCGTTGAGCAAGAAAACTTCAACACCTACGAGCCCGTTCGGATGTTTGAGGCGCCGGCCATTGACATTCACTTGGTCAAGAGCCAAGAAAACCCCGGAGGGATCGGTGAGCCCTCAACGGCGGTGATCGGTCCAGCCGTTGCCAACGCCGTGGCGAAGTTGACTGGCAAACGGGTGCGTCAAATGCCGCTCACAGCGGAGGTAATCGCCAAGGCGTGAGTGACTGGAATGGCATCAAAAAAAGCACACATCGGTGTGCTTTTTCCTGCGCTCAATTGGGCGAAGCAAGCCCAGAGGGGCTGGCTTTCAGTCGTCAAGCCTTCAATAGCTCGTCACTGAATTCGCCTGCCGGCGCTTCTCCCGTGTTGGCACGTGTGGCTTCTTGCTTTCGCAAGTCGACCCGCCGAATCTTGCCCGAGATCGTCTTGGGCAAGTCCGAGAACTCCAGGCGGCGCACCATCTTGTAGGGCGACACCCGCTCTTTCATGTAGGCCAAAATGGATTGCGCGGTCGCGGCATTGGGCTCGTGGCCGGGTGCCAAGATCACAAACGCTTTGGGCACAAAGCCGCGCAAGGCATCTGGCGAGGGCACGACGGCCGCCTCTGCCACCGCATCGTGCTCGATCAACGCACTTTCGAGTTCGAAAGGACTGATGCGGTAGCCCGAGGCTTTGAACACATCATCGGCGCGCCCCACATAGGTGATGTAGCCTTCCGCGTCCATCGCGCCGACATCGCCCGTGTGGTAGTAGCCATCGCGCATGACCGTGGCGGTTTTTTCCACATCGTCGGCGTAGCCATCCATGAGCGACAGCGGGCGTTGGGAGAGATCAATGCAGATCTCGCCTTCATCGGCTGGTTGGCCATCTGGATCGACCAAGACGATGGGGTAACCGGGCAGTGGTTTACCCATAGAACCTGGTTTGAGAGGTTGTCCGGGTGCATTCGCGATCATCGCGGTGGTCTCAGTTTGGCCGTAGCCGTCCCGAATGGTGAGCCCCCAGCTGGCACGCACTTGCTCGATGACTTCGGGGTTGAGCGGCTCACCTGCTGAAATGACTTCGCGCAGTTGCACCGGCCACTGTGCGAGCTCTTCTTGAATCAGAAAGCGCCACACCGTGGGTGGTGCGCACAAGGTGGTGACTTGGTTCTTGACCAAGACATCCAATACTTGTGGTGCGTTGAAACGGCTGTAGTTGTAGATGAAGACACAGGCCTGCGCATTGAAAGGTGCAAAAAAGCAGCTCCAAGCGTGCTTGGCCCAGCCTGGTGAGCTGATGGTCCAGTGCACATCGTTGGGCTTTAAGCCCAGCCAGTACATGGTGGTCAAGTGCCCGACGGGATAGCTTTGCCGACTGTGGCGAACGAGCTTGGGTGCGGCAGTGGTGCCCGAGGTGAAGTACTCCAGTTGTGGCTCGGTGACGGCCAAACTGGCCGCGGGCGTGAAGTTGGCGTCGGCTTGCAGCGAGTCGTGATAGTTGACCCATTGTGGTGGTCGAGCGCTTTGGTCACCCGCGAGGATGCAATCCACTTCACCGAGATCTTGGGCCGGGATTTCGAGTACCTTTTCCATGCCAGATGGGTTGGTCAGCAGCCAGCGCACATTCCCCCGCTGAACGCGGTCTCTCAAGTCTGGGCCAGAGAGCAGGGTTGTGGCTGGGATCACAACCAGCCCCATCTTGATGGATGCGAGCATGGTCTCCCACAGGGGAACTTCATTGCCCAACATCACCAAGATTCGGTCACCTGGCTTGGCTCCAAGCCCGGTGAGGAAGGACGCCACTTGCGACGATCGTTGAGACAGTTCGGCGTAACTCAAACGCGCCTCTTGGCCGTCTTCTTCAAGGATGCGCAAAGCGGGCGCCGCGTTGTCTTTGGCGATGTGATCGAAGTAGTCGATGCCCCAGTTGAACTGGCCAAGGCTGGGCCACTCAAAGCCTTGGCTTGCACCGCTCAAGTCGTCACGGTGGGAGATGAGAAAGTCGCGGGCAGCGAGAAATCGGTCGAGGTCAGTCATTCGAGGCCTTCAAGGGTCATGGGTTGATGTGCGACAGTCACTTGGGGCATCTCCTGCATCAAGCAACGGTGATGAGAATTTTTACCATCAAATGCTCGCGAACGCGAGCGGGTAAGAGACTCCAGCCCCATGCCAAGTGGCTCGGCTGGGGTGGACGCCGCTTCAAAAATTTCGGCCAACGAATCGAGCCGAGGACAGGCCAATCGGCCAGCGAGCCGGTGCTTGGAGGGGCGGCTGATCGCTTGCTTCAGCCACCGACTTCTAGATACACTGGACCAGACAAGTGGCAGTGAAAACCCTGCATCAACGACGATCATAAAAAGACGGAGACTTTCATGAACGAGGCAGTCAGCCAACCCAAGCGCCCATCCTACGACCACGGCGCAAGCGCCAAGCGCCTGATCGGCTCGACGATCGGACAAGCCTTTGACGAAGCTGTGGCAACCTATCCAGACCAAGAGGCTTTGGTGGTGTGTGACCAAGGGGTGCGCTGGAGTTGGCGAGAGATGGCGCAACGCGTCGATGCCTTGGCCGCTGGATTGTTGGCGCTGGGTTTAGAGCCAGGGGATCGGGTGGGTATTTGGGCGCCGAATTGCTCAGAGTGGGCGTTGACCCAATTTGCCACGGCCAAGGCGGGACTGATTTTGGTCAACATCAACCCAGCGTATCGGTCGGCTGAATTGGAGTACGCGCTGAACAAGGTGGAATGCAAGGCCTTGATACTTGCTCCGGCGTTGAAGGCGAGCGACTACATTGCCATCGTCAATCAACTCGCGCCTGAGTTGCGGGAGTGTGCGCCGAGTCAGTTGCGCGCCAAAGCCTTGCCGAGCTTGGAGCACGTGATTCGATTGGGTGAAGACAAGACGCCGGGGATGCTGAACTTTGCTGATCTTTCGCTGATGGGAAAAGACGAACACCGCCAGCGTTTGCTTGAGTTGGGTCAATCGTTGCAATTTGATGATGTGATCAATATCCAATTCACATCTGGCACCACAGGCTTTCCCAAGGGGGCGAGCCTGACGCATCAAAATATTTTGAACAACGGTTATTTCGTGGCTGAAGCGATCAAACTCACTCACCACGATCGGCTGTGCATCCCCGTGCCGCTGTACCACTGTTTTGGGATGGTGATGGGCAATCTGGGCTGTGTGACGCACGGCGCAACGATGGTGTATCCGAGTGAGGCGTTTGATCCCCTGGCCGTGTTGCAGGCGGTCCAAGACGAGCGCTGTACCGGCTTGTATGGCGTACCCACGATGTTCATCGCTGAGCTCGATCACCCCAGGTTTTCGGAGTTTGATTTGAGCTCTCTGCGCACCGGCATCATGGCTGGGTCGCCCTGCCCAGTGGAGGTGATGAAGCGGGTGCAGTCCAACATGAACATGACAGAAGTCACCATCGCTTACGGCATGACCGAGACATCACCCGTGTCGACGCAAAGTGCCACAGATGATCCGCTAGATCGCCGAGTGTCGACCGTGGGGCGGGTGCAGCCGCACGTCGAAATCAAAATCGTCAACGCCGATGGTCAAGTTGTGCCCCGTGGCGAAATCGGTGAGTTTTGTACCCGTGGGTATTCGGTGATGAATGGCTATTGGAACGACGACGCCAAAACGCAGGAAGCCATTGATCGCGCGGGGTGGATGCACACCGGCGACTTGGCGGTGATGGACGACGAAGGCTACGTGAACATCGTTGGCCGACTCAAAGACATGGTGATTCGCGGGGGTGAAAACATTTACCCCAGAGAAATCGAAGAGTTCTTGTATCGGCACCCCAAGATTCAAGATGTGCAAGTCATCGGCGTGCCTGACCAAAAATATGGCGAAGAGCTGTGCGCCTGGGTCAAATTGCGAGAAGGTGAAGCGATCAGTGAGGACGAGGTGCGTGATTTCTGCAAAGGCCAAATTGCCCACTACAAAGTGCCGCGGTACATTCGATTCGTCACAGACTTTCCGATGACGATCACCGGAAAGATTCAAAAATTTGCAATGCGTGAGCAAACCATCCAAGAGTTGGGGCTGGTGGCTCAAAAAACGGCGTAGTTCAGCGACGCGCAGCCTTGAGCGGCAACGCCCAGCAACGACTTGGTGGGTGGACGCTGCTCTAGGCGACTGGGCGATGCAGCACGGTCACAGGCACTTGGCCTGTGGGGCCAGTCAGTACTCGTTGATGTCTTTGCTGGGGGTACGGCGAAAAAAATGCCGCAGCGCGAGCAAAGCAAGCAGTGAGCAAATGGCCGCGACCAATAGCTCGTCCGCCCAAGTTGACGCAAACATAGTCGGCATGATGCCCAGCTTCACGAGCAGGCCTGTCGCGATGCTCCCCAGTCCAAAGCTGATGGAGACGTAGCCCAAGCTGCCGATGATTTCGAGAATGATCAGGGCGAGACCGGCGACCAGCCAACCGTTGCCGTTGGTGAAAAATTCAATCATTTGCTTTGCAGTCCTGAGCCAATGGTTTGTGCAAGGAGTTCGAGAGAGCCGATCGCCTTGGTGATGTCTGTGGGCATGATGACCGTCTTGCTGTTGGGCGAAGCAGCGACTTCGGCCAGTGCACTCACTTGCTTTTGCAGAATGTCGAAGTTGATGGCCGATTGACCACCGTTGTTGATGGCATCGGCAATCAAACGGGTTTGTTCTGCAGTGGCCTCGGCTTTGACGCGAATCGAATAAGCGTTGGCGTCTGCTGCCACGCGCACAGCCTCGGCTTGGCGTTGCGCTGAGTAGAGTTCTGCGTCGGCGTTGAGCTCAACTGCCCGTTTTTGGCCTTCGGCTTGTGCAACTGCTGCACGCCGCTGCCGCTCCGCGTTCAATTGCTGGCGTTGCGCTTCTTTGGTTTGGTCATCAACGCGCACATCGGTGATTTCGGTGCGAGTGATTTCTATGCCCCAAATTTCAGCCGCCCGTTGCAAGTTGGCCAGAATCTCCTCATTCATTTGCTGGCGAGAGGACTGAAGTTCGTCTAGATCGAGTTTGCCGGCGGCAGAGCGAACAATGGATTCCGCTGTGGTTTGGATGGCGCGGTCGATGTTCTCGATGCGGTAAACCGACCTGGCCGCATCCGTGATGCGATAGAAGTTGGTGGCTTCCAGGGAGACCTCGACGTTATCCCGAGTGATGACGCTGATGTCAAAAGCGGGCAGTTGGCGTTCCAAAATTGAAATTTGGTGCCGCACTTGGTCAATGATGGGGACAATGACGTTGATTCCGGCGTTCAGGGTCTTGGAGTACTTGCCGAATCGCTCCACCACAAACACCTTGGACTGCGGGACGACCTTGATGCTCATCCATGCCAATGCGATGAAAAACGCAGCGAACGCGAGCGTCACAACCATGCCACCTCCGATTGATTCAAACATTTCGACTCCTGCTATTCAGCAACTTTGAAGTCCCCAGTCTATCGAGATTTCTCTGGCCAGGGTGCCTGCCGCTCGCGCGCCAAGCGCAGATGGCACCATCGAGGGACCTGTGCCACACGAGCGTTGGTCAGGCATCGCTGCCCATCGAATCCGGGTTAAGCCACTAGTGAATACCCATATTCGGAATCCATTCCATGTGACTTACGATGCCACGTTGACAGTTGCCGCGATGCGCGCTCAGTGCGCGCGTCAGGACGCAAACAGGAGCTTAAATGAATCACCCGTCTGATGCGGTCTTGCTGGATGGTGGTATGGGTCAAGAGTTGGTCAGGCGCACCCGACAACCGTTGACGCCACTGTGGTCAACCACCGTTTTGCGTGACGACCCGGATTTGGTTGCGGAGTTGCACGCAGACTACATCCGCGCGCACGCCCGTGTCGTGACACTCAGCAACTACACCGCCACACCCATGCGCTTGAGCGCTTGTGGATTGGCACAAGAGTTCGATGAATTGCACGCGGCAGCGATCGCGTTGGCGCAGCGTGGGGTGACCATGGCAGCGGCGGATCACCCTGTCGCTATTGCAGGGTGTTTGCCGCCGTTGGTCAGCAGCTACCATGCTGAAGATGTGCCCTCAGAGGACCTATGTTCACGCGACTACGCGCGTTTGGTACAAGCCCAGCAAGCTGGTGTGGAGATGTTCATGTGCGAGACGCTGAGCAGCGTGTTGGAGGTGACTGCCGCCACCCGCGCCGGTCGTGCCAGCGGCAAACCGGTCTGGGTGAGCATGACGGTTGACGACCACGACGGGACGAGACTGCGTTCTGGACAGACATTGGCCAGTGGCGTGGAAGCCGCGATCGCCGAGGGTGCGCAAGCAGTCTTGGTCAACTGCGCTTGGCCAGAGGCCGTCGCCCAGGGAATGGCCGTGCTGCGCGACTATGGCATTCCATTTGGCGGGTATGCCAACGGCTTCACTCATGCCGCGGCACTTAAAAAAGGCGACACCGTGGCGGCGCTGAGCAAGCGCGAGGACCTGACGCCAGAAGTCTATGCCCAGCACGCCATGGGGTGGATCGATATGGGGGCCAGGATCGTAGGTGGCTGTTGCGAAGTGGGCCCCGCCCACATCAAGCACCTGGGGCAGACCTTGCTCGACGCTGGCGTGTCGTTGACGCACCGCCTCTAGGTGACCATCGCTTGCCCCCAACGATGGGGTTACCCTGTATTGCAACTGAACACCCAAACGTTGGCCTCAGACCATGAATGACCTCGCTCAATTGCGCTACCGTGCGCTAGAAGTTGCCGCTCTATCGGACGATTTTTCAGGTGTGTCGTTCGTTGAGCGAAGCCTGCCCAGCTTGGCAGACGACGCGGTCGTTATGAGGGTCAAAGCGGTCGCCCTGAACTACCCCGACGTGCTGATGACACAGGGTCGATACCAGTTCAAGCCCGAGCTGCCTTTCGTGCCAGGCATGGAGTCCTCGGGTGAAGTGGTGGCCGTAGGTGCAGCGGTGCGCGCCATCAAACCGGGGGATCGAGTGGTGGCCATGACGCGACACGGGGCATTGTCCGAATACATGGTGGCGCGTGAGGACGAGGTCAGGGCATTGCCCGCAGCACTGTCTTGGGAACAAGGTGCCGCGTTCAGCGTTGCAGGCATGACGGCTTATGTGGCGCTGGTGAATCGAGGGCAACTACAGCCAGGTGAAACGGTGTTGGTGCATGGTGCCTCTGGTGGCACAGGCTTGGCGGCGGTGCAGTTGGGCAAGCATTTGGGCGCCAAAGTGATTGCCAC
>JBEAPX010000180.1:0-7988 GCA_041164205.1 Pseudomonadota bacterium
AGAGGCCGTGGTGGTTTCGTTTTCCAAACGCTTGACGATCACTCGATCGTGCAGAGGACGCAATTTCATGGCTTCTCCTTGGAAGTGGATTTCAGTTATCAATCAAAAACAACGCGGCTGATGGACTCAACTGCGTTGCAAAGGGTTCGAGCGGCCAGTGCTTGTTAGCACTCAGTCGTCTTGAGTGCTAATGATAGGGGCTGGCGACCGGATTTTCAAGAGAATTTCAGGAATTTCCTGCAAAAGCGAGGGGAAATGAAGCCGCTTGCAGATCTGGATGCAGCCTCATATACTGTATAAAAACACAGTATATTTTATGAAAAACATCACACAAGCCATGAACCAATGTCCGTCAGGAAGTGTCTGGACAGCCGCCGACGTGGGGGTGGTCAACCCAACGATTGAATGCGCGCAGCCCTGTCCAAGCGGGTACGAGCCTCTCGATCAAGTGCTGCCCGGCGGCGGCTGGCAACCAGGACAAATGCAAGAGGTGTTGCATGGCTCGGTGGCAGGGGCTGATGTGCCTTTGGTGGCGCCGGTGTTGGTGCGCCGTCAACGTGAGGCCATGCAAGGCGCCCAGTCGCAGTGGGCAGGCACGGTGGTGCTGGTCAACCCGGTCCACACGCCGTTCACACCTGCATGGGGCGCGTGGGGGTTGGATACTTCGCGCTTGGTGTGGTTGCACCCCGAACGTCCCCAGGCTTGTGCGTGGGCGGTGGAGCAGGCGCTCCAGTGCGCTGATGTGGTCGCCGTGTTGGCGTGGTTGCCACAAGCTCACGCTCTAGCCCTGCGTCGGATTCAATACTTGGCGGCTCAGAGTGAAGCGCTGCTGTGGGTGTTTCGTCCTCAGGCTTGCCGCACGCAGTCATCACCCGCACCGCTTCGGCTGGTCGTTGATGTGGACGCCTCTGATATGCATCGGCCCGCTCTGCGCGTGGAGATGCTTAAGCGCCGTGGGCTACCGCATACCGGCGTGTTGCATTTGCCGTGGCAACACCATGCTTTGGGCGAAGCCTTGCAGGCCCAACAACAATGGGTGAACCAGCGCCGCACAGAGATGCAGGAGTGGCAGGATGAATACGCTGCGTTGGATGGCGCTTCAGCCATCAAGCAAGCGGCCTGATCAGGCAGGCCCATCCACACCAGCCCTGGCGAATTGGTGCACCGCTTTTACCCCTGATGTGTATGTGTGGGGTGAGGGCGTTGCCTTAGATGCCCATTCAGTCACAGCCTATTGGGGTGGCGCCACGCCAGCTTGGCGCCGGTTTCGAGAGGCGTGGCCGGGGCAGTGGGGTATTTCTTGCGACGACTATGGCTGCAGCGGCTGGGGCGCAACGGTGTGGCAAGCGCTCGCCAGAGCGCGATGCCGCTTGTCTGTGCGCGACACGACAGCCGATCAATTGCCTTTGTGGACTTTGCCAGAGACTGAGCGCTATCAAAAGGCTTGGTACGCGCTGGGGATGCGCACGTGGGGCGATTTGCGCCGGTTGCCGCGGGGTTCGGTGGCTCGCCGCTGGGGCAAACGGGTATTGGAGATCCTGGACCAAGCTTATGGAGATAGGCCTTCGGAGTTGTTGCCATGGCAAGTGCCGGCCCAGTTTGACACGAAGCGAGAGTGGGCTCGGCCTGCCACGCACTGGTCTGAAGTGGATGAGGTGATGCCAGCGATGTTGCAAGAGATGGTGGCGTGGTTGGTGGCGCGGCAGCGTCAGGCCAAACAGGTGGAGTGGGTCTTTGCTTGGGATACCCCTCAGATTCAACAAGCTCAGGGGCGTGATCAAAGAGAAATCCACCTGATCGCGAGCGCCGAACCGACCCATGACTTTGACATTTGGTGGCGATTGACTCGGTTGCACCGGGAGCACTGGAAGCTCTCTGCACCCATTGTGGCGCTGGAGCTGAAACTCACAGAGGACGTGCCGGCCTCCGATGTGTGGAAAGGGTTATGGGATCGCGGACGAGGGCGCAGCTTGCCGGTGTGTCTAGAAGAAATGCGCACCCGCTGGGGCGGAGAAGGGGTGTCTTGTGCGCAGACAGAGGCCGATCCGATTCCTGAGCGTATGCAAACCTGGGTCTCCACTCTGCCGGTGTCGCGCGCTTCTGCCGTGACGTTGATGCGATCGAGAGTCAGTCCATCTTGGTTGCTAGACCCGCCGGTGCGATTGTGGGTGAAGGCCGATCGGCCTTGGTACCAGGGGCCTTTGCGATTGGTGCTTGGGCCCCAGCGGGTGGGGGCATGGCCGTGGAGCGATGTGCCTCAGATCGAGTTGCCGCGAGCGGTGCGCCGAGACTACTTCGTGGCGTGGTCTGAGCGCGTGGGGTGGCTCTGGATCTACCGTGAGGCAGAGCAGTGGTTCTTGCACGGTGTGTATGCCTGACTCATCTGAACCGTGGGACGGTTGGGCCTATGCAGAGTTGTGGGCCCACAGTAACTTCACGTTTTTGCAAGCTGCATCGCACCCGGAAGAGTTGGTGCAGCGGGCGCATGACTTGCGCTACGCAGCGCTGGCACTGACCGATGAGTGCTCGGTAGCGGGCGTGGTGCGAGCGCATCAGCAAGCCAAAGCGGTGGGGCTGAAGTTCATTCCGGGCAGTATGTTTGTCTTGCCCAATGGGTGGCGATTGATCGCATTGCCGCGCAACCTCAAGGGTTGGGGAGACTTGTGTGAAACCATCACCCAAGCCCGTATGTCTGCCGATAAAGGGCGCTACCGTGTGAGCGCTGAGCCGAGTGATTGGGCGCACCTCACGCAGATTGAGTGGGTCTTGTGTCCGGCTCGTGAGCATTGGCACGAGGACCCTTTGTCTGAACGCAAGGCCATTGCATTTTTGTCAGAGTGGCTGACATTTCACCCGAACAACAGCCACTTGGGCGTGGTGTTGTGGGGTGACTTCGACGATGCATGGTGGCTGAGATTGACCACTGGGTGGGCCCGTGATTTGAATTGCAGCGCAGTGGCGACGGGGGCGGTCCGGATGCATTTGAAATCCCGCAAACCCTTGTTAGACGTGTTGACTGCCATCCACTTGGGACGCACGGTGTATGAGAGTGCAGAGCATTTGGTTCCACACGCGGAGTGTGCGTTGCGCTCTATGTATCGGTTGCACCAGGTTTATCCCAAGGCACTGCTGCGCCATACCGTTGAGTTGGCCGCCCGGTGCCAGTTCAGCTTGGACGAGCTGCGTTACCAGTACCCCGAGTCGGTGTCTGCCACCAGCAGGGCTTCGCCGGCAGAGGCGCTGACGGATCATGTGTGGTCTGGGGCGGCAATGCGCTATCCGAGGGGAATTCCTGTGTCGGTGCAGCAGCAGATTGAGCATGAGTTGGCGCTGATCATTGAGCTGCATTACGAGATGTACTTTTTGACGGTGTTTGATCTCGTGAGCTTTGCCAAAGCAAGAGGCATTTTGTGTCAAGGGCGTGGTTCGGCAGCGAATTCAGCGGTGTGCTATTGCCTGGGCATCACGGAGGTGGACCCAGCGCGCAGCACCTTGCTGTTTGAGCGATTCATCAGTCGAGCACGCCGCGAACCGCCGGACATCGATGTTGATTTCGAGCATGAGCGCCGAGAAGAGGTCATTCAGTACATCTACCAAAAGTATGGCCGCGAGCGTGCAGCCATCGCCGCCACGGTGATCAGTTATAGGCCACGCAGTGCCGTGCGTGATGTGGGCAAGGCACTCGCCATTGAGCCGCTCTTGGTTGAGGCCGTCGCCAAGGCGCATCCGGGTATGTATGCGCGAGAGGTCAGTGAGCAGGCGTTGGAAGATGCACTCAAGCGCTTGGACTGGGTCTGTACACAACGACCCGCTCAGTGGTTGTTATGGCTGCAGCTGGCACGTGCGTTGATGCGGTTTCCTAGGCACCTGGGACAGCACGTGGGTGGTTTTGTCTTGACGCAAGACAAGTTGAGTCGGCTGGTGCCGATTGAAAACGCGCGCATGGCAGAGCGCAGCTTGATTCAATGGGACAAAGACGATTTGGATGCTGTGGGTTTGCTCAAGGTTGACGTCTTGGCGCTGGGGATGTTGACCGCCATTCGCAAGGCACTGGCCATGGTGGGGCAGCGCCGCGGGCACGAGGTGGTCTTGCAAGACATTCCTCCCGAAGATCCAGAGACTTACGAGATGCTTTGCCAGGCCGACTCTGTGGGGGTGTTCCAAGTGGAGAGTCGTGCTCAGATGAGTATGTTGCCGCGCTTGCGCCCCCAGCGTTTTTATGACCTGGTGATTCAGGTCGCGATTGTGAGGCCTGGCCCGATTCAAGGTGGCATGGTGCACCCGTATCTGCGCCGCCGCCGCGGTTTAGAGCCGGTGTCATACCCCAGCGCCGCTTTGCAAGAGGCTTTGGGACGAACGCTGGGCGTACCCCTGTTTCAAGAGCAAGTGATGCAAGTGGCGATGTTGGCTGCAGGCTTTGACGCAGACGAAGCCGACACATTGAGGCGATCAATGGCGGCATGGCAAAAAAAGGGCGATGTGCATCGGTTCCAAGAACGCATCATGGCGGGCATGGTGTCACGCGGCTACACCGTGTCCTTTGCGCAGCAAATCATTGCCCAAATCCAAGGGTTCGGCGAGTATGGGTTCCCCGAAAGCCATGCCGCCAGCTTTGCGTTGCTCGTGTATGCAAGTGCTTGGTTGAAGTGCCATGAGCCGGCTTGCTTTTTGGCGGCAATGTTGAACAGTCAGCCTCTCGGGTTTTACACCCCATTTCAATTGGTACAAGATGCCGTGCGTCATGGTGTGACGGTGTTGCCGGTTGATGTGATGCACAGCGTGTGGGACACAGAGTTGGCCGGCGATGCTCTCGATCAAGTGCGTTTGGGTTTGAGGTGTATTGCGGGCTTTCAAAGGCGCGTGGCCGATCGGCTGGTGCAGGCGCGAGGGAAGAGGCCATTCATCAGTGTCGAAGATTTGGCTGAACGTGCAGAACTCACTGCAGCGCAGCTGGCGTTGCTCTCCGATGCCGACGCCATGGCCAGCTTGGCAGGACACCGGCGACAACAAGTGTGGGAGGCGCTGGCTTGGCAAACCCACAGCCCACTTTTGCAAGACCAACAGGTTGATGCACAAGATTGGCAGTGGGCTCCGCCCAGTGCATCAGAAGACATTGTGTTGGATCACGCCATCACTGGGTTGAGCTTGAAAGGCCACCCTATCGAGGGGTTGCGTCAGCACTTACAAATGGAGCGTGTGCTCACCGCCGCAGAGCTGAAGGGGTTGCCGAATGGCAGGCTGGCAAGGGCTTGTGGCTTGGTGACTGTTCGACAGCAGCCTGCCACGGCCAATGGCGTGTTGTTCATCACCTTAGAGGACGAGACAGGCTCCACCAACGTGGTGGTTTGGCGCGACGTGAAAGAACAATTCAAATCAGAGTGGCTGCACGCCAAACTGCTCATGGTTTATGGCGTTTGGCAACGAGACGTTGAAACCGGCGGGCAGGTCACCCACTTGGTTGCTAAGCGTCTGCGCGATCGCACAACCTGGCTCGACGGGCTGGTGCATGGCTCACGCGACTTTCGTTAAAAGGTCGCGTGAGCGGTCTAGGCAAAAGCTTAAACGCCAGCAGCTGTTCGCAAAGCTTGGGCTTTGTCCGTGCGCTCCCAGCTGAATTCGGGCTCGTCGCGTCCAAAGTGCCCGTAGGCTGCGGTCTTGCGATAAATCGGGCGCAGCAGGTCGAGCATTTGAATGATGCCTTTGGGTCGCAAATCAAAGTGCTCGCGCACCAAGGCTGACAAGCGACCATCGTCAACGACGCCGGTGCCATAAGTATTGACCGTGATGTTCATGGGTTGAGCGACCCCAATGGCGTAAGCCACTTGAACCTGGCATTGTTTGGCTAAGCCTGCAGCCACAATGTTTTTGGCCACGTAGCGCGCGGCATAAGCCGCAGAGCGATCCACCTTGGTGGGGTCTTTTCCAGAAAACGCACCGCCACCGTGGGGGCAGGCGCCGCCGTAGGTGTCCACGATGATCTTGCGACCCGTCAAACCGCAGTCACCCTGGGGTCCGCCGACCACAAAGCGGCCAGTGGGGTTGATCAGGTACTTGGTGTCTTGCAGCCATTCCTTGGGTAGGACGGGTTTGATGATCTCTTCGATCACGGCTTCGATGAAGCTCGCTTTCATGGTCAACGCTGTTTCACTTTGATCAGGGCTGTGCTGGGTGGAGAGCACCACCGTGTCAATGCTGTGAGGCTTGCCATCGACGTAACGCATGGTGACCTGACTTTTCGCATCGGGGCGCAAGAAGGGCAGGCGGCCGTCTTTGCGCAGCTGGGCTTGCCGCTCCACCAATCGATGGGCATAGTAAATGGGCGCTGGCATCAACTCAGGAGTTTCATCGCAGGCATAGCCAAACATGAGGCCTTGGTCGCCAGCACCTGTGTTCAAGTGGTCATCCGATGCGTGATCGACGCCTTGCGCAATGTCATTGCTCTGCTTGTCGTAGCACACCATGACGGCGCAACCTTTGTAGTCAATGCCGTACTCGGTGTTGTCGTAGCCGATGCGCTGGATGGTATCGCGGGCCACTTGGATGTAGTCCACGTGCGCGTTGGTGGTGATTTCTCCAGCCAAGACCACCAGACCGGTGTTGGTCAAGGTTTCTGCCGCGACCCGACTCAAGGGGTCTTGCTCAAAAATAGCATCTAAGATGGAATCTGAAATTTGATCCGCGACTTTGTCGGGGTGGCCTTCTGAGACCGATTCAGAGGTGAATAAAAAGTCGTTCGCCATGTGTTTTCCTTCGGCTTTCCCCAAGTGATTCGACGTCGGCCGAATCCTGGGGAGCGGAAGTGGCGAACGCTTTAGCAAGTATTTGTGAATCGCCCCGCAAGTAGTCCTGTAACTCGGCGATAGAGTAAATTATAGGTGAGTCCGCAATGCCCTGCTCGCGCGCAGGTCTTGCCAGACTGCCGTTGTGCCTCCACCATGAAAGCCCCCGAATTGTCGCCATCCGCCCCAATGTCTCGCTCTGCAGCCCGCTGGATTGCGTTGTTTCGCTGGGCTGGCAGGCGGTCGCTGAGGACTTTGCACGTGACCGGGTGGCTGCTGGGGTGGGTGGTATGGGCCCTGTCACCAAGCTACCGCAGGCATTGGCGCGACAACACGGCGCAAGCCAGCATCGATCGCCACGCAGCGCTCGCCTCAGTGGGGGCGGCGGGACAAATGGTGGCGGAGTTGCCCAGGTTGTGGTTTGGCGCTCCTGTTCCCACTGAGTGGCAAGGTGGCGAGTTGATTGAATCCGCCATTGCCAATGGCCAAAGCATTTTGTTTCTCACGCCTCACTTGAGTGCCTTTGACCTCACCGTGGTGGCCTACGCCGAGCGGTGGGGTGACAGGCAGCCGATTTCGGTGCTGTTTCAGCCGCCCAATCACAGTGAGTTGGAGCCCCTGTTGGCGCTGGGGCGCCACCGCCCTGGTGTTAAGGCGTTGCCGACGGATCTGGCTGGCGTGAAGGGTTTGCTCAAGGTGTTGAAGCAAGGGGGCGTGGTCGGCCTGTTGCCCGATCAGGTGCCCCCACAAGGCATGGGCGTGAGCGCCCCTTTTTTTGGTAAGCCTGCCTACACCATGACCCTGGCGAGTCGGTTGGCCCACTTGGCTGACCGAGTGTTGTTGGTTGCAGTCGAGCGACTGTCCAACTCGCGAGGGTTCATCATCCGCGTGACTGAGCCCGAGCGCGCGTGGTCTGACACGGACCCAGTGGCAGCCGCGGCGATGGTGAACCGCTGGATGGAGGGCTTAATCTGCCGTCGCCCAGATCAGTACCTTTGGGGTTACAACCGTTACAAATGAGGGCAGACCCCACGCGTCAGGGGCGTTGAGGGTGGGCATCGCTGAAGAGGTGGGTTAAAAGATCACTGAGGGCGCTTTTCATGCAGCGCCTGAATAAGCTTCGCGTGGCGTCCCTCACACGACCTATTCTGAGGGCGCCGCGACGGGTGAGGTGGGGTGCGACCAGTCCCACAATGTTTGGGCGACGTG
>JBEAPX010000181.1:0-10021 GCA_041164205.1 Pseudomonadota bacterium
ACCGCCGGGGTGTTTGTGTGACGCGCCTTCGCTGATGATTTAAAAGCCTGCGTCTAACGCAGGTTTTTTTTGTCCAGCGCATCGAACACGGTCGGGTACATGAGCTGCAATCTCAGCTCCTTACTCATCCGAGTGGTTCGAAGTCGGCGCGATTCGCCCCAAAAACTCAGGGCCATCGGGCTCAGGCGTTCTTGCGCTTGAGCCACCGTGATTTGATCCGGGAGCCTTAACCCGGTTGCCTGCGCCAAGGTGGTAAAAAATTCGCCCAGCTTGGTCTGTGAATGATCGGCCAGGTGAATGGCTCGATAAGGCGCGCGTGACCACAATGACAGCACACAAGCACGCGCCAAATCCTGTGAATGAATGCGATTCGTGTAGACGTCGTCTGCCGGGGCAGGGACAGGGACGCCGCGTTGAATTCGATCAAGTGGGTCACCGCCTGCTCGATCAAGGGCATAAATGCCAGGTGCCCGAAGAATCGTCCAGGGGTGCATGAACGCACGCCAATATCCCTCGGCGTCCACTCGCCTTTGCGCGCGAGGTGTCGTGGGTCGAAGGCCATCGGTCTCGCTGACCCAAGCCCCTTGCCGGTCACCATACACGCCGGTGGTCGATACATATACCGCTTGTCGCAGCTGGCCACGCAATCGCAGGCTGCGGACTGCACGGCGCGTACGCTCATCTTGGGCGCCTGTCGATTGGGGCGGTACGGTATGCAGGACGCGCTGTGCCCATCCAGCCCATCGATTCAATTCATGCGGCAGGTCAAGGTTGACCCGTGCTGGCGTCAGCCCTGCCGCGCGCAACTCGCTCAACCGTGCCGGATTCGAGGTCGTGGCCACCACGCGGGCACCTTTATTGAGCAAAGCTGCGACACGCCCACCCACATCACCATGCCCAAGAATCAGCACACGGGTGCGGCGAAATCGAGCTGGCAGTGCGCCCATTGGTGTCATCGACATAGGACTAAGAAATGTTTTGCGAAAATACGGTTTTTAAATCATGAAGAGCACGCCAAGTATGACATTCAACATCACGGTCGAACCCAGTCAAAGGCAATTTCAAGCAGACTCAGATGAGAGCCTGCTGCTGGCAGCCATTCGCCAAGGCATTGGTCTGCCCTATGGATGCAAAGATGGCGCTTGTGGCTCTTGTAAATGCCGCCTGCTGAGCGGAGAGGTGCACATGGCGCCACATCAAGACAAAGCGCTATCAGCGAGTGAAGCTGAACAGGGCATGATTCTTACTTGCCGTGCGCACCCTCGCTCCGACCTGGTGCTTGAGTCCAAACAAGTCACAAGCGAAGACGCGTTCCCCATTCGGAAGATGCCGGCCCGCGTGGCGAAACTCGACAAACTCGCCGATGACGTGATGCGCATGGTGCTGCAGCTCCCTGCGGCGGAGGCCTTCACCTACCATGCGGGCCAGTACGTCGAATTCATCTTGAGAGATGGCGATCGACGCAGTTACTCTATGGGCAACGCGGCCCACACGCAGGCGGAAACGGGTGGCATCGAGCTGCACTTGCGGCATATGCCTGGCGGCAAATTCACCGATCAAGTTTTCAATGACCTCAAAGAAAAGGCGATCCTTCGACTGGAGGGACCGTATGGCAGCTTCTACCTGCGTGAAGACAGCGATCGGCCGATGGTGTTTTTGGCATCCGGTACCGGTTTTGCCCCCATCAAAGCCATCCTCGAACACATGGATTTGAGGGGAATCACTCGCCCCACTCGGATTTATTGGGGAGGTCGGCGACCCCAAGATTTATATATGCATGACTGGCTGATGAGTCATTGCGGGACGCGCGCCCATTTGGAATACATCCCCGTCGTATCAGAAGCCACGGCAGAGGACGCTTGGTCAGGTCGAACTGGCTATGTCCACCAGGCCGTTTTGGATGACCACGCCGACCTCAGCCCTTACGACGTCTACGCGTGTGGTGCACCCATTGTGATCGAGTCCGCTCGCCGTGATTTCGCGACACACGGACTGGATGCCGATCGCTTTTTTGCCGACTCATTCACTTCGGCGGCTGATCAAGTGTCGGCTTGAGCTCCGGCTGTGCTGCTGCCCCTCCTCGGGTCGCAGCACACTCTCACCCAGGCGATCGGTTAGCGGCCGTCAAGCAACTGGCGGATATCCGCAGCGAGGCCTGCTGCACCGCTGCCATAACGGTGATACAACCTGATGCGACCTTGGGGGTCATAGACGTAACTGCCCGCCGAATGGTCCATCGTATAACTGGTCGGCGTGGGCCCAGGCACTTCTTTGTAGTAGATGCGAAAGGATTTAGCCACTTGCTCGAGCGGGGTGTCTTGTGCGTACAGCGCCAAGAAACTGGGGTCGAACGCCGCCATGTAGGCCTTCATCACCTCTGGCGTGTCGCGTTTAGGATCCACGGTCACAAATAAGCCCTGCAATCGATCTCCGTCTTTTCCGAGTAATTGCTTGGTTTCCGCCAGCTCCGTCATCGAGGTGGGGCAGACATCCGGACACTGCGTGTAACCAAAGAAGATCACCACAGCCTTGCCTTTGAAGTCTGCCAGCGTGCGGACTTGGCCATTGTGGTCTGTCAGCTGAAATGAGGTGGCGTAGTCTGCACCTGTGATATCGATTCCGTGAAACGCAGGTTCATCACTACAGGCTGTCAGCGCCACAACGCACGACAGTACTGCGGCCTTCGTCCAAGCCTGCCATGAATGCAAAAAGTTCAAAACCAATCCCTCACGTAATGGTCAATCAAGAACGCGGCAAACAATACCGACAAATGAATCAGTGAAAAGCGAAATGTTTTGCGAGACAGGCTGTCTGAGTAATTGCGCCACAACGCCCAGGCATAAGCCATGAAACCCACCGACAACACGGTAGCGACCACTGCATAAAGCCATCCGCTCATCCCATAGGCAAAGGGCAATAAGCAAGCTGCCGACAGGACCACGGTGTACAACAATATCTGCAGTCTGGTGAACTTCGAACCATGGGTCACAGGCAGCATGGGTAGCCCGCTCTGGCGGTAGTCTTCGACGCGATACAAGGCCAAAGCCCAAAAGTGAGGCGGTGTCCACAAGAAGATGATCAAGAACAGCATCAATGCTTCTGGCCCCACGTCGCCTGTCATGGCTGCCCAGCCGAGGACTGGTGGCATCGCGCCTGATGCTCCGCCAATCACGATGTTTTGCGGTGTCAGCGGCTTGAGGACCACCGTATAGACAACGGCATAGCCGACGAATGTGGCGAAAGTCAACCACATCGTCAGGGGGTTCACCCAGACGTAGAGCAGCGCCGAACCCGCGGCACACAGGACCATAGAGAACACGAGCGCTTGTCGGGTCGACAGTTCACCTTTTGCTGTAGGGCGCCAAGCTGTCCTGCGCATCTTGGCGTCGATGTGTTGTTCAATCAGGCAGTTGAATGCAGCCGCGGCACCCGACACCAACCAGATCCCCACGCAAGCCATCGCAGCCAAGCCCAGCTCACTTAGCGTGGGCACGCGAGGCACCGCAAGGACCATACCGATCAAGGCGCAGAACACGATCAACTGAATCACTCGCGGCTTCATCAGCGCGTAGTACTGACTAAAGACCGAAGCCGGTGCGGAAATAGGGTTGGTAGCGCTCACGAAAGATCCTTCTTGACATAGTGACGAGCCAACCAGCCCGTGATGACGATCACCATCGCCGCTGCGCCCGCTGTATGGGCAAGGGCCGCCAATAATGGCCACTGGAGAACGACATTAGAAACACCACTCAGCAACTGCCACACGCCCAAGGCCCACAACGCATGACCGATCACGCGGGTGTGGGGCTCTCGGCGCAGTTTGAAACCGACCCAGCCTATCAAAGCCAACACCACAAACGCAAACCAGCGATGCGTGAAGTGGATGGCGGTGAGCGCGGCAAACACAATCGGCTGGCCCGTCCCGTCCATGCCTAGCGGACGCCACAATTCAAATCCTGCTGTGAAATCCATCTCTGGCCACCAAGAGCCCTGACAGGTTGGGAAGTCTTGACAGGCGAGTACCGCGTAGTTGGAGCTCACCCAGGCGCCTAAACCCAGTTGGAGGTACAACACCATCAACGTGAGCCAAGCCCAGGGTTTGAGTCCGGTATCACCTGACCCAATAGGCTCGGCACCATTCAACCGCACGTGTTGCCAGCGCAACAGCAGCAAGAGCGTCATGCCGCCCAGCAGGTGCCCGGTCACCACAATAGGCTGAAGTTTCAATGTCACGGTCCACGCCCCAAAGGCGCCTTGAACACAGACCCAAATCAAGGTCACAACGGCCAGCGGGACCGTGCCTTTCAAATGCGCACGCCAGCGCCATGCCAACAGGACCTGCATGATGATCATCACACCAACCACCATCGCGGCGTACCTGTGAATCATTTCAATCCAGGCTTTGAGGTGCGTCACTGGTCCCGTTGGCATGGCGGCTTGGGCCTGGCTGATGGGGTGCGCTGCAGCCCAGGGTGACAAAGTACCGTAGCAGCCCGGCCAATCCGGACAGCCCAGACCTGAGTCGGTCAAGCGCGTGAAAGCACCAAACACCACCAAATCAAACGTCAGAAAAAGTGTGACGCCAACCAACAGCGCCATCAACTCTTTCGGAGACCGTCCCTGATGCCGCCAGAACAACCAAGCCAATGGGCCCAAGGCCAGGATGATCGCCAACCCCATCAACTCGAGGGTAGGCGCCAAATCAATCAACTGAGTCGCAGTCACTGTTGGCGCCCTTCTGTATCCCAGAACTGCGACGCCTTCAACAGCCGCCTGATGTCTTTGCGCAAACGATCGGGGTCCGGCTGGGCAGGGAATCGCATCATCCAATTCCCAATGGGATCCACCACATACAAATGATCCTGCAAACGCTGCCCTTCTGAAGGCTTGAGCCATTGGGCCAGCGCGGCTGAATTGACGCGCCAAGCAATGCCTTGGCTCAAAGCAGGCAGCAGTTCTGGGCGAATGGGCGTGTCATCGGTGATCAACCAAACCCAGTCAAGGCGCGCGCGATCTGGCCCCATGGCCTCGCGAATTTGACGCTGAAGATACAAGCGCCATTCACAGTCAGCATCACAAGCGGCAGGACCTACGCTGACCAAAAGCCATTGCTTTTCCAATTCCTTCATGGAGTGGACTTGCCCGCTCAAATCAACGGCTTGGATATCCGGAATATCTGGCTGCTCCGCGATCAATGTGCCATAACTGTTCGCGTTTTGCGGCTTGATCACGTAGTACGTGAGGTAAGACGCAATCACGGGGGCGGCGCAAACCAACAAGATAAACAGCAACTTGAGTCGACCTGCCCCAACCTTGGGCGAATTCGATTCCAGTCCTCGGACATCGTGCGTGGTCATTAGCAATGGATCTTCAGCCATGATTGGATTCCTTGGTCAGTCGGCGCCGTGGACGCCAAACCTGGTACCAGATATAGATAAAAAAGGTGGCTGCACTGAGTGCGAACCATTGAAAGGCGTATCCGTAGTGCGTTGAGATCTTTGCATCAATAGGGTCCCACTGCCGCAGCAGACCATCCGCCTGCCCCCCCAATTGCTTGATGCTCATGGTGCCGATATCAGCCCCTACCAGCGTTTGATAACTCAGCCAATCGAGGTTTTGCACCACAGCCCCCTCACCCTGATCATCGCCCAAGGTGAAATACTGGGATGGTGGGAGGGATAAAACCCCTTCCACCGTGACTCGCCCGCTCGGAGTCTCGTATGGCGCGATGGCCAAACGATCGAGTCGGTTTCGAGGAAGCCATCCGCGTTGCACCACCACCCATTGATGGTTATCTAAACGCAAAGGCGTCACCACCACAAATCCAGCTGCACCCGCCATCGTCCGATTGTCCAAATAGCGGGTCAATTCTGGCGCCCAGTAGCCATACAAGCGGACGCGTCGGTGCTGCTGTTCCACACCCGGCGCGCGTGGCGCCCAGTCTGATTGGAGCAAAGGGGTCGCTTCGCTTTGGGCTTGCACTGCGTCCACATAGGCTTGCTTTTGAGCAGCCCTATCCAATTGCCAGACACCCAGACGCGCAGTCAAAGCGATGGTTATGAGAGCGGCCAAGAAGACGGCAACGCGAGCTGTGTTCACAGCCCTACCTCTGACGGAGTCTGGGGCTTGAGCGCTGCAAAGTGGATGGATAATAAGGCCATGAACTTTCTCGTTGCACTGGCATTCATCGCCATTTTGGGCAGCTTGGCTGCCGCTTTGTTCTTCATGATGCGTGGTAGCTCACACGATGAGCCCAACGCCGAGCAGTTGCGCGCCAAACGAATGGCAAGGGCGCTGACTTTCCGCATTGGCTTTTCGGTCGCACTGTTTCTCATCGTGTTGCTCAGTTACTTGATGGGTTGGATACATCCCACTGGGTTCAACGTCGGTCAGTAAATCCACCGCCCCATCTTGCGCATCCTTTAAACAAATCTGGCGCCCTCAGGCGCCAGATTGCTGATGAGGCCTGGTGGCTTACAACCAGTACACCAAAATGTACAAACCAAGCCACACCACGTCCACAAAGTGCCAGTACCACGCGGCGCCTTCAAAGCCAAAGTGGCGCTCAGCGGTGAAATGCCCTTTTTGCAAACGCAGGGTGATGAACAACAGCATCAACATACCCACAAACACGTGGAAACCGTGAAAGCCGGTGAGCATATAGAACGTGGATCCGTAGACGCCAGAAGCCATCGTGAGGTTCATCTCGGTCCAAGCGTGGTAATACTCGTAGCCTTGGACAAACAAGAAAACGACACCCAATAGCACGGTCATCCACATGAACGCAATCGTCTTGGCGCGCTCACCAGCCTGCATGGCGTGGTGGGCAATCGTCAAGGTGACACCAGATGACAACAGCAAAGCGGTGTTAATCGTAGGCAACCAGAACGGCGTCATCGTCTGGAACGGCTCGACGATGTCAGCGGGCGAACCCGTCGTACCAGTGGCAAGCGTTGGCCACACACCCTGGAAACTGGGCCACAACACGTCGTGGATTGGGTCAGCCAACTGAGGCAATGAGTGCGCGCGCACCCACCACAAAGCGCTGAAGAATGCACCGAAGAACATCACCTCAGAAAAAATAAACCAACTCATGCTCCAACGGTAGGAGACATCGATGCGATCGCTGTACATGCCCCCTTCAGACTCGCGAATGGCGTCTGCAAACCAACGCCACAAAATCACGAGCCACCAAACCATTCCCAAAGCCAGGGCGTACTTACCCCAGTCGTGGCCATTGATCCACTGACCGGCACCCAAAATGACAAAAAACAGGCCAATCGCCGCCATGACCGGGTGGCTGGAAGGCCCCGGGACAAAGTAATAAGGCGTTTGCCCGTGAGTTGCTGTCGACATGTTGACTCCTACTGGTCGATTCTGCTTTAAACAATCATTGCGTGTTCATTCGGTCGGGCTTCGCTCACGCGGAGGCCACCACCCACTGAACCACTAACATCAAAAAAATAACAAACAACACCCCACCCACGGCGCCCACAATAGCGATCTGCAGTGGTGTCAGCTTGCCAATATCGTCCTCAAAATCCGACTTGCGTCGGACTCCTAAAAAGGCCCACAACACGGCACTGATGGTTGCCCACCATGACCTGTTGTTGATCAGTTTCTGTCCACTCATCCTTGTGGCTCCAAATTGACCACAGGCGCAGCTTGTGCCTGGGGTGCCGGCGGTATGCCACTGCCGACTTCAAAGAATGTGTAGGACAACGTGATGGTCGTGACGTTCTTGGGCAATTTGGGGTCAACGACGAAAGTCACAGGCCATTGCTTGGTTTCACCGGGCGCCAGCGTGTACTCGTTGAAGCAAAAGCACTCCACTTTGTGGAAATACTGTGCCGTCACCTTGGGAGCGTAGCTGGGGATCGCTTGGGCTGCGAGGGTGCGTGTTTGAGTGTTTTGAAACTCGTACATCACCGTCGCCATCTCACCGGGGTGCAATGTCAACGTCGACACCTCAGGCTTGAAGCGCCATACACCCCGCGAGTTCGCATCAAACTCAACCGTGATCTGTCGCGTCACATCCACTTGAGAGTTGGCTGGGTTGTAGCGAGCGGCACCTGAGCTTTCCTGCTCCACTGCCGCGAGCACGTTCAACCCGGTGACCTCACAAATCGCGTTATAGAGCGGGACCAAAGCATAGCCAAAGCCAAACATGCCCAGCGTGATCACCGCGAGCTTGGTCAGCATGGTTTTGTTGTGCTTTTGGCTAGCCACTGGCTTATCCACCCAACAGTGCAATTTTGGCGACGAAACCCAATCCACACACCAACGCACACGACAGCACGATCAATGCTGTGCGCACGTTGGCTTTGCGTTGTTCAGGCGTTTGTGCCATCGCCGATTAACCCACCACGCGAGTGGCGGTTTCATCCAACTTAGGGGGATTTTCAAACGTATGGAAAGGTGCGGGTGAAGGCACTTCCCACTCCAAACCTTGCGCAGCATCCCAAGGACGTTGAGGCGCTTTTTCACCTTGACCGCGCATCACTGGGATGACGATAAAGAAGAAGAAATACACCTGCATCAAACCAAAGCCGAAGGCGCCAATGGACGACAACATGTTGAAGTCAGCAAACTGCGCTGGGTAGTCAGCGTAGCGGCGGGGCATACCAGCCAAACCGAGGAAGTGCTGGGGGAAGAAGGTGACGTTGAAGAAAATCAAAGACGCCCAGAAGTGGAACTTGCCTTTGGCTTCGTTGTACATCACACCGGTCCACTTAGGCGCCCAGAAATAGAAACCACCGAACAACGCGAACAACGAGCCAGCCACCATCGTGTAATGGAAGTGCGCCACAACGTAATACGTGTCGTGCAAGGCTTGGTCCAACGGAGCCATGGAGAGCACGAGGCCAGTGAAACCGCCCATCGTGAACACGAAGATGAAGCCAATGGCCCATAACATGGGGGTCTCGAAAGTCATTGAGCCCTTCCACATCGTGGCGATCCAGTTAAAGATCTTCACGCCGGTCGGCACAGCAATCAACATCGTGGCGTACATGAAGAACAACTGGCCAGTGACCGGCATCCCTGTGGTGTACATGTGGTGAGCCCACACGATGAATGACAAGATGGCGATTGATCCGGTGGCGTACACCATCGAGGCATAGCCAAACAGTTTTTTGCGTGCGAACGTGGGAACGATCTGGCTCACGATACCGAACGCAGGCAGGATCAACACATAGACTTCGGGGTGTCCAAAGAACCAGAAGATGTGCTGATACATGACAGGGTCACCACCACCAGCTGGGTTGAAGAACGACGTACCAAAGTGGCGATCGGTCAAAGTCATCGTGATGGCACCAGCCAACACGGGGATGACGGCAATCAGCAAATAGGCGGTGATCAACCAAGTCCAAGCGAACATCGGCATCTTCATCAAGGTCATGCCAGGGGCACGCATGTTGAGGATGGTCACGATGATGTTGATCGAACCCATGATGGATGAAGCACCCAAGATGTGCATTGCAAAAATGCCGGCATCCATGGAGGGGCCCATCTGCAAGGTCAAAGGCGCATACAAGGTCCAGCCAGCGGCAGGTGCGCCACCTGGCATGAAGAACGATGCAACGAGCATGATGGCCGCAGGAATCATCAGCCAAAAGCTGAAGTTATTCATGCGAGCAAACGCCATATCGGATGCGCCAATTTGCAAAGGCAACATCCAGTTCGCAAAGCCCACGAATGCCGGCATGATGGCGCCGAACACCATGATCAGACCGTGCATGGTGGTGAATTGGTTGAACAACTCGGGGTTCACCAACTGCAAGCCTGGGTAAAACAACTCGGCACGAATGCCCATGGCGCAAATGCCGCCAACGATCAACATCGCAAAGCTAAATAGCAAATACAGCGTCCCAATGTCTTTGTGGTTGGTCGCAAAAACCCAACGACGCCAACCAGTGGGAGCATGGTGATGATCATCGTGTGCGTGATCATCGTGGTGTCCAAGAACTGCACTCATCTTGATTCCTTCCGTTTTCTTAACCCATGCAAGGGTGTCATCGTT
>JBEAPX010000182.1:0-10392 GCA_041164205.1 Pseudomonadota bacterium
GCGGTCCAAGCACGCGGCTCACCCAGCGGAACTACACGTGGCAGATCCTCGTACACCCTCTGCCACTGCAAGTAAGTGGCCCGACCTTTGATCACCCAATCCTGGCCGTGCCACTCTCCGACATCCACTTCCGACTTCAGCCGAACCGTTGCCTCGACCACGCCCCCACGGCCCATTGCCGCCACCAGCTTGGCGCGAACATCCGCAGTGGATTGAGCAGGAGCCAGTCCACCCATTTGAGTGGATAGCCGCTTGACCTCTGCTCGCAAAAGCGCCGTTTGGGCTTGGTTGGCACCCAAGGCGTCACGTGCGACTGCGCTGCGCTCGACTGGGTTGGGCCAGATCGCGATCGCCAACGCCACACCCACGATCGGCATCCCCGACAACACACCGACAAGCACCCACAATGACTCACGCTGCGCGCGCACCGGCCACGCGAACCAGTCATACCAGGCGGCAAAGCCATGCCGCCTCAACCACGCCACTACCCCAATCTGGTCCTCCTGGTCTACAGGCGAATGAGCGGCCTCTAACGGCGCCGATACGTGATCTCCCTGACGCAGGTCTGGCGATGCCCTCGCACTTGGCGGTGCTGAACGGCGATCAATCCCCATCGGACCGACCCCATGCCACCTGCCACTCAACCTCCCAATTACCCAGGGGCTGCGCCTTGATGCGATGGGTTTGTTTCACATTTGCCATTGGCTCGGTAGCCATCAGCCTGCGCCACCGCTCTTGAACGTCAACCCAGTCGGACGAATGTTCGACCATCGCTAAGCCGACGAATTGCTGAGGTTGCCATTGCGCTTGCAACCAGTAACCATTGGTGGGCAAAACCACACCTAAGGCGGCCCACTGCAACGCAGATTGGGTTTGCAAGACGGCGACTTTTGCCTGCCAGACTGCCAGCTTCTGAAGGCGGGCTGCCTGGATCGTCGCCTGCTGTTGCACCAATTTCTTTTGACTCACTGACTGCTGCAGAGCCAACTGGAGCGCCTCGAAAGACCGATGGTTTTGGTGTTGCTGATGAATCACCCACCCGCTGATACCCCAAACCACGCTCAGCAAGGCGATCGACATCCCAATCAGGCGAACCCAGGCAGCGCGCGCGTCCTGTCTCGGCACATCGCCGCTGAGCGCAAGGCGCTCGCCATGGACCTCACTCGAGGGTCCTGTGCCCAGGTCGGCTGTGGGCTCACGCATTGACAGGTTTCACAACAATCCCCCAGGGCGGCCACGGTCATGGCCTTTGGTGAACCATGCTAGCCCTGTCCGTCGACTCCGTATGTGTGGAATTCCCCACTTCGGGCGCAGCGCCATGCCTTGGATAAGTTGAAGGTGCCCAATGGCCCCAGCCAAGAACCCACTGAAGCGAGTGCGTTCCTATAATTGGGCTCTCCTCATAGGCGCCCCAATGCCCAAACCCAAGACACCTCAATCCTCCAGGAACTCATCCCAATCGCCCCCAAACGCGTCATGGGGGCGGCGCGTGTGGCAGCTGTTTTGGGTGTGCGCGGGATTGGGTTTGGCAGGCGTGTGCGTGCTGGGAATCGCTTTCGCGCTGGCCTACCCCAAGCTACCAGAGATTGATAGCTATGCCACTTATCGACCCAAACTTCCATTGCGTGTTTTCAGTCAAGACAAAGTGCTCTTGGCTGCTTTTGGCGAAGAAAAGCGTGAGTTCATACCGATTCAAAACATTCCTCAGGTGATGATCCATGCGGTTTTGGCTGCGGAAGATGCCAATTTCTTTGAACACTCTGGCGTTGATTTCAAGGGGATGGCGCGAGCGGTCTACGCCAACTTTGGGCGCGCCAAAAGTCAAGGGGGCTCCACCATCAGTATGCAGGTCGCGCGCAACATGTACCTGTCCGCTGAAAAAACCTACATCCGCAAGATTTATGAAATTTTGCTGACCTACAAACTGGAGTATTCGCTCACGAAAGCGCAGATCCTAGAGGTGTACATGAATCACATCTACCTAGGGCAACGCGCTTACGGTTTTGGTGCGGCGTCTCGCACCTACTTTGGCAAGCCGTTGGCGGACTTGAGCATCGCGCAAGCGGCGATGCTGGCGGGTCTGCCTAAAGCGCCTTCTGCGTACAACCCAGTGCGCAACCCCAAACGCGCCAAAGCGCGTCAGCTTTACATCATTGGCAGGATGGAGGCCAACGGCTTCATCACGCGCGCACAAGCCAAGCAAGCCAAAACGGAACCGGTCCCTGTGCGCCAGTCCAAGGCGGCCACAGACGCCCACGCGGACTTCGTCGCAGAAATGGTGCGCACCGCGATCACGGAACAGTACGGCGAAGACGCCTACACCCGTGGCCTCGATGTCTACACCACGATCAACGCCAAAGAACAAGAAGCCGCTTACGCCGCATTGAGAAAAGGCCTGTTGGTTTATGAAAACCGGCACGCCTACCGTGGGCCAGAAAAAACCATCTCCTTGCCCAAAGATTCCCTAGCGCAAGCCAATGCCATTGACGAGTTGCTTGACACCACGTCTGACCAGGGTGATCTATTGGCGGCCGTCGTCACCCAGGTGAGCGAAAGCAAAGTGACTGCCGTGGCTCAAAACGGCACGGTGCTCACCATTCAAGGGCGGGGGTTGGCAGGCGTCAAAACAGCCCTGACAGATCGGGTGCCTCAAAGCCAACGCATCCGACGCGGATCTCTGATTCGCGTGACGCCCACCGGCAAAAATGACTGGACCATCACACAAACGCCAGAGGTCGAGGGCGCGCTCATTTCAATGGACCCTCGGACCGGCCAGGTGCGGGCGTTGGTCGGCGGTTTTGATTTCAGTAAAAACCAATTCAACCATGCCACACAGGCATGGCGGCAACCGGGTTCGAGCTTCAAACCCTTCATCTATTCGGCCGCATTCGAGCAAGGTTTGATGCCGTCAACCATCATCAACGACGCCCCCATTTTCTTCACCGCAGAGGAAACAGGCGGACAGCCTTGGGAGCCCAAAAATTACGATGGCAAATTCGATGGGCCCATGTCTGCCCGTCGCGGCCTGGCCAGATCGAAAAACATGATTTCTATTCGTGTGCTCAAAATGCTGACGCCACAAACCGCTCAAGAGTGGGCTTTGCGTTTTGGTTTTGACCGCGAAAAAATACCCCCTTACTACACCATGGCGCTTGGTGCAGGCACGGTGACGCCGATGCAAATGATCACCGCGTACAGCGTTTTCGCCAACGGTGGCTACCGCGTCATACCCAGCTTGATTGCGCGCATCCAAGACCAACGCGGACGAAAGATCTTTGAAGCACCTCCCACCCCATTGGTTGAGAGCAACCGGGTCATCAGTGCCCGCAACGCCTTCATGATGAGCAATATGCTGAAGGAAATCACTCGCTCAGGCACTGCGCAGCGCGCTTCGCGTGAACTCGACCGCCACGATTTGTTTGGCAAGACGGGAACCACCAACGATTCCCAAGACGCTTGGTTTGTGGGCTACCAGCCCACTCGGGTGGCCGCGGTGTGGGTTGGCTACGACACGCCACGCAACCTAGGCGATCACGAAACGGGCAGCGGATTGGCGTTACCCATTTGGATTGACTACATGGCCCCAACGCTGGCAGCCGTGCCTGAGGCCTCTCTGGTGCCCCCGCCTGGCGTGGTGGAGGTCGGGGACGAGTGGTACTTTGAGGAATTTAAGCCAGGCAAAGGCATCGCTTCGATTGGCTTAGAAGACCGAGCCGCGACCAACCTGTTGGACACCCCCGCGATCGGTCAAGGCGAGCGCAAGGACATTCTGCAAATGTTCAAAGACCAGTGATGGTTTGGCTAGCGCGGCGTGAACGTGACGGGCTCTTGGGCGTGCAGGCTGAGGGCGTGGTTCAAATCTGTATAAAAGTCTTGATCTGACTTGGTGTCTTTCCACTGCCCCGCAACGCAGCGGTAGTGATAGCCACCTTCGCGCGAAGCCATCCAAATCTCATGCAGCGGTTTTTGAAGATTGATCACGATTTGTGACCGGTCTTCAAAAGTCAAGGTGATCATGCCGCCAACCCGCTGGTTATCGATGTCCACATCACTGGTTTCATTGAGTTCGTCGCAGTTCAGCTCAATCGAGCGCAGGACCGCTTCAGCTGCGTCTAAGAATTCCAAGTCCGTCATTACAATCTCGTTATGAAGTCTTTCCCCATTCTAAAGGTGCGAGCCAAACACCTGGCTTGTTCAGGTCTCTTGTCACTCCTGTGTGTGGGTTTGATCGGTTGTGGTCAAAAAGGGCCGCTGCGACAGGCCTCCGCCCACGCGGCCGTCTCCCCTTCCAACTAATTCAACTATGCGCATTCCTATCGGCACACAACTCGCGTACACCAGCGAAGGTCTTGAACTAGAAGGCATCGCACTACAGGCATTGGCGCAGCAGCACGGCACCCCTCTCTTTGTCTACTCCAAGACGGCCATGCTTGATGCGTTGAGCGCCTACCAGCGTGGTCTTCAGGGCAGAAACGCGCGCATTCATTACGCCATGAAAGCCAACAGTAATTTGGCGATTTTGCAGACCTTCATCCAAGCCGGCTGTGGCATGGACATTGTTTCGGGTGGGGAATTGGCCCGAGCATTGCAGGCCGGATGCGCGCCCGAGCACATCATCTTTTCAGGCGTAGGCAAGACGCCCGACGAAATGCGCCACGCCTTGCGCGTCGGCATCGGTTGCTTCAACGTCGAAAGCCTCGCTGAGCTTCATGCGCTGAACGCCGTGGCTGCTGAAATGAATGTGCGAGCGCCCATCAGCCTGCGCGTCAACCCCGATGTGGACGCCAACACACACCCTTATATTTCCACGGGTCTGAAAGACAACAAATTTGGTGTCGCCCACGAGGAAGCGATCGCGGCGTATGAATTGGCCCACCAAATGCCGCACATCGAGGTACTGGGCATCGATTGCCATATTGGCTCGCAAATCACTCAACCCGGCCCCTACCTAGACGCCATGGACAAGATGCTGGACTTGGTCGCAGCCATTGAGGCCCGCGGCATTTTGCTGCGCCACATTGACTTTGGTGGCGGCTTGGGCATTGACTATCAGGGCGATACCCCGCCAGCAGCCGATGTGCTGTGGTCAGGCTTGCTGGCAAAAATCGATGCCCGTGGCTGGGGCGAGCGTCACTTGTGCATCGAACCAGGGCGCTCTTTGATCGGCAACGCAGGCGTATGCCTGACCCAAGTCCAATACCTCAAGCCTGGCAGCCACAAAAACTTCTGCATTATTGATGCGGCGATGAACGATTTACCACGACCTGCGCTGTATCAGGCTTACCATGAAATTCTGCCTATCCGGGTGAGAGCAGGCGCACACCAGACATACGATGTCGTCGGGCCAGTTTGCGAAAGCGGCGATTGGATTGGCAAAGACCGTGAGCTGTGCGTGGAGCCAGGGGATTACTTGGCTGTGGCGTCAGCTGGCGCATATTGCATGAGCATGGCGAGCAACTACAACACGCGCAACCGAGCCAAAGAGCTCTTGATTGACGGCGGCCAGGTCCATGTCATTCGAGAACGTGAGTCTTATGCATCTCAATGGCAAGACGAACGCATGATCTGAGCCTCAGTCGGCTCACCGCGTTGGCGAACGCGGTCGCTTGAGACCATTGATGCGCAGCAACAACGCGCCCCCAAACCACGCACCGAAAATCACCACATCGGTCCAAAGGTGTTTGCCTGAATGCACCCAATACAAGTGCAGCCAGGCCAACACAGCGGCCACGTAAACCCACCGGTGCAGGTGCTTCCAAAGTCGATATCCCAATGCTTGGAGAGAGTAGGCATTTGAGGTGACGGCCATCCAACACAAGATCGCCGTCGCACCCCAACCCACTGCAATCATCGGGCGTTCCATCGCGTCATCGACGATGAGCACGGCATCAAAGCCTTGGTCAAATGACACATACGCAAAAGCATGTAGCGCAGTGTAAAAAAATGTCCACAGCCCAACCAAGCGACGCACACTGGTGAAACCAGGCCACGAGCCGAAGCGTTGTATAGGTGTCATCAACAAAACGGTGCCCAAGGCCACCATCGCCCAAACCCCCGTGGTTTTGAGGGCAGTCAAAGCGGGATCAGGGCCCAGTCCCTGCCACAGCAATGGGATACCTTGAACCAATACTGGGCTGGCGAGTACGGCCCAGACCACCAAGCGCCGCCATCCGCTGATCGGGCGTCGACGCCAACCTCTCTCATGAGATTGGGTCAAAAATACTGCCTCAAATTCATATCTTTGTACAAGGCAGCAACCTGCTCTGCATAGCCATTGAATGGCAGCGTCGGTTGTCGTTTGGAAAACCAGCCAGAACCCAACAGACGCTCGCTCGACTGACTCCAGCGTGGGTGAGACACAGCTGGATTCACGTTCGCATAAAAGCCATATTCATGCGGCGCTGCCTCATTCCATGCGGTGCGCGGCTGCGTCTCGGACACCCGAATGGTCACCAGAGATTTCGCGCTTTTGAAACCATATTTCCAAGGCACCATCAATCTCAGAGGCGCGCCGTTTTGAGCGGGCAATGTCTTACCGTACATCCCAAACACCATCATGGTCAGTGGATGCATGGCTTCATCCATGCGCAGCCCCTCTTGGTATGGCCAGTCCAAGCCGCTCATCGCTAACCCGGGCATGACTTTTTCATCCAAATGGGTCACAAATGACACGTACCGCGCAGAACCCTTTGGCTGGCTCGCTTGGAGAATATGGCTGAGTGAATAACCCAACCATGGCACAACCATGGCCCACGCCTCGACACAACGAAACCGATACACCCGCTCTTCGATTGGCGCCAACTTCAACAACTCGTCGATCGACCAGGTCCTTGGCTTGAGCACTTCGCCTTCGACGCGCAAAGACCAGGGCTCAAGTTGCATCGCCGACGCGCGGCGAGCGGGCTCGTCTTTGTCTAAACCAAACTCGTAAAAATTGTTGTAGCCCGTCGCGTCCGCCTCGGCCGTCTGCGGCCCTGGCCACTGCGCACCTGCGATCGAAGAGGCCCGAAAACTCAAGGGTTGACCGGACTGCGCGAAGGCGGCGCGAGAAACTCCAAAAGAGGCAAGACCGGTGGCCGTCAACGATCTCAGCACATCGCGGCGGTTCAAAAAGGTGCGCTCAGGCGTGATTTGGCTCTGCAAGCCATCGCCGCGCATCACCGCCTCCACACCAGTATCAGAACGAATGATCACTGCCAACTCCTTTCGCCCTGCTGCGCCAAAACGTTCAAAGCTCTCCGTAGCTATGCAAACCGCTCAAGAACATATTGACACCAAGGAAGGCAAACGTGGTGACGCCAAGCCCGATCAGCGCCCACCATGCCGAGACTGTGCCACGCAAGCCCTTCATCAGCCGCATATGGAGCCATGCCGCATAGTTCAGCCACACGATGAGTGCCCAGGTTTCTTTGGGGTCCCAGCTCCAGTATCCGCCCCACGCGTCGGCTGCCCAAAGCGCGCCCAGCACGGTGGCGATCGTGAAAAATGCAAACCCAACCGCGATCGCCTTGTACATCACGTCGTCAAGGACTTCGAGCGCAGGCAAGCGCGCTGCAATGCGGTGACGTGCTCGCAAAATCGCAGCCGCAATCAATGCGGAAATACCGGCGTACACGATCCAATAACTGGCACCAGCCTCCACCGCACCGCGACGGAAGACCAAGGGTTCAAAACACAGCACCATGCCCAACAGCCACAACGGCGCCAACTTGAGCCAGTGGGTGTGATGAGCGCTTTGCTTAATGAGATAGGCAAACGCCACCATCGCCGCAATCGAAAACGTGCCATAGCCAATGAAGTTGGCGGGTACGTGCAACTTCATCCACCAGCTTTGCAAAGCGGGCACCAGGGGTTGAATCGTTCCGGCCTGGCGCACCAGTGCGTACCAAAGCAAAAATCCGACGGCGGCACTCACCACCAACATCACGAACGCGCCCATGCTTTTAGTGCCGTAGTGCGCCTCGTAATACAGATAAAACAATGCGGTCATCCAACAAAAGAGGACAAACACTTCATAGAGGTTCGACACCGGAATATGACCAATGTCAGGGCCGATTTGGTGGCTTTCATACCAGCGCACCATCGTGCCGATCAGGGCCAAGGTGACTGCTGTCCAAGTGAGCCGCGAACCCAAACTGTCAAAAGCGGGCGCCCAATCCGTCTTGGCGAAGCCTACCCAGTAGAAAGCGGTTGCCATAAAGAACAGCACACACATCCACAAAATGGCGGACTGGCTGGATAAAAAGTATTTCAGCAAAAAGACCTGCTCAGCCCTGGCCAAATCGGCGCCGGAAGGTCCCTGGTACAGGTAAATGGCCAACAGTGACCAACCCGCCACCACCACCATCAGCGTGGAGAGCCTGCGCCAAAACCAGCCCAATGCAACCACCGCAGGGACTGTCCCCACCAAAATGGCTTTTTCATATCCATCCATGCTGGCGTGATACAGCGTCAGCGCCACGGCTGCACCAACCACCGTCATGAGCGCAAAAACCCAGTCCCAGAGAGTGCGCCGGGATTTCGACGTCGACAGATTCGAAGCCGCCGCCAGTGTCGTCGTTGCAGTTGTATTCATTCAGATTCCTTCATCACGCGGCGCTTGATCGCCTGAAACTCTGTATCCACATCCATCACTTTGCGATTCACCGACATGGCCAGGGTGGCGTCGCAGACCGTACCTTTTGGACTGAGCCACACCCACACCCGCTTTTCACGGATATAGAGCATCGCAAAAACGCCCAAAATCAACAACAAACATCCCAGATAAACCACATTTTTCCCGGGGGCTCGCGCCAACTGGAACACGCTGGCCTGGACTTGATTGAAGTCATCCAAAGTGAACGTCATCGGCGCGGGATAGTAAAACGCATCACTCAAAGCCAACACAGATGAAACCAAAAAGTCACGCTGCTGATCGGTCCAATCCCATGCCGGCAACCCCGCTTGTTCACGCCCGACATCAAGCAGCTCTGCGAGCATCGCATTGATCATCGAAATCAAGGTTTCGCCGACGCGTTCGCGTTGGTCTTCAGGCACGTGTTTGTCCATGAAGAACGACAGGGCCGCCAAGCCGCCGCGCCCCAGCGCAGAGCCGTCCAGCCCCGTGGCCATCACAGGCATATCCTGAAGCTCTGGATCAATGCCTGCATACAGCTCCAGCGCTCTGGCGGCAGAAGCTTCAAGCGACTGAGCAGTTTCGGGCGATTTGCCTTGAGAGACTTTAGCCACGTAGCGAGACACGGCTTGAGCCCGCAAGTTCGGGTCTGCGAGGTTCTTTTTCAACTGAAGAAACCCCTGCAGAGAGTCTTGGTCATCGGCTGGAATTCTCAAATAGCGATAGGGGTCAGAAGGCGCATCCCGCACGCCCAGCAAAAACTTGCGCTGTCCATCCACATTGACAGGCAACATATAGTTGTTGAATTCCTTCGCCTGCCCTGCTGGGTCGCGCAACTTGTAGCTGAAGCTGGGCCCGACGTTTTGCAACACTTTTTCGGTGACGGACTTGCTTCCAGAACCCAAATGCTGGGTGAAGCTCGAGACCAAATTCACACTTCTCACGTCGGTGGCTGAGCTGCTGTCACCACCCAGGTTTTCGACGTTGATCACGCGCAACCCCGTGACCTCCAACCGCAGCGTGTCACTGTCCCCTCGCTTGAGAGATGTGGCCTCGCCCACTTTGGTGTTGACCACGAAAGGCTGCGTCAATGCGCCCATGCTTTGGGCCTTCAAGGTCAGCGCCGACCCCCCGTCATCGAAACTTGACTGATAAATATTGATGCCTTTGTAAGAGGCGGGGTGGTTCACTTCGATCCGAGCGGGTGTCTTCTCGCCAGTGACTTTGTCGTGAATCACCACGTCGCTGGCGAACAACTTGGGCATCCCTGTTTGGTAGTACTCCACCACGAACTTCTTTAACTCCACTGCAATCGGGAGCTCCTGCAATAAGACTCCAGTGGGTTGCGACAAGATCACTGTATCGGCAGTGGCGCCCTCGGGCACCAGCAAATTGCCGCGGAATGTGGGGTTAGATGAGCTGAGTCGATGCTGCGCAGGTACATCTGCAATGAGACCCCCGCCCTCATAAGGCGACTTGTGCCCCAGCCACATTTGGGCGCTGATCATCAAATTGCCGTCCAGCAATCCGCCAATGCAGACCAGGACGATCGCGCTGTGCGCGGCGATGTACCCCAACTTGTTGCCAGAGCCTGCTTTGGCCGCCACCATCACCCCATCTTCGCGGGAGTCGACTTTGGTTTTGAATCCCAACTCATGCAGCGCCTGCACAACGCCCTGGCTTGCATCCTCAACCGACCCAGGCAGTTGTCCCTGTGCCTTGTGTGCAAAAGCTTGCAGACTTTGGGCGCGCACACTTTCCTTGAACGTTTTGATATC
>JBEAPX010000183.1:0-3670 GCA_041164205.1 Pseudomonadota bacterium
TGGACGGTGTAGACCGCCATGACATCTGGGCGATCTAAAAAGTAGGTGATTCGGCGAAAGCCTTCTGGTTCGCACTGTGAGAAGAAGGTTTTTTGGCTAACAAAAATACCCATCAGCTGGGTGTTTTGGTCCGGTGCGCACGTGGTGAAAATCTCGATCTCACAGGCGTCTGGCAGGTTTTCCAACACCAGTTGGGTACCGTCCATGCGAAAGCTACAGCCTTTGCCGTCGACCATCACGCGTGCCAGCGTGAGGTCTTCGCCATCAAGGCGCAGCGCCGCTTGGGCGCTGTCCGCGTTGCGGCGAACACGCATTTTATTGAGCACTCGAGTCTTTGCCGGATCGAGGTCAATGGTCAGTTCGACGGTGTCGATCCAGAACGCAGGCGCGGCGTACTCATCGCGCTTGAAGAGCCGCGGCGAGAGGGTGGTGGTGCTGTCGTTCATGATTTAAACCCCTTGTTTGAGCGAGGCTTCAATGAAGGCGTCGAGATCGCCGTCCAACACCTTTTGAGTGGCCGATACTTCGACGTTGGTGCGCAAGTCTTTGATGCGGCTGTTGTCCAACACGTAAGAGCGAATCTGATGACCCCAGCCCACATCTGTCTTGCCGTCCTCGAGTGATTGCTGCGCTTCCATGCGTTTGCGCATCTCAAGGTCATACAGCTTGGAGCGCAGGCGCTTCCAGGCGACGTCTCGGTTGCTGTGCTGGCTGCGACCATCCTGACATTGCACGACGATGCCGGTTGGAATGTGGGTCAGGCGAACAGCGGAGTCGGTTTTGTTGATGTGCTGTCCCCCTGCACCACTGGCGCGGTAGGTGTCGGTGCGCACGTCTGCAGGATTGATGTCGATCTCGATGCTGTCGTCCACTTCGGGGTAGACAAACACGGAAGCAAATGAGGTGTGGCGACCGCCAGATGAGTCAAAAGGCGATTTGCGCACCAAACGGTGCACGCCGGTCTCGGTGCGCAGCAGGCCAAAGGCGTATTCACCTTCGATCTTGATGGTGGCGCCTTTGATGCCGGCAATGTCTCCCGCAGATTCGTCTTCAATCGTGGTTTTGAAGCCTTTGCGCTCTGCGTATCGCAAATATTGGCGCAACAACATACCGGCCCAGTCGCAGGCTTCGGTACCGCCCGCGCCCGCTTGGATATCCAAGAAGCAGTTGCTGGGGTCTGCCGGGTTGTTGAACATTCGGCGGAATTCGAGTTGCTCGACCTTTTCTTGCAATTTGGCGGTGTCGGCCTCAATGGTTTCCATGCCAGCGTCATCGCCCTCCATTTCGGAGAGCTCGAACAGTTCTTTGTTGTCAGCCAGCGCGGTGGTGAGCTCGGCGATGACGTGGACCACGGACTCGAGTGAGCGCTTCTCGCGGCCCAAGTCTTGGGCGCGTTTGGGGTCATTCCAAACGGTGGGATCTTCTAGGGCTGAGTCAACTTCGGTCAGGCGGGATGCTTTGGCATCGTAGTCAAAGATACCCCCGTAAGGAGTCCACGCGCTCGATCAAGTCGGTGAGGAGTTCGTTGATGCGGTTGATGCGTTCTGCTTCCATGGCCATTCTCTCGGTGTGTGTCTGACAGCGGTGGGATACGTCCCGACCAAACCCGAGATTTTCGCATGGATCTCGGGTTGTTTCAGAGCGAGAGCCGCCTCGAAGCCGATTGTTGGGCTCAGGCGCGCAGGTGGGCTTCGATGGCGGCCGCGACGGCTTGGGGTTGGTCGTGGTGAAGCATATGGCCGGTATCTGGGATCTTGATGCGAGTGACTTGCGCCACGTGGTTGAGTCGTTCGTGGAACTCTTCTATCGTGAACTTGCCTTTCCACCACTGGTCGAGGCTACCGTCTTGCGCTTCGACAAACAGGGTGGGCACTTGAATGCCTTGATACAGGGCCAAAACTTCTTCAAGCCGTGACAACTGAGCGTTCACGACTTTGTGCGCGCTGTCGCCGCGAATGTGCCATCGGCCGTCTGGCGCCTCGTATGCCCAGTGGTGACTGAGCCAGTCGGCTTTGTCTGCTTCGAGCCTAGGGTTGTTTTTCATGAGGCGCTGGACCACGCCTTGGCGATCGGCGTACGAGGCCAGGTCTAGGGCGCCAGAGCGCTGCGATCGAAGTTCATCCAGCCATTGCACCAAACGCTTGGGCGCGTTTTCTGGTCGGGTTTTCGCCATGCCGAACCCTTCCAGATTGACCAGTCGCCGGATGCGCTGGCTGCGCACCCCTGCGTAATGCATCACGACGTTGCCGCCCATGCTGTGGCCGACCAAATCGATCGGGCGGTCTGGACTGAAATGGTCGATCAGGGCGTCCAGGTCAGCGAGGTAGTCTGGAAACCAGTAGTTGTCGGTCGTGGGCCCTGTGGTTAAACCGTAGCCGCGCCAATCGGGTGCCAAAATCCAGCGGTCTTCGGTCATGGCGTCGACCACAAACTGAAAAGAAGCACCAACATCCATCCACCCGTGCATCAACAACAAGGGGGGCTCGTTATGGCGGGGCGCCCCCCATTGGCGGACGTGGTAATTCCAATGCCGAATGTTGACAAAGGTGCTGAGGCTTTCGCGACGAATTGAGTACATCCCGCCATCGTACTCAGGAGCGCTGAGGCCACCCAGTCAACACAGCGACAAGCACTGATGTTTTCGGGTGTCCTGCCGCCAGAGCAGCCTGCCGCCGTTGTCCGCAACGATGGCTTGGCGTCCCTGAGTGCTTGGCGCCTGTCTCAAGACGCACAGACCATATCGCGGCGTTTTGAACGGGCCGATCCCTCAAGGCTTGAAGCCTCAAGGGGTTGGGGTCGCCGTGTAGGGAGCCATGCTTTGGTGTCAGAATACGCGGCATTAACGGAAGGATGAACAATGTGGAACGCCTCAATGGTCGGTCTGGTCTTGTTGGGTGGGAGCTATTTGTTGGGCTCGATTTCGTTTGCCGTGATGATCAGTCGGCTGATGGGGTTGGCCGATCCGCGCTCATTTGGTAGCCACAACCCAGGAGCCACCAATGTGTTGCGCTCGGGCAATAAGGTTGCCGCCTTGCTGACGCTGGTGTTTGATGCGCTCAAAGGCGCGGTCGCCGTTTGGGTGGCTTATGGCGCGGCATCGCAGGGCTTGGTTTCGGACGCGTGGGCCGCGTGGGCCGGGGCCGCCGCGTTTTTTGGTCACTTGTACCCAGTGTTTTTGGGATTCAAGGGCGGCAAAGGTGTGGCCACAGCGGCTGGCGTGATTTTTGCGCTTGAGCCGTGGTTGGGGCTGGCCACGTTGGCGTCCTTTGCCATCATTTTGTATTTCAGCCGGATGGTGTCTTTGGCCTCGATGGTGGCGGCCGTGTTTGCTCCCTTTTATCTGGTGATGGGCAATGGTGTCGCATGGCTCAAGCCCGATGGCGCGGCGGTGGCCTTGTTCGTCATGGGGGCCTGGTTGATTTGGCGACACCGCGCCAATGTGGACCGCATCTTGAAGGGCACTGAAAGCCGTCTGGGCGCCAAGCGCTGATTCATCTGGGAGTCACGGCTTGGTTTGCCGTGCTCTCTTTTTTTGTATTGAAATGGACCAAAGGAATAGACCATGAGTCAGAACATCACCCGCCACGGCGTTGGCGCTCGAATGAGTGAAGCAGCCGTGTTCAATGGCATGATTTTTTTAGCCGGTATGGTCGGTGAAAACACGACTGGC
>JBEAPX010000184.1:0-16506 GCA_041164205.1 Pseudomonadota bacterium
ACCGAGTAAGGCAGGTTGCCGACATACAGTTTGTTGCCCATGAAGGGACTCCTCGAAAAAAATACATCACTTCAGCGAAGGGAGTCCAGCCTCGAAATCCAAAGGGCCCGCGCAAAAATCCAATCACCGCCCGTGCGGGCATGGCGTGCCATGCATCACACGTTTTCACATTATGGAGGAACGATCGAAAAAAAGGGCCCCGTTGATATTCTGGCCACAAAAAAAGCCTGCAGCTGAGTGCTGCAGGCCTGTTTTGTTGCGTTTTACAGACGCAGCTTGGATGTTAGCCTCCGTTGAGGGCAGCCCAGCCGTCTTGGGATTACCAGCTTGTTTCGTGCTCTGGTGACGCAGAAATTTGGTGGATGGTGAGGTCTGCTCCCTGGTATTCCTGCTCAGGGTCCAGTCGCAAGCCGACGAACAGTTTGAGCAAACCGTAGACAAGCCATCCTCCGAGCAAGGCCCAAACCACGCCCATCAATGTGCCGACCAACTGGGCGCTCAACGTCACCCCGCCAAGGCCACCCAGCGCTTGCTGGCCAAATATGCCAGCAGCGATGCCGCCCCAAGTGCCACACAAGCCGTGCAGTGGCCAGACACCCAGCACATCGTCAATGCGCCAGCGGTTTTGGACCAGCGTGAACAACCAGACGAACAGCAAGCCTGCCACCGCACCCGTCACCAAGGCGCCGAAGGGGTGCATGATGTCAGAGCCGGCGCAGACGGCGACCAGACCAGCCAATGGGCCGTTGTGGACGAAACCGGGATCGTTGCGACCGGCGACCAGGGCGGCAATGGTGCCGCCGACCATGGCAAGCAACGAGTTCACAGCCACCAAGCCCGAGATTTTGTCAACGGTTTGGGCACTCATCACGTTGAAGCCAAACCAGCCCACGCACAGCACCCAGGCACCCAGCGCCAAAAATGGGATGCTCGATGGTGGGTGGGCAGACAAAGAGCCGTCTTTGCGATAGCGGTTATAGCGCGCGCCCAAGAGAATGACTGCAGGCAGGGCGATCCAACCGCCGACGGCGTGCACCACCACAGACCCAGCAAAGTCGTGGAACGCGGCGCCAAAGTGGGTTTCGATCCAGCTTTGCACGCCCAAGTTGCCATTCCAAACGACACCCTCAAACAATGGGTAAATCAACCCCACAATCACCGCTGTCGCCATCAATTGGGGGCCAAAACGGGCACGTTCCGCAATGCCCCCAGAGATGATGGCGGGTATCGCTGCTGCAAACGTCAGCAGGAAGAAGAACTTGACCAGGTCATAGCCGTTGGACTGCGACAAGGTTTCAGCATTGACAAAGAAGTGCGTGCCGTAGGCCACGGCATAGCCGACCGAAAAGTACACCAAGGTCGACACCGAGAAGTCGACCAAGATCTTGACCAGTGCATTCACCTGGCTCTTGCGACGCACAGTCCCTAGCTCCAAAAAAGCAAAGCCCGCGTGCATGGCCAAGACCATGATGCCGCCCATCAAAATAAAAAAGGCATCTACGCCCTGTTTTAGTGCATCCATTGTGTTCAAGCGATCAAATGTTCAAAAATGGTGCAAACAAGCCCCGGCATTCCCTGATCCGGTGCTTGTTTGCGGGGTGTGCACCAACTCAAGCAAACATCGCGCCTAATTGGTGCTCATGCCGCCATTTTCCCTCTTGATATACTGCTTCAGAGCAATGATCGCAGCGCTTGAAATGTGTTGCCGCCGACCCATTGCATGGGTTTCACTCCAGCCAGACACACGCCACAAACCATGATCGCGAAGCCACAGTCGATGGATTTCGAGCAGCCAATTGAATTGGCTTGTGGTCGCACGCTCTCGCGGTTTAGCCTGGCCTATGAAACCTATGGGGAGCTCAACGCAGATCGCAGCAATGCGGTGTTGATCTGCCATGCGTTGAACGCCTCGCACCATGTCGCCGGCGTGTATCTCGACGAGCAGGGTCAAGTGGTCCCCAAGAGCGAAGGCTGGTGGGACAGCATGATCGGACCCGACAAGCCGGTGGATACCAACCGGTGGTTTGTTATCGGGGTAAACAACCTGGGTTCTTGTTTTGGGTCGAGTGGGCCCACCACGATCAATCCGAGTACCGGCGAAGTGTGGGGCGCAGACTTCCCCGTGGTGACCGTCGAGGATTGGGTCAAGGCGCAATCCATGTTGTTGGATGCGCTGGGTATTGAGCAATTGGCCGCGGTGATGGGCGGCAGTCTGGGCGGGATGCAAGCGTTGTCTTGGTCGCTTCAGTATCCAGAACGGGTTCGAAACGCCGTGGTGATTGCGAGTGCGCCCAATCTGACAGCAGAAAACATTGCATTCAACGAGGTGGCGCGTCGGGCGATCGTGACAGACCCTGAATTCCACGATGGGCACTACCGGCGGCACGGCACCCTGCCCCGTCGCGGGCTGCGCATTGCGCGCATGATCGGCCACATCACTTACCTCAGTGACGATGTGATGAACGAGAAGTTTGGTCGCACATTGCGACAGTCCCCAGATGCGCCGATTGACGAGCAGCGACTGGCCTATTTTTTCTCAACGCAAGACGTTGAGTTTCAAATTGAGAGCTATTTGCGCTACCAAGGCGATAAGTTCGCTGAATACTTTGACGCAAACACGTATTTATTGATCACCCGCGCGCTGGATTATTTCGATCCTGCTCGCGCGCACGGTGGGCGATTGAGCGAGGCGGTGGCCAAGGCAAACGCCAGTTTTTTGGTGGTGAGTTTTTCAACAGACTGGCGCTTCTCTCCCACGCGCAGCCGAGAGATGGTCAAGGCACTGGTCGACAACGCCAAAGATGTGACCTACGCCGAAATTGATGCGCCCCACGGGCACGATGCCTTCTTGTTGGATGATCCACGGTATCACCAGTTGGTCCGAGCCTACTTCGATCAAAAGGTCTCGGCATGATTGCGCACACGCTTTATCAAGCCATTGCAGAGCGGGTGCCCATGGGCGCCCGAGTGTTGGATTTGGGTTGCGGAGATGGCGAGCTGTTGGCGTACTTGGCGCGCCATCGCCGATGCACGGGCTACGGGGTTGAAATCAGCGATGACAAAGTGCTGGCCTGCGCCAAGCGCGGAGTCCACGTGTTGCAGCTCAACTTAGAGGATGGCCTCAACCTATTCGAGGACGACGCCTTCGATGTGGTCCTGCAGATCGACACGCTCCAGCACCTGCGCAACGCCGAAACCATGCTGCGTGAAACCGTGCGGGTCGGACGAATGGGCATCATTGCTTTTCCGAACTTTGCGCATTGGCCCAATCGGTTGGCCGTGCTCAGAGGCCGTATGCCAGTGACCAAGCGACTGCCCTACCAGTGGTACAACACCCCCAATATCCGCGTGGGCACGTTTGCGGATTTTGAACTGCTGGCACGAGGGATGGGTTTGAGCATCATCGATGGCTTCGGTTTGAATGGCGATGAGCTGGTTCGCCACTGGCCCAATGGCCTGGCCAGCACCGCGGTGTTCCAAATACAGCGCTGACATGAGCGTGGCGAATTCGGGATCCCATCAGTCTTTTTGGATTCGGTGGTGGCCGTGGGTCACTCGACTCGGACCACAGCAATGGCGCTCTGACGCGGTGGCGGGTCTCTTGGGGATGGTGCTTTCTCTGCCACAGGGCATTGCTTTTGCGGCGTTGGCCGGTTTACCGATTGAATACGGCGTGTACACCTCGGTGGTGCCCACCATCGTTGCGGCTTTGGCTGGCTCCAGTTGGCACGTCACGTCTGGGCCCACCAATGCCATTTCTCTGGCCATTCTGACCATGCTGTCGCCGATGGCCGCAGCGGGATCGCCTGCCTACATCCAATTGGTATTGGCGGCGACGTTGATGGTGGGCGTGATGCAGTGGCTGATTGGTGTGTTCCGCTTAGGAGCCATGGCCAACTTTATTTCTCCGGTGGCGTTGTTTGGGTTCACCACGGGTGCCGCGTGCCTGATTGGTGTGCACGCCCTCCCAGACATCATGGGCGTGCGTCCGACAGACCTCCCAGGCGCGGCAGCGTTGATCGAGGGCATTCAGTCCGCATGGAGTGCGACGCAGTGGTCTGCGATTGTGGTTGCCGGCCTGACGGTGGGTGGGGCATTGGCAGCGAAGCGATGGCTGCCGCGCAGCCCTCATATGTTGATTGGCTTGTTGATCGGTAGTTTGTGGTCGATGGCATGGCCGCACGGTCAGTCGCTCCAGCTGGTGGGTGATATTCCATCGCCCTGGCCGCAATGGGCGTGGCCGCAATTGGATTGGCGCCAAGTTTCCGAATTGCTGGGCGTGGCCTTTGCGCTGACGCTCGTCGCCTTGGGCCAGACCGTATCGATCGCGAAGGCTTTGGCCGAGAAGTCTGGTCAAGCGATTGACCCGAATCGCGAATTCATTGGCCAAGGTCTATCGAACATCGTCGGCGCTTGCTTCTCCTCTTATGTGTCGTGCGGCTCGTTGAATCGCTCGGTGCCAAACTATGAAGCGGGTGCGCGCACACCGTTGGCGGCAGTGTTCTCTGCGGTTTTCATGTTGTTGCTGGTGGGATTGATTGCCCCTTGGATTGCCCAAATACCTATGGCGGCGATCGCAGGGTTGCTGCTGTTGGTGGCCTGGAGTTTGATGGGGTGGAGCCAGTGGGCAGGCCTGTGGCGCTGGCATCGCCGAGACTTTGCGATCGCCGCCGTGACCGCTATAGCGACCATTGCGCTGCGGATGGAGGTTGCGATTTTGTTGGGCACGCTGCTCAGTTTGTTCGTGTTCTTGTTGCGCACGGCAAAACCCGCCATGCGCAGCATGGGATTCAATCAACCCCAAGAACCGAGAAAGTTCGTGGTCGTTGACCAGAGCGAAGATGTGCTGCCGGAATGCCCACAGTTGAAATTGTTGCGGATGGAGGGCGAGGTGTACTTTGGGGCCACCCCTCATGTGGCAGAGCGCCTATTGCAACTTCGTCAGGCCCCGGGTGCAGCCGCGCACTTGTTGGTCATGGCCAAGAGCATGAACTTCATTGACTACGCCGGAGCGCAGCTGTGGCAGCGTGAAATGCGCGAGCGCCGCGCATTGGGTGGCGACTTGTACTTCCACCGACCACGTCCGGAGGTGCTCGGTATGTGGCAGCGCATCGGGTTTGTCGAGGAGCTGGGGGCTGACCACATTTTTGACGATAAATTCAGCGCCATCGCAAGCATCGTTCCGCGGTTGAATGGGGCCACTTGCGCGACGTGCCGAGCCCGTGTGTTTCAAGAGTGCGCCCAGCGACCTGGTGCGGTTTGATACAGGTGGCTTGGGTCCGCCAATCACCAAGGTGGGCTGCCTAAGCACCAGCCTGTCTTTGTGTGGCCGCAAGCCTGATTCGAGGGCGCCGAATGACATTCATGCCTCGTCCGCTCCGAGGCCTAGGGGTGTGACCCCGCAGATCAGACAAAGCGCTGCGATGTCAGCGCGCCAAGCCATCCAAGATCACTGGGCGGCGCGTGCCCCACGTTGGCTGGGATGGCGCCACAGCCAATAGATCCCAAAGCCCATCGCCACGATGGGCACCAACGACCCCAAGTTCAAAAGCGTCCAACCTTGCGTCGTGACCAAAGCGCCCGAGGCAAACGATGTCACCGCCATGGTGGCGAAGACAAAAAAGTTGATGGCCCCTTGTGCTCGGTCTTTTTCCGCCGGTTCGTAGGCTTGCAAAGACAAAGTGGTGCTGCCGGTGAAGACAAAGTTCCAACCCACCCCTAAGGTGAACAGGGCGATGATGAACTGGCTTAAGTCGGTGCCACTGAGCGCGACCGCGACGCAAATCAAATTCAACAGCACACCAACCGCCATGATTTGCAATGCACCGAATCGTTTGATCAAGTGGCCAGTGATGAACCCAGGCGCAAACATCCCGATGATGTGCCATTCGAGCACGATGGCGGTTTGACCAAATGGCATCCCACAGGTTTGCATGGCCAAGGGAGTGGCTGCCATCAATAGGTTCATGACGCCATAGCTAAGCGCGGCAGAAGTCGTGGCCACGATAAAGATGGGCTGTCGCATGATCTCCAGCATCGGCCGGCCGCCTCCGCCCTTTTGAGTGGAAGTGGGCACATGAGGGAATTGGATGAATGCCATGACGATGGCACCCAGCACGGCGACCACAGCCAATGCAATGTATGCACCGACATACGGCGTCTCGGTCATTTCCCGGGTGTAAGAGGCCATTGCGGGACCAAACACGCCACCGGCAATGCCGGCTGCCAAAACCAACGACACCGCTTTTTCTTTGAAACCAGGGGCCGCGAGTTCAGCCGCTGCAAAGCGGTAAAGCTGCGCATTGGCGTTGTAGTAGCCAGCGACAACGGTGCCCACGACCAACCAAGCAAACTGGTGTGTCATCACAGCCCAGGCGCACAGCAAGGCCGAGCCGAGTGCAACCACCAGTCCGCTTTGGAACGCCCACTTTCGTCCCCAACGGGATTGCGCCTTGGATACCAAGGAGGTGCTCAGTGCACCACCCACCACGTAACCCATGACTGGAAGCGTCGCCATCCAACCGACCGGTGCGATGCTCAACCCCACCAAGCCATTGATGGCGATGAAGACCGCGTTGTTGATGAGAAAAAGCGATTGCGCAGTGGCCAACAGCCATAGATTGGCGTTCATGGTGGGAAACCTTTCAACGAAAACGCGATGTTACCGTGAATACCCCGCCCCGTATGTCGCGCACGTCAGGGCGGTCAGCGCGGCTGTCTCAGCTCGCAACACGCGATCCCCGAGGGAGGTCGCTCGCAGCCCGTGGTCAATGGCCAGCGCCTCTTCCGCTGGCGATAGCCCCCCTTCGGGGCCCACCAAAATGGAGGTGGCTTGACTGTCAGGGGGATCGCTGGACACCGGCCCGTGTGCCACCAAAGGCTCACCCTGAAAGCTCAGGACGCGATAGGTGATGGCGCCATGGGCCAAGTCGCGTTGGGATAACCACGACGGCAGGCTTTGGACAGGATGAATCGTGGGCACACGGTTGCGCCCGCACTGCTCGCACGCTGAAATCGCGATGGATTGCCAATGCTCGCGTCGCTTGGCAGCACGGTCATCTTTCAGGCGAACCACGGTGCGCTCAGTGTGCAGCGGCGTGATGCTGGCGACACCCAACTCGGTGGCTTTTTCGACCAGCCAGTCCATGCGTTCGTTGGCTGGCATCCCGATGACCAGATGCACGGCGTGCCAGGGCTCTCGTTCAATCGGGTGGTGTGTGCCGACCAGAACGCGAACCCCCGATTTGTGCATGGCGACGATGTGCGATTCATATTCGCCGCCGCGGCCGTCAAACAAAGTGACCGCTTGTGAAGGCTGCATCCGCAGCACTTGAATGTGTTTGGCGGCTTTGTCATCCAGCTCGAGCTCTAGGTGCTCCGATAGAGAGTGTTGGCTAAAGATGCGAGGTCCCATCGCTCACGTCCGTCCGTAGGCAAAGCCAGTGGCCGCGTCCAGACCTTCTAGCCCATCAATGAAGCGCAGGAGCGGTTTGAATTCCCGGTACCGCGCACAGGTGTTGTGTACATAAGTGACAAAGCGTGGCGCATCGGCCAAATACTGCGGCTTGTGATCGCGCAGGGTCAGGCGGGCAAAAATCCCGAGGATCTTCAGGTGGCGTTGCAAACCCATCCATTCGATGGCTTTGAAAAAAGAGCCGAAATCCTGACCCCAATCTTCGAATTGAAACCAGTCTTGGCGGCGCACCCGATCCCAGTAGCGAATCGCGAGATCCATCAATAACTCGTCATCCCACTCATGAAACGCGTCTCTCAGCAAACTCGCGATGTCATAGGTGACGGGGCCGATCAACGCGTCTTGAAAATCAACCACTCCCAGCTGCCCATCGTCGCTCAACAAAAGGTTTCGTGCCATGAAGTCACGGTGCACGAACACCTGTGGTCCTGCTGTGCATCGGCTTGCCAACAAATGAAACACTTGATCCAACATGGTGCGTTCTGTTGCGCTGAGGGTGTGTTGGTGGTGTTGGGCCACGTACCACTCAGGGAAAAGCGCCAACTCCCTGAGCATTACCGTCGCATCGTAGGCGGGCAAGGCGCCAGGTTGGGTTGCGGTCTGCCACTGAGTCAATGCATCAAGCGCCCCCATCAAATGGCGATGCAAATCAGGCGCTGGCATGGGCAGTGCTTGAAGCAGTGTCTTGGCCCCAAGGTCACTGAGGAGCATGAAGCCAAACGCTTCGTCGTGAGCCAGCACGGCAGGCACACGCAGGCCTGCTTGTGCCATCAGCGTTTGGACCCGAACGAAAGCGTCGTTGCGTTCTAGGTCTGGCGGTGAGTCCATGACAATCAGGTCCCCGCAACCGTCCAGACGAGTGACCCGCAAGTAACGGCGAAAGCTGGCGTCTGCGCTGGCTGGCCGCAGCGAATTTGGGTCAAGTGCGTGTTGAGAGCAGATGCGAGCAAACCAAGGTTGAAAGGCTTGCTCGCGCTGCGGGTTGGTCCAAATAACAGAGGGCATGGGTTGAATTGTTTGGGCCAGTGTGTGCGGATGGCCAGCGTAGGATAATGGGTCCTCATTTTAGGGGTGACCGCGGGTACCGGTCGTGCTGTTCAGATGGATCAAAATTGAAGCAAGTTGGATTAATTGCTCGGCAGGCGCTGGCCCCACTGTTTGCGGCGGGCTCCGTCTTGGCCGCTGGGACTGGCTTGCCAGCCTGGGCAGAAAATCTTGGCTGGGAGTGGAATACGACCGTCAGGGAAGGGCTGCCCCAAAGCGGAGAGGCATTGCCCGTGCACCTTTCGGGGCAAAGCATTCAACGCGTTTCCGAAGACGCAGTGGTGGTCGAAGGCGACGCTGAGCTTCGCCGGTTAGGCCTGGTCGTTCAGGCCTCGCGAATCACGCACAACAACACAACCCAGCAAATGCTGGCACAAGGGGATGTGCGCGTCTTAGAGGGCGAAGACCGATACAGTGGCACCCGGCTAGACGTCAATCTGAACACCAAAGAAGGCACATTTGACGCTTTGAGGTACGAGCTAGGCTCGGGCGCCAGAGGAGATGCCAAGCGATTGGTGTTTCAAGGGCCCAATCAAAGTGAGGCGGAAACGGTTCGGTATTCCACCTGTCCACGCCCTGACGCCGAGGATTGGCGTCCGGATTGGGTCCTGAACGCTCGGTCTGTCGAGTTCGATCGCGCGCAGCAAATGGGGACGGCATACGGTGCTGTCGTGCGCTTCAAAGACGTTCCCATCCTTGCTAGCCCATGGTTGAAATTTCCCCTCACTGACGAGCGCATGAGTGGCTGGCTGACCCCCGCTTTGTCGTTGAGCGATGTCAGTGGGGTAGAGCTCACGACTCCCTATTATTTCAATCTGGCGCCCAACTACGACGCCACGATTTATCCGAATTACTTGTCCAAGCGGGGCTTGAATTTGGGGGGTGAAACCCGATACTTGTGGCCAGACGGCCAGGGCCAGATTCGAGTGGACTACATGTCTAATGACCGGCTGCGTCAGGATTCGCGCATCGGCGGCAGTTGGCAACACACGCAACGTTTCAGCTTAAACGAACGCCCCTGGGAAATGTCGTTGGACATCAATCGGGTTGGCGACGACAACTACTGGCGTGATTTTCCATCTGCCATCAATGCGTTGTCTACGCGTCAACTCCCGACCACGCTCAAGGCCATTACTGGCGCAGAAAGGTGGCAATTCAGCGCAGGCCTTTACCAATGGCAAACCTTGCAGGAACCCGATCGAATCACGCCTGCTTATGATCGCCTTCCTGAAATCAAGTGGATGTGGCAGCCCAGCTGGTCGCCCGATTGGGCCACGGCATTCAATGCCGAGCTGACTCGATTCAAAGTCGATACTCCCACAGCAGAAAACGGGCTCCGCTGGGTGGGCTCAACCACGTTGAGTCGGCGGTGGACGGCTGACTCCGGGTTTATAGAGCCGGCGTTGCGTTTGCAAGGCCGCCATTACGCTCTTGATAGGCCCACAGGGCGCATCGGTGAATGGGGGCAGGCCAAGCAAATGAGCCTGTTCGTCCCAACAGCCAGTGTGGATGCGGGGCTGATTTTTGAGCGGGACTTGGCCGATGGCGGTTTGCATACCGTGGAGCCGCGTGCCTTGTTCGCCATGACCCCTACGGTGCTCCAGAGCGGGCTTCCGGTGTATGACGCGGCGCTGAAAGACTTTAATTTTTCGAGCATTTTTTCGCCCTTTGAGTATTCTGGCCATGACCGTGTCGCTGATAACCAGTCCCTGACTGTGGGGGTCACCAGTCGCTGGTTGCAAGCCTCAGGCCGCGAATGGCTTTCAGTCAGTGCCGCGCAAAAAATCCGTCGCAAAGCGATGGTGGTGACCTTGACGGATGGACCAGCGGCGGCGGCGGGCTTGAGTGATTGGTTGCTCGGGGGCACGTGGAGCTACAGCGACCGATGGACCGCCGGGGGCTTTGCGCAATATGACGACACCGAAAGGGTATTGCGGCGATCCACTGCGTCCTTGCGCTACCACGCTGGCCCTGCGCAGCATTTGCAAATGTCATATACCTTTCAGCGCGATTCCAGCGAGCTGGTGGACTTGAGTTGGCAGTACCCCCTGTCTGGAAAATCAGCCCAGTCGAGCTCGTCGGGTCAGCCTGCGTGGTACTCGCTGGGACGAACAAACTATAGTGTGAGAGAGCGTCGCATGGTGAATCTGCTGCTGGGAGCGGAGTACGACGCCGGTTGCTGGGTGGGTCGTGTGGCGATTGAGCGCAATCAAAACAGTGCCACGTCGGCAACGAACCGGTTGTTCTTTCAACTGGAGCTAACCGGATTCGGGAGTGTTGGTTCCGGTTCGATCGCAACTTTGCGTGACAATATCCCAGACTACTCTGCCTTGAGGCAGCAAGTGGTGTCTCCGAGCCGTTTTGAAAACTATGAATAAATACATGCACATCAGCTTTCGCACTCTGGCGCTGTTTTGTCTCACGATTGCCTCAGGCTTGCCCGCCACTTGGGCTGCACCCGTCTCGGTTGACCGTGTCGCAGCGGTGGTGGGCACACAAGTGATCACGCAAAGGCAGTGGGATGAGCGAGTCGAGCAGGTCCGCCAGCAAAATGCCAACCGACGACTGCCTGAAGACCTCGATGAACAAGTCTTTGAGGCCTTGGTTGTCGAGCGCGCTCAAGTGCAAGCCGCTTTGGATATGGGCGCGCGGGTGAGCGAAAGCGACGTCGACCAAGCTGAGCAGCGCATCGCTGCACAAAATGGCCTGGAGCTGTCGGTGTTTCAACAGCGGCTGCAGCAACAAGGGGTGGGCCTGGCTGGTTTCCGTGCCAATTTGCGTGATCAATTGCTGATCGAGCAAGCGAAAGAGCGAATCGTGAACGAGCGCGTCACGATCACACCCGGCGCGATTCAAGAGTACATCCAGCGCAACGCGACGCGGTTTCCAGCGCTGATTAATTTAGGGCACATTCTGGTGCCAGTGGCTGAGGGGGCTTCGGTTGACGAGCGCAGTGCGACACGTCTACAAGCTCAGCGCTTGGTCGAGCGGGCTCGCTCAGGAGAAGACTTCGCGTCATTGGTCTCAGGGTCTGAACGGTTGAGTGCATCACAGCGTGCGGAGGTCATAGGCTTGAAGCCCGAGGGAGATTACCCCCCCTTGTTTGTTGAAGCGGCGAAGGGCCACCCGGTTGGTTTTGTGACTGAGCCGGTTGAAAGCGGGGCGGGTTACCACGTCCTCAAAGTGCTTCAGCGTGAAGCAGCCCGCCTCACAGTCGCTGAACCTCAGGTGCGTGTGCGACACATTTTGCTGCGGACGCGCACCTTGGCAGAGCGGCAGGCCGCCATTGCGCAACTCAGACAATGGCGCGCAGAGATCGAGGCGGGTCGAGCAGATTTCGCTGACATCGCCAGGACGCACAGCCAAGATGGCTCAGCTGCGATTGGTGGGGATTTGGGCTGGGCCAGCGCAGGATATTTCGTCCCAGAGTTTGAGGCAGCAGTGGATGCCTTGAACACTGGCGCGATCGCCGAGCCCTTGGTGACTCGGTTTGGCGTGCATTTGGTCCAAGTGCTCGAGCGCCGGCAAAGCCTGATGGATGAAGTGGCGTTGCAAGAGTGGGCCAAAAAGCAAATGCGCGCAGAGCAAGGCGCCGAAATGATTGCTGCTTGGGTGAGAGAGGTGCGAGCGGCAGCTTATGTGCGCAGGATGGACCCTCGGTGACGCGGCGACCAGGAGCGTCTGGCCAACACGTGGCGCGCAAGCGTTTCGGGCAACATTTTCTTTGTGATGAAGGACTGATCGGCGAAATCATCGACGCCATCGCGCCACAGCCACAGCAGCACCTCATTGAAATTGGCCCCGGATTGGGTGCACTGACCCTGCCATTGTTGAGTCACCTTGACCACTTAACCGTGGTGGAGTTAGATCGCGACCTGATCAAGCGCTTACAACAAAACCCCAAACTCTCTGTGGTGGGGGCTGATGTGTTGACCGTTGACTTTTCAGCCCTGGCCGGGGCGCACGGCGTAGCGCAGTGGCGTGTCGTGGGCAATTTGCCCTACAACATTTCATCCCCGATTTTGTTCCACCTGTTGGACCACATCGGGTGCATTCAAGACCAGCATTTCATGCTTCAAAAAGAAGTGGTTGATCGCATGGTCGCACCGCCAGCAACGGCTGCGTATGGTCGTTTGTCGGTGATGATGCAGTGGCGTTACGACATGCAAAACATACTGTTTGTTCCGCCTGAGAGTTTTGATCCACCCCCTCGAGTGGACAGTGCGGTGGTCCGGATGACGCCCAAAACCCAGCCGCCCACTGTGGAGGTCTCGGTGCTGAGTGAGTTGGTCAAAGTGGCGTTCTCGCAGCGCCGAAAGGTCTTGAGGCATACCCTAGAGCCTTGGCTTGCTGCGCACGGATTTGCGGGCGAATTTGACCCACGTCGCCGTGCCGAGGAGGTGAGTGTGGACGAATACATCAGCCTGGCTCACGCTTTGGATGCTCACGCAGGGCACCCTGAGGCGTGAGCCACAGAGGTCCATGCCAAACCTTAGAAACAAAAAAACCGCCAAGAGGCGGTTTTTTTATGGAGCACGAGCACTTCAGGCGGCGGCACTCAACCAGTAGCCTGCATTGAAAGGACTGCTCATGCGCAAGGCCATCGGGCTCACGTCAACCAACTTGTCGGTGGGCATGGGTTCTTCGCTGCTGTCCGTGACGATGGGTTCACCCTGCGAGACACGTGCCACCGCAAAGCTGTAGAAGCAACGGAATGGGACTTTGCGGTCTGACCAGTAATCTGCCGCATCGCGGAAGATGTCGAGCAGCTGCTCACGCGCTTCTTTGTCAAACTTGGAGTGAGACGGGATGTGCTCCAGCACAACCACAAACCCCGTTTGAGGGCCTGACTTGTGGATGGTGCTGGTCAAGGCGTCATACAGCGTGTCGAAATTCTTGTTGGCGCCTTCGGGCAAGGTGTACTGCTTGGCCAGCGCGTCCAGCACGTCTTGTTTGTTTTGTGCCTGGCCAGCATTGGCATACAAAAAGTGATGCCCCAGGGCCTGAGCGGCGCCTTGCAGTTGGTCCACGCGAAACGCGCGAATGGATTGGACGATGTTGTTTCGAACCGTGCGGAGCGGGGTATCCATTGGAGGTGATTCTTTCGGTAAAACCAGATCTCTGTGTCTTGGGTCGTTTGCGCAACGCTCATCGGTAGGTGGCGCACACGGCCTTGGCGGGTGGGTTTGCTCGCCGCGGCCTTATTGCGCCGCAGCAAAATCAGGGTTAACCCTTAAAGCAAGCCCGTAAGTGTGCCTGAACCAAAGGAAAAACGCAAGATGCCTGATGCGCAAAATGCAGGGTATTGACCGAGGGATCGCTTCACCTCTAGGTCGGTGTTGGCCGTGTTACCCATAGTGAGTGTGGGCTCACTATGGGCGATGCCCCGTTAAGCGAGATGACGGCTCGCGTTGGCGTCGGCTACGGTCAGGGCTGTCATGTTCACAATCCGTCGCACAGTGGCACTGGCGGTCATGATGTGCACAGGTTTGGCCGCACCCAGCAACACGGGACCCAATGCAATGCCACCACCAGCAGCGGTTTTTAACAAGTTGTAAGCGATGTTGGCCGCGTCGATGTTGGGCATGACCAACAAATTGGCTTCACCGCTCAGCGTGCTGTCCGGCATCATTCGATCCCGTGCCGCCGCGTCCAGCGCCACATCGCCGTGCATTTCGCCATCGACTTGCAGATTGGGTGCCAATTCTTGGAGCAGAGCCAGCGTCTCCCGCATTTTGAGCGCACTGGGCGTATCGGCTGTACCAAAATTTGAGTGGGACAACAGAGCCACTTTCGGCGTGATACCAAAACGGCGAATTTCTTCAGCAGCGGCGATGGTGATTTCAGCCAGCTCGGTGGCTGTGGGGTCGTAGTTCACGTGGGTGTCCACGATGAACACCTGCCGGTTGGGCAGCAACAAGCCATTCATGCACGCATAGGTGTTGGCGTTGCTGCGCTTGCCAATCACCGGGTCGATGTAGGACAGGTGGGCTTGGGTGGTCGACCAAGTGCCGCAAATCATGCCGTCGACGTGGCCGAACTCGAGAAGCATCGCCGCGATCAGCGTCAGGCGCCGGCGCATCTCGATTTTTGCCAACTGCTGAGTCACCCCTTTGCGAGCGGTGCGCTGGTGATAGGCCTTCCAGAATTGCTCATACCGGTGGTCGTCTTCCACGTTGACCACGTCATAGTCTTGCCCTTCTTTGAGGCGAAGGCCAAAGCGCTGAATGCGCTCCTCAATGTGCTTGGGGCGTCCGATGAGGGTGGGTCGGGCGAGTTTTTCATCGACCACCACCTGAGCTGCACGCAACACGCGCTCGTCTTCACCTTCGGCATAGGCCACGCGTTTGGCCGTCGCTTGGCGGGCCGCTGCGTAAACCGGCTTCATGATCGTCCCAGCGGCGAACACGAACGCCTGCAATTTTTCGGTGTACGACTCCCAATTGCTGATCGGGCGCAAGGCCACGCCGCTGTCTTGAGCCGCACGGGCGACGGCCGGCGCAATTTGCATCATCAGGCGCGGATCAAACGGCTTGGGGATCAAATACTCCGGGCCAAATGACAAGGTTTCGCCGGCATAGGCGCGCGCAACGACATCGCTTTGCTCGGCTTGGGCCAACTCTGCAATGGCGTGCACGGCTGCCACTTCCATGGCGTCGTTGATCGTGGTGGCGCCGACATCCAAGGCCCCTCTGAAGATGTAGGGGAAGCACAGCACGTTGTTGACCTGGTTCGGGTAATCCGTGCGTCCCGTGGCCATGATGGCGTCGTCGCGGACCGCCTTGACTTGCTCAGGCAGGATCTCGGGGTTGGGGTTGGCCAAGGCAAAGATGATGGGCTTGGAGCCCATGGTCTTGACCATTTCGGGCTTGAGCACGCCGCCGGCAGAAAGCCCTAAAAACACATCTGCGCCTTGGATCACCTCGGCCAACGTGCGGGAGTCTGTGGGCTGAGCGAACTGGATCTTGTCCTCATCCATCAACTCGGTGCGGCCCTGGTACACGACACCCGCGAGGTCCGTCACCCAAATGTTTTCACGTGGAAGGCCCAACTTGACCAGCAAATTCAGACAAGCCAGGGCGGCGGCTCCGGCTCCGGAAGTCACCAGCTTGACGTCTTTGATGTCTTTGCCCACCACCTTTAAGCCATTCATGAAAGCGGCGCCAACAACGATCGCAGTGCCGTGTTGGTCGTCATGAAAGACCGGAATATTCATCCGCTCCCGCAGCCGCCTCTCCACCAAGAAGCAGTCTGGCGCTTTGATGTCTTCCAAATTGATGCCCCCAAACGTGGGCTCCAAAGAGGCAATGATTTCAATGAGTTTTTCCGGATCTTTTTCGTTGATCTCAATGTCAAACACATCGATGCCAGCGAATTTTTTAAAGAGGACACCCTTGCCTTCCATCACCGGTTTAGAGGCCAGCGGGCCAATGTCCCCGAGACCCAGCACAGCGGTGCCGTTGGTGATCACTGCCACCAAATTCCCGCGGCTGGTGTACTTAAACGACGCCGCTGGGTCGGCAGCAATTTCCTCACAGGGCGCGGCCACGCCAGGCGAATAGGCCAGCGCCAAATCCCGTTGGTTGGTGAGTTGTTTGGTCGGTGTCACCGAGATCTTCCCAGGGGTGGGGAACTCGTGATACTCCAGCGCCGATTGGCGCAATTGCTGGCGTGCTTGATCCGATGACGAGGCCATGTGTGTCTCCAACTGGAAAGACCTGCAAAGGCGCAGGTCCAAGAACGAGATTGTAGGTCTGGCCGGGGATCTGCAGTGAAGGCGAGCTGTACATGAAGTGATGCAAAGCTCGCATGAAGGACGCTACTCCGCCATCAACGCCTCGATGCTCGGGATGTCCACAGGCACGCCGCGCGTCAGCAGGTCGCAGCCATTCCCCGTGACCACCGCGTCGTCTTCAATCCGAATGCCGATGTTGTGAAATCTTTCGGGCACGTCATCCGATGGTCGGATATACAGGCCTGGCTCAATG
>JBEAPX010000185.1:0-3832 GCA_041164205.1 Pseudomonadota bacterium
GTGTGTGTGGTGGGTGTGAGCGGGGTCGCTTCAGTCATGTGGGCATTATTGACGCCAGGCCAAATACGCACAAAATACCCGTGATTGGCATTCTGAAATCAACACACGGCCGACCCCGTGCGTGTGCTTCAGCGGCCAATGCGATGCCCTCAACAGCGAGGCGAGCCCCCCCAATCGCCGCATCCCGAGTCTATCTAGGAGTCCAACATGCATATCCAAGGCCGATGCTACTGCGGTGACGTCCGCTTCAGTTTCGAGGGCGAACCCCAGCGCGCGGTGCAGTGCCATTGCCGAGAGTGCCAATACATCAGTGGCGGCAACCCCAATGCGGCGATGATCGTGCCCAAGAGTGGATTCACACTCACGCAAGGTGAGCCCAAGGCATTCACCCGAAGCGACTTAGAGACGCCGCGCACACGCTGGTTTTGTGCACGCTGCGGGACGTCGTTGGCGACCCTGAGTCCGCGATACCCCGAATCCATCATTCTCAAGGTGGGCACGTTTGATGACCCCAGCGTCTTCAAGCCCACGGTGGCGCAGTACTTGAAGGACAAACAGCCCTTTCACTGCGTGGCCGAGGGGGTAGACGCCTATGACGAGGTGCCTGGCCCGAGCGCCCGCTGACTTGCACCGAGGGGGTTTGCGACCCATCCCCGCTCAAGCGGCGTGTCGGTCAACCCAAGCCTCCATCCGCTGGCGATGGAGCGCTGCCTGTGATGCATCGAGGTGCTGGTCATGCTGGGGTTTCTTGGCGGTGAGCTCGATCACATAGCCATTGGGGTCTCTGAAATAAATCGACTCAATGAAGCCATGGTCCGATGGCCCGCGCATGGCGTGTCCCAAGCGTGCAGACTTGTCCATCATTTTTTGAAGGTGCTCCGGGGTGACTTCCAGCGCGATGTGCAAGTCAAAATCATGTTGTTCTTTGAACTCGAATGGCATATCCGGGGCTTCGAAAAAAGCCAAGCACCCGCCATCGGCCATTTGATAGAACGTGTGCAGCACCGAAGTGGGCCGACCTGTTTTGGTCTCGTTGATTTCGAGTACGCCGGCCAAGGGCAAGCCCAAAAAATCTTCGTAAAAGGCCCGGGTTTGTGAGGAGTTTTTGCAGCGGTAGGCCGCATGGTGCAATTTCAAGACTTTGGATGGGGTGGCTGGTGACATGGAGGCCTCCTTTCACATCGGCTCCAGCGCGCTGCGCGCGGGTATGCGGCTGGGCGGTGTGTTCGCACGGAAAAAATCAGGCGTAGCTCATTCGCAAATCACGCTTGAGCACTTTGCCACTCGGGTTTTTAGGGAGCGCGGCGGCGAAGACCACCCGTTTGGGCACCTTGAACGCCGCCATGTGTTGGTTGCAGTGCGCGATGACCTGATCTTCCTCGAGTTGAGCGCCTTCTTTCAAGACGATCACCGCAGTCACCGCCTCGACCCATTTGGCATCGGGCAAGCCGATGACGGCCACTTCAGACACTTCGGGGAGGCGGTAAATCATTTCTTCGACCTCACGGCTGGCGACGTTTTCGCCACCCGTTTTGATCATGTCCTTTTTGCGATCCACGACGGTGATGTACCCCTCGTCATCGATGGTGGCCAAGTCGCCGCTGTGGAACCAACCGCCCGTGAACGCCGCCTCGGTTTTCGCTTCGTCGTTGAGGTACCCCAGCATCAAGTGCGGTGAGCGGTGCACGATTTCCCCGACTTCGCCTGGTGCCACGTCTTGCATATCGTCATTGACCACGCGGGTTTCTACGTTGATCACTGCTTTGCCACACGAGCCAGGTTTGCGCAGCTGATCCTCAGGTGGGAGCATGGTGGCCAGTGGCGCAATTTCAGTCTGACCATACAAATTCCAAAGGCGCACATTCGGCAGCCGCCGCGCCAGCTCTTTGAGTACTTCCACGGGCATGATGGAGGCGCCGTAGTAACCCTTACTCAAATGTTGGAGTTTGTCCGCATCAAATGCGGGAGAGCGCAGCAGCGCGATCCAGACGGTGGGTGGCGCAAAGAAGCTGTTGATTTGGTGTGTCTCCAGCAATTTGAGCAAGTGGTCTGGCACCGGCTTGCCGGTGATGATGTTGCTGCTACCGATGTAGATCGCTGGACCGAAAAACACATCGAGTTGAGCGCAGTGGTAAAGCGGCAGCGCGTGCAGCGCGCGGTCTGTCTCGGCGATTTCGGCATTGATCACGCAACTCACGTATTGCCACAGAACGGCATCGTGGGTCAGCATGGCGCCTTTGGGGCTGGACTCGGTGCCGCTGGTGTAGACGATTTGTGCCAAGTCGGTGCTTTGCAACGCCACGTCTGGCAAGGGGTCGGTACAAGCCGCCAAGGCATCAAAGTGATGCATCCCCTCAGAAGGCACGGAGGGGTCTTCACTGGGCAGCCAGATGAACTGCTGGACTTGTGTGTCTTTGGTTGCGGCCTCTTTGGCCAACGGCGTCAGGTCGGTGTCTGTGGCCAGTGTCCTTGCGCCACTGTGGCGCAAGATGTAAGCCACTTCGTCGGCCTTCAGCATGAAGTTGATGGGCACCATGACGGCGCCCCTGCGAGCCAGCGCGAACCTCAGCGCCGCAAAGCCGTGAGAGTTGCGGGCCAGGACAGCGACTCTGTCCCCCTCTTGGACGCCAATGCGATGCAGTCCAGCGGCCAACCGCGATACCAGCGCGTCAAACTCGGCGTAACTCCACTCTGTGTGTCCACAGGTGATGGCGGACTTGTTGGGCAAGCGCGCGGCGGTGCGGCGCAGCGCGTCCGCGATGGTTTGGCGTCGAACGGGTGACAAGGATGGGGTCATGGTGCTCTCCAACCGCAAAGGTCGTGGTCAATGGTTGGAGGCTAGTTTTGCGCCAAATCGGGGTGAGATGCGGTCACGTGGGTGTCAACGTTGTCCTCAACAGGCCCGAGCTTGAAGTGGCTTGGCGCATGGCCACTCATGCCAGCGCCCATTGAGCCACTTTGCTGTATAGACCGATGCCAATCAAGATGTTGAATGGGAAAGTCAGGCCCAGCGACAGGCCAAAATACAGGGGAGCAGACGCCTCGGGAATGGCGTAGCGCAACACGGCGGGCACCGCGATGTAAGAGGCGCTGGCGGCCAACACCATCAACAGAATGGTGTTGCCAAGCGCCAAGCCCAGCAACATGGCAATCCCCAAAGCCATCGATGCGTGCAGCAAGGGGGCGACGAGGGCGTACACCATCAAAGCGGGCTTTTGCCCTTTGAGTGCGGGCAGGTTGCGAGCGGTGAGCAAGCCCATGTCGAGCAGAAAAAAGGCCAGCATCCCTTTGAATAAATCACCGGTGAATGGTTGCATGGCATCGCTGCCAGTGCCGCCAGAGAGGTAGCCAACCACCATGGCGCCCAGCAGCAAGAGTTGAGGGCCTTCGGTGAGGGCTTCTTTCACGACATGGCGCAAGTGGGGCTTGGGCGCGGCAGGGTGTGGCGTGGCCGTATCGGTAGGAGCGTGCGCCATCGCAGCGGACTTGGCGGCCCGTTGGCGAAGGTGGTGAGCCCCCAGCATGGCCAGCAGGATCGCGGGCGATTCCATCAAGGCCAGGGCAGCCATCATGTGTCCGCCGTAGTCGACGCCTAAGGCTTCGAGGTGCGCCAATGCAGTGACGAAGGTGACGGCGCTCACACTCCCATAAGTGGCGGCAATGGCGAGCGCATTCCATGTTGACGTGATGCGCTCTAACCACCAGCGGGCAAGCAAAGGGATGAGCAGGGCAAGGGCAATCGCTGCGGCCAAGCTGGCGCCCACCTCTTGTGTGAACCCGGTTTCAGCCAACGCAAAGCCGCCTTTGAGGCCAATGGCCATCAACAGATAAA
>JBEAPX010000186.1:0-6002 GCA_041164205.1 Pseudomonadota bacterium
ATGCGTTGGGCTGCCTCGACACACTCGGCGGTCTCGGCGACCAGCGCCATGCGCACTCGGCCAGCACCGGGGTTATGGCCATTGATCTCGCGCGCGAGGTAGCTGCCCGGCAACACGGTGACATTGTATTGAGCATAGAGAGCCTGAGCGAAAGCGGTGTCATCGCCTTGAAACCGCTCGGGTACACCAGCCCACAAATAGAAGCCCGCGTCGGGGAGGCGCACGTCCATGACCGAGGACAGCAGGGGCGTGACGGCGGCGAATTTCTGGCGGTATTGCTCGCGGTTGTCAACCACGTGTGATTCGTCGGCCCAGGCTGCCGCGCTCGCGGCTTGGACCGCCAGGCTCAAGGCGGCGCCGTGGTAGGTCCGATACAGTAAAAACTGCTTCATGACCTCAGCATCGCCGGCCACGAAGCCACTGCGCAGGCCCGGCGCGTTGCTGCGTTTGGATAGGCTCGTGAAAAAAATCAAACGCTTGAAATCGGTCCGTCCCAATTCCTTGGCAACTTGCAGCGCACCAAGTGGCGGCTCATCACCAAAATAAATTTCGCTGTAGCACTCATCTGCGGCAATCACAAAACCGCAGCGATCACTCCACTCAAACAGTTGCGCCCATTCGTCGCGCGACATCACCGAGCCCGTCGGGTTGCCTGGAGAGCAGACGTAAACCAATTGCACTTGAGCCCATTGCTCGGGGGTCACCTGCGACCAGTCCAGTCCAAAGTTTTTGGTGGGGTCGCTGGGTACATACAGCGGATCGGCCCCAGCCAGCAGGGCGGCACCTTCGTAGATTTGATAGAACGGATTGGGGCTCAGGACTTTGGCCCCGGGGCGCGTGGGGTCCACGACGGCTTGTGCCAGCGAGAAGAGGGCCTCTCGGGTCCCGCTCACGGGCAAGATTTGCGTGGCTGGATCCAATGCAACCCCGTAACGGCGGCTGGCCCAGTCTGCGCATGACTGTTTGAACGCCGGTGTGCCGCCAGTCGCGGGATAGGCGGCCAAGCCGCTCAGGTTGGCGTTCAATGCGTCGGTGATGACGCGAGGGGTGGGGTGTTTGGGTTCGCCAATGCCCAGCGAGATGGCGCGGTACTCGGGGTTAGGGGTGACCGTCGAGAACAACACGCGAAGGCGTTCAAATGGGTAGGGCTGGAGCCTTGAAAGCAAAGGGTTCATGGCTGGGCATTATCCCGAATTCTTCGCCGGCCCAGCCGACCTCGGATCATGCCGTGGCCATTTGGCGCTGACTCACCAGGCTCATGAGATCGTTGAAACGCTGGCCTTGAATCAAGACGTGCTGGCGGGCGAAATTCGCGGCTTGGTCTGCGTGACCAGCCCGGATGGACTCGACCAGATCTCGGTGTTCTTGCACGGACTGACCTATTCGATCGCGCACCTGCAATTGCAGTCGCCGGTAGGGCTTCAGGCGATTTTTCAACGCGATGGTTTGTTGAATCAGGTATTCATTGCCGCTGGCCTTGTAGATCAACTGATGGAAGGCCTCGTTGGCGTGGTAGTAGTTGTTGGCGTTGCCTTGTTCGGCCTCGATCTCGCACTGTTTGACCGCGAGCGCCATATCGGTTTGGATCGCTTCGTCGGCGCGGCGTGCGGCCAAACGAGCGCACATGGCCTCGAGCTCAGCCATCACCTCAAACATTTCGATCAAGCGCGAGACACTCAGGGTGGACACATAGGTGCCCCGTTTGGGCAACACCTCGACCAAGCCGCTTGCTTCAAGCTGTTGCAAGGCTTCGCGCACGGGTGTTCTCGACACCTCGAACTGGGCGGCGATGTCGTCCACATACAGCTGAACGCCTGGGCGCAGTCGGCCCTCAACAATGTCGTCCTCAAGTCGCTCTCTCACCCGTTGCACGAGTGAGGGAGACTTTTCATGGTTGCGAGGTACTTTGGCCATATTGAGTGATGTCATCCCTCGAAATGCCGTCTGAGCTTGGGGGTAAACCACTAGCCGAGCAGGCGATTGAAACATATAACATTCGAATCGTTTTATACAACACAACCCAAGGAGACCGCAATGAAACCTGTTCTGAAAACCGTGACCGCGCTGCTGCTCGGCGCTGGCTTGTTCGTGTCTGCTCACGCTGACGTCGTCTTGAAGGCCTCACACCAGTTCCCCGGTGGCAAAGGCGATGTGCGTGATGAAATGGTACAGATGATCGCGCGCGAAGTCGCCGCGGCCAACGTGGGACTCGAGATCAAAGTGTTCCCAGGCTCCAGCTTGGTGAAGGCCAAAGAGCAGTGGAAAGCCATGTTGACCGGGCAAATCGACATGACTTCTTTGCCGCTCGACTACGCGTCTGGTTTCCACCCTGAATTTGGTGCCACCTTGATGCCAGGCTTGGTCAAGAGCCACGCCCACGCCAAGCGCATCAACGCGTCTCCCTTCATGGATGACATTCGTGTCACGATTCGCAAAGGCGGCGTTGAAGTGTTGGCCGACGCTTGGTTGGCTGGCGCCTTCGGTGGCAAAGACAAATGCATTTTGGAACCCAAAGACGCCGATGGTTTGAAGATTCGTTCCGCAGGCGCGACCTTCGCGCAAATGTGGGCTGGTGCCGGTGCATCGATCGTCTCGATTCCATCTAACGAGGTCTACAACGCGCTCCAACAGGGCGTGGCTCAAGGCACCGACACCTCTGCTGGCTCATTTGTGTCGTTCCGTTTGTACGAGCAATTGAAGTGTTTGACGGCCCCTGGCGATCAGGCGCTGTGGTTCATGTATGAGCCCGTTCTGATCTCTCAGAAAGCCATGGCCAAACTCAACGATGCCCAGAAAAAAGCGCTGATGGCGGCCTCTAAAAAAGCAGAAAACTATTTTGCTGAGCAGTCACAGAAATTGGATGAGAAATTGGTCGATGCCTACACCAAGGCGGGCGTCAAGGTCGTCACCATGACCGAAGCCCAAGCCGATATGTGGCGCGCAGTCGCTGCCAAGACGTCATACAAGACCTTTGGTGAGAAGGTGCCTGGCGGTCAAGCGCTGATCGACAAAGCGTTGGCGGTCAAGTGATTCAAGGGGTGCAGCGTTGACTGTTATCGCGAAATGGATTGAGCGCGCCTCGCGCATCACGGGCTACTTTTCTGCAGCGTTGATGTTGCTGTCAGTGTTCGTGGTGTGCCACATGGTGTTTGTTCGGGCCGTTCTGGGAGAGTCGTCGATCTGGCAAACAGAGTTTGTGACGTTTGCCCTGATCTCGGCGACCTTTTTAGGAGCCCCTTACATCTTGCTCACGCGAGGACACGTCAACGTGGATTTATTGCCCCTGATGTTGCCCCACCGCCTGCGCTTACCGCTGGCGGTGGTGGCCACTTTGTTGGGGCTGACTTTTTGTGTGCTGTTTTTCTACAGTTCACTCCACTGGTGGTGGGAATCTTGGAGCTTGGGCCTCACCACACCGTCGATATGGCGCGCGCGTTTATGGATTCCATATTTGAGCGTGCCGGTGGGGATGGGACTCCTCTGTTTGCAATACGGCGTGGATTTATGGGCTTTGTTGACACATCGAAGCAGTCCCTTTGGGATGACGGCTGACGTGCACATGATGTCCTCAGAGGAGGGCGTGTGATGTCTCCAGAAACCACTGGTTTTTTGATTTTTGGTTTGGCTTTGGTCTTGCTGGCCACAGGTATGCCTATCGCGTTCGCCCTTGGCGGAACCGCGTTGACGTTCATGTTCATCAGCGATGGGTGGAACGCCTTGAGTTTTTTGCCTGAGACGGTGTTCTCAGGCTTGGATGATTTCACGCTGGCATCGATCCCGATGTTCGTCATCATGGGCGCTGCGGTGGCCTCGAGTCGTGCGGGCAGCGATTTGTACGAGGCGCTGTCACGCTGGCTCTACAAGGTGCCAGGCTCCTTGGTGATTTCCAACATCGGCGCGTGTGCGCTTTTCTCAGCACTCACCGGTTCGTCGCCCGCGACTTGCGCAGCGATTGGCAAGATGGGTATCCCCGAAATGCGTCGCCGTGGCTACTCGGCTGATTTGGCGACCGGTGCCATTGCCGCAGGCGGTACCTTGGGGATCCTCATTCCGCCCAGCGTCACCATGATTTTGTATGGCATTGCCAGCGAAACATCGATTGGCCGATTGTTCATCGCGGGCATCCTGCCTGGTTTGATGCTCACCGGCTTGTTTATCGCGTGGGCTTTGTTCTTGAGCTGGCGCCGGGGAACCATCAAATCCATGGCCTCACAGAGCTATACCTTGGCTCAGCGTTTGGAGTTGCTCCCCCATTTGTTGCCGCTTTTGGCGGTCATTGTCGGGGTCATTTATGCACTTTACGGTGGCATCGCGACCCCTTCGGAAGCCGCTGGTGTCGGCGCTGCGTTGTGCCTGGCGATGGTGATCGTGATTTATCGGATGTGGCACTGGAAAGACATTTGGCACATCTTGCGCGATGCGCTGCGAGAGTCGGGGATGTTGCTGATGATCATCGGGATGTCGGTGCTGTTTGGCTACGCCATGTCGGCCAGCATGGTGACCCAGTCCATCGCACAAAGCGTGGCGGAGTTGGATGTCAACAAATGGGTGCTGCTGGGCATCATCAATGTGATGCTATTGGTGGCAGGGTGTTTCTTGCCGCCAGCCGCCATCATTTTGATGACCACACCCATCATCCTGCCCGTGATCACGGCAGCGGGTTTTGACCCGATCTGGTTCGGTGTGGTGCTCACGATCAACATGGAATTGGGGCTGATCACTCCGCCGGTGGGATTGAACTTGTTTGTAATCAACGGCATCACGCCAGACGTCAAGTTGACGACCATTTTGCGGGGTGCGTTCCCATTCATGATGTGCATGGTGCTGTCGATTGTGTTGCTGTGCGTGTTTCCTGAAATAGCAACCTGGCTGCCTCAAGCCATGATGGGGTAAGCCATGTTGTCTAAGTTGTGGGCCATGGCGCATCGCGCCAAGGAAGACGGCGGATTCTCCGCCATGGTCGATGCCTGCCATCGACTGATTTCAGAAAAAGGCCAGGCCAATTTGTACGCGTTGGCTTCCGAGGTGATCGAGGCATGGCACGGGCTGAAAAGCCACAAAAAAGAGGCGTTTTTCGCGGCCTTGGCGACTGAGTTTGCGCCCGACGCTGCAGCCGTTCAGGCCGCATCTAAGGCCTATCTGAGCGACCCCTCACCCCGCGCACTGGCGGTTTTGGCTGAAGTCACTGAGGCACCAAGACAAGAGCTTTTTCGGCGCATCAACCGAACCAAGGGCGGCACTGCAACGCTTCTAGATATGCGTGTTGCACTGATGGACTGCATGAAGACGCGCGCTGGACTGGAGGCCGTTGATGCGGACTTTTTGCATCTGCTGTCGTCTTGGTTCAACCCTGGCTTCTTGCACTTCGAGCCCGTGAGCTGGGACTCGAGCGCCGCGTTGCTCGAAAAAATCATCGAGCATGAGGCGGTGCACGCCATCGCCAGCTGGGACCATCTGCGACGCCGGCTAGAGGCCGATCGACGCTGTTACGCGTTTTTTCATCCGCAGTTGCCGGGTGAGCCTTTGATTTTTGTCGAGGTGGCCCTGACGGATCACATTCCTGACGCGATTGCCCCATTGATTGCACCGCGCGCTCCCGACACCGAGTGGCGAGTGAACAAGCCCACCGCAGCGATTTTTTACAGCATCAGCAATTGCCAGCCTGGCTTGCGTGGCGTGTCGCTGGGTAACTTTTTGATCAAGCGCGTGGCCCAACACTTGGGACAAGAGCTGCCCAGTCTGAAGACGTTTTGCACCTTGTCACCTGTGCCAGGGTTCGCGCGTTGGTTGGCCAAGGCTGACCCACAGACATGGCCAGAACCCGTCACCCGCGCCAAGGCCATGGTTGATCAATGGTTAGAGGCGCACCAGCCCTTGACCGCGGCGGCGATTCAGACCGCAGACCCTGGGATCAAAGAGGCGTTGCGCAAACTCACCGCGCATTATTTGGTCAAAGGCTCCCACGCCAATTTGGCCGACCCGGTGGCGCGGTTCCATCTCGA
>JBEAPX010000187.1:0-15907 GCA_041164205.1 Pseudomonadota bacterium
CGTGGTCATTCACACGCCTGATCTAGAGGTGTTGGTACTACAACGCACAGACATTGGTAGTTGGCAGTCCGTCACCGGAAGCAAAGACTCCTGGGAGGAGTCTTTTGCCGCCACAGCTGAGCGTGAGGTCTTGGAGGAAACAGGATTGTCCGCTCACGCACCAGGCCATGTCTTGGTGGACTGGCAACTTGAAAACAACTACGCGATTTTTCCCTCGTACCTTCACCGCTATGCGCCAGGGGTGACGCACAACACAGAGCGGGTGTTTTCATTGTGTGTGCCGCGGTCCAGTCAGATTGTTCTGAGCCCCAGAGAGCACACCGCCTATCGTTGGCTGGCTTGGCAAGAGGCGGTGGACTGCGTGTTTTCAGCCTCCAATGCGTGGGCCATTGAGTCTTTGCCGACGCGTTGGGCGGAACAGCCAGGCCGCCTTAACGGCTGAGTGAGTCTGGGCACCATGTTCTATACCCAACGGTCGCCTGGTGCTCTGAAGGGGCTGCGCCAGCAATCCTGGATCGGAGGCCATCGGGTGGCATTGCTCGAGGGCGGGCGAGCCTTGTTCCCCGCCATGATTGAGGCCATTGATCGCGCGCAGCAATGGATACAACTCGAGACTTATATTTTTGATTTTCACGGCCACCCATTGGAGGTAGCCCGTGCGCTTGCCGAAGCTGCAACACGCGGTGTGGAGGTGAGGGTATTGGTCGATGGTGCGGGGACCCCACCGATTCCGAAAGAGTGGCAAGCCATTTGGGACCGTGCAGGGGTCCAGTGGCAAGTGTTTTCCCCCTTAGGGCACACCGGATTTTGGTTACCTAGTCAATGGCGAAGGATGCACCGCAAGCTGTTGGTGGTGGACCAGCGCACCGCTTTTTGTGGCGGTATCAATGTGCTCGATGATTGGCAAACATTGGCTGGAGCCCGCTTAGGGACGCCTCGGCTAGACTTTGCCTTGCAGTTTGAGGGCCCACTGGTCCAAAGGGTTGCGCAGAGCATGACCAAGGCCTGGTGGCGCTTGCTGGCCGGCACTCACGTGAAGCGCGGGCATTGGCAAAGCGCACTCCAACTGGCGCGCCAGCAATGGAAGGTACTGCGACCGCACTGGAAGCGGCGCATTCAACGAGATGCAGCGTGGCGTCCATCGGACAGGCTGGGCGTCAATATGCTTTGGCTTGAGCGCGATAACGTGCGCCATCGGACTCAAATCGAGCGGGCGTATCTGCAGGCCATTGCCTCTGCGCAGAGCCGTGTGACCCTGGCCCATGCCTATTTTGTTCCGAGCAGAAGGCTACGCAAAGCGCTGACTCAAGCGGTTCAACGCGGTGTGACAGTGCGCGTGCTGGTGCAAGGGCAGTTTGAAAATTTCATGCAGTACCACGCTGCACGGCCGATATATCCGGCGTTGATTGAGGCTGGTGTCAGCATCCATGAATACCAAAACGCCGACCTCCACGCGAAGGTAGCTGTCATTGATGGACGCTGGTCGACGATTGGCTCGAGTAATTTAGACCCGCTGAGTCTGCTGTTGGCACGCGAGGCCAATGTCTGGGTAGACGACCCAACGCTCGCGGTGCAGCTAGAACACAGGCTGCAGCAGGCGATTGAAGAGGAAAGCCACACCATAGAGCTGGACAGCTGGAAAGTCCGACCTTGGCGCCTCAAGTGCGGTGACTGGCTTGCCTTTAGCCTCATGCGCCTGGCCCTCATTTTGACTGGCAAGAGATATTGATCACGTTTCCCTGAAATTTCAGGGCTATTGCGATTTGCGGTTAGCATTGGTACTTGGATTCACAAAGGACACGTGCATGAGCACTCGAGAAGACGAAGGTGTGCCGGTTTCGGTCAAAATTCGTGAGCGGCTAAAGGCTCAGGGTCAGCGCTTTCACTCCAACGACAATATCTCTGCATTCATTGAGCCAGGCGAGCTCGATTTGCTGTTGGACGAAGTCAGTGAAAAAATGCAGACCGTGCTCGACAGCATGGTGATTGACACCGAAAACGACCACAACACGCAGAGCACAGCGCGGCGCGTCGCCAAGATGTACCTCAAAGAGGTGTTCAATGGTCGCTATGTCAAAGCCCCGGAAATCACTGAATTCCCCAATGCCGAGCACCTCAATGAGCTCATGATTGTGGGGCCCATTCGCGTGCGCAGTGCCTGCAGTCACCACTTGTGTCCAGTGATTGGGCAGGTTTGGATCGGCGTGATGCCCAATGAGCACACGAATGTGATTGGGCTGTCAAAGTACGCACGCCTTGCCGAATGGGTCATGGGTCGTCCTCAGATCCAAGAAGAGGCCGTGGTTCAGTTGGCCGACTTGATTCAAGAAAAAACCCAGCCCGATGGTCTCGCATTGGTCATGGAGGCCAGCCATTTCTGCATGGGGTGGCGCGGTGTCAAAGACATGGACAGCAAGATGATCAATTCGATCATGCGCGGTGTCTTCTTGAAAGACGCCAATTTGCGTCGTGAGTTTTTGTCCCTGATTCCTAGGAGCCAATGATGTTGGTGCGACTGCTCTATGTGAGCCGGGCGGTGAACCCGGAAGATCAAAAGGCCATAGATGGCATTTTGGGTGTGGCCCGCACTCACAATGCCAGCCAAGGCATCACCGGAATCCTGTGCTATGGGGACGGTGTTTTCATGCAGTGTATTGAGGGCGGCCGAACCGCCATCAATCGCCTCTACGCTCAGATTTTGCGTGACCCGCGCCACCAAGACGTGGTGTTGTTGCGCTACGAAGAAATCACAGAGCGCCAGTTCAGTGGCTGGACCATGGGGCTGGTCAACCTGAATCGTGTCAACACATCCATCATGTTGAAGTATTCAGAGACGCCGACTTTTGACCCCTATTCGGTGTCGGGTGAGGCCTCCCAAGCCATGCTCCAAGAGCTGATTGCGACGGCCTCGATCATCGGACGCAGCTAAGCGATACATGGGTGGTTGAGCGTGGGGCGACGTTGGCATGTTGGCTTGCTTGCCCTGGCCATCGCGCCTTGGGCTGGCTGGGCATCTGAGCCCCGCGTTTGGCCAGACCCCAATCAGATCGATTACACAGCCGTGGTCACACGGGTTTTCGATGGCGACACCGTGACATTGAAGAGCGCTCGGGCACCAGCCCTCAAGGCCCGCATTGTTGGCATTGACGCGCCTGAGTTGTGCCAAGCCCGTGGGCGCGAGTCGGGTGCGTTCCTCAGGTCAACCCTTTTGCACGCCACGGTGGGCGTTCGTTCATTCGGTAGAGACACCTTTGGGCGTGAGTTGGTCGTTCTCTGGCACGGGCAGCAAGATGTGGGAGCACAATTGGTCTCTCGCGGGCTGGCCTGGGCCTACGTTTGGAAAGGCAAGCCCAGCGTGTACATCGAGTTAGAACAGCAAGCCCGGCAGGCCAAACGCGGCATTTTTCAGGACAGCCAACCGGAGAATCCCAGGGCTTTTCGCAAACGGCACGGCCCCTGTTTTCGTTGAGTCACCCTCGATCGGGTGGTCACGGTTGATGGTGTAAGCGATGGCCGTTGCGGCTCATCGCGATGGGTTGCACACCGAACAGCCCGCGCGCTGCTGTACGCGAATCGTGTCAAAGCCCCAGTGGCGCAAATCAACCATCAGCAATTGATCAATGAAAGGGAAAGGGCGTGCAGCGCCATCGTGCTCGTGCACCGCAGCTGCATGGCACAGCCATTGAATGGCCATCGCGGCTTGCAAGCTCCCAATCGCGCCCACCAGCGGGCTGAGTACACCCATGGTGGCGCAATTGGCATCGGTGGCGCCGGACTCTGGTGGGAACACACAGGCATAGCACGCACTGTCAGAAAGGTGCGGGGCATAGAACCCAAGCTGCGCATCCATCTGCACTGCGGCTGCCCATACCAACGGTTTGCGGCCGCGCACGCAAGCCGCATTGACAGCTTGGCGCGTGTCAAAGTTGTCCGTGCAGTCGAGCACGATATCAACGTTCGCAAGGCCACCATCGAGCCATTCCGCAGTCGCGCGGTGGGACACCGTGTGCACAGTCACCTCAGGATTGATGGCATCCAACGCGGCTGCGGCTGAGTCCACTTTGCGTTGCCCGATGCGGGCAGTGGTATGGGCGATTTGCCGTTGTAGGTTGGTCAGATCAACGCTGTCATCATCAACCAAGGTGATCTGCCCGATGCCTGCACTGGCCAAATACATGGCCGCTGGACTGCCGAGGCCGCCAGCTCCCACAATCAGGGCGTGCGATCCCAGCAAAGCGCTCTGGCCATCGAAGCCTATCTCTGGCAACAAGATGTGCCGCGAATAGCGCAGCAGCTGTGAATCGTCCATGGTTCGACGTGAAGGTCAGTCCGCCTGCGCAGACTCCTGGGGGCGCGGCTTGAGACTGTCACTGCGTTTCACGGGCTTACCCTGCAGGAACAGCAAGGCTTGTTGAAGACGGAAATCTTCGGGTGCCCCGAACGTAGGCAGCAAACGGGCATTGGGGTGCAATCGCTGCGCCTCTTCTATCTTCTTTTGAGCGGCCTCTCGATCAGCTTCGCGTTTTTTTGCTGCGGCGGGATCTTCGGCCTCTTGGGCATTGGTTGGGGCATTCAAATGTTTGTCTAGGTCTGCTTCGCGCGTGCCCAATGCTGCCAACAAATTGCCTTCGGGTGTTTCGTCGACCCACACATCGGGTTCAATGCCTTTGGCCTGGATCGATCGACCGCTTGGCGTGTAGTACAGCGCTGTGGTCAGTTTGATGCCTGCATCCTTGCCAAGCGGACGTACCGTTTGAACCGATCCCTTACCGAAGGTTTGGTTGCCCATGATGGTGGCTCGTTGGTGGTCTTGCAAGGCGCCGGCCACGATCTCGCTGGCCGAGGCAGATCCTTCGTTCACTAGGACGACTAGCGGAACCGTTTTGTAGAAACCGCCTGTCTTTTCATGGAGCCGACCGATCGGGTCAGCCCCTTGCGTGTAGTACTGTGGTGCGGCTTTGTAGACAAAGCGGCTTTCTTCGAGCTGGCCGTTGGTGCTGACGACCGTGACATCATCTGCCACAAATGCCGAGGTCACGGCCACCGCGGCGGTGAGCAATCCACCAGGGTCGTTGCGCAAATCGAGCACCAACCCCTTCATTTTGGGGTTGGTTTCGTACAGCTGATCCAGCTGCTTAGCAAAGTCTTCGGTGGTGCGGTTTTGGAACTGGGAAATACGAATCCAGCCGTAATCAGGTGCGGCCATTTTGGACTTCACGCTGACGGTCTTGATTTGGTCTCGAACGATGGTCACCGAAAAGCTTCGGTTCTCACTGCGGCGCAAGATGAGCAAATCCACCTTGGTCTTTGGCTCACCGCGCATCCGCTTGACCGCCTCAGTGATGCTCATGCCTTTGACCGGCGTGTCATCTATTTTTGTGATCAGGTCGTTGGTTTGCAGGCCCGCCTTGGCCGCTGGTGAATCTTCAATGGGCGACACGACTTTGACCAAGCCGTCTTCCATGGTGATTTCGATGCCAACGCCAACGAAGCTGCCTGAGGTCCCCTCGCGAAAGGCTTTCCACTCTTTTGCGTCATAGTAGGCAGAGTGAGGGTCTAAGCCCGTGACCATGCCAGAGATGGCGTCCGTGATCAGCTTCTTTTCATCAACGGGGGTCACGTAATCGGATTTGATCATCCCAAACACCGACGCCAGTTGCTGAAGCTCTTGGAGAGGCAGCGCCACCTTGTCGCTGCGAGCGATGGCTTGCAATTGCACGGTGCCGAGCACTCCAGCGAGCACGCCCACCGAAATCCATCCCGCGACTTTCCATTTGCGAACCATTGATTCAACCCCCTAGTTTTGAGCTGAGATGACTATACACGCCCAACTGCTCTGACACGCTGTTGCATCAAAGGTTCCCCACACGGAGTGGGAAACCTGTCAGGCTTATTTTTTTCCTTGGCTGGCGACCGCCGCTGCAGCTTGCGCAATCGCCGCTTGGTCCCCCAAGTAGTAGTGGCGAATGGGGCGCAACTCCGCATCGAGCTCGTACACCAGCGGAACACCGTTGGGAATATTGAGGCCAACGATATCGTCGTCACTGATGTTGTCCAAATACTTCACCAGCGCACGGATGCTGTTTCCGTGGGCTGCCACGACGATGCGCTTGCCAGCCTTGATGGCGGGCGCCATCGACTCGTTCCAAAATGGCAGCACCCGCGCCACCGTGTCCTTGAGGCATTCCGTCAAAGGGATGTCGTTGGGATTGAGCCGCGCGTATCTGCGGTCTTGGCGTTCGCACCGCTCGTCAGTTGCCTCCAGCGCTGGGGGCGGGGTGTCGTAGCTGCGCCGCCACACGAGCACTTGCTCGTCACCGTATTTTTTTGCGGTTTCCGCCTTGTTCAGGCCTTGCAAGCCGCCGTAATGGCGTTCGTTGAGGCGCCAGCTCTTCATCACTGGCAACCAAGTGCAATCCATGGCGTCCAGCGTATACCAAAGCGTGTGGATCGCGCGTTTGAGCACGCTGGTGTAGGCCAAATCGAACGCGTAGCCCTCGGCCTTGAGGATCTGCCCTGCCGCCATGGCCTGATTGACGCCGGTAGGGGTGAGGTCGACGTCGGTCCAGCCGGTGAATCGATTTTCGAGGTTCCAAGTTGATTCGCCGTGGCGAATGAGCACCAGTTTGTACATATTGAAATCGCTTGTTAAGTGAAAAATCAGAGGCAGTTAAAGAGGACTTGTTTGTGGGTTTGAGCGCAAGCGCCACACAAGCATTTTAGAATCTCGGGCAAAGCAGTCTGCTTTGGCGTTTGGACCAGGCGGCGGCCCCACTCAAGAAAGAGGTTGGTTGTGGAATTTTTGACTGAAAATTGGATGTTGATGGTGATCGCAGTGGTCTCGGGTGCCATGTTGATGTGGCCCGCCCTGGGCTCTGGGGGCAAAGCAACCGTTCAACCGATGAAGGCCGTACAGCTAATGAACCATGAAAAGGCGGTGGTCATTGACGTGTGTGAGCCGAATGAATTCGCCAATGGCCATGTCGGTGGCGCCAAAAACGTGCCACTCGCGCAGCTGGAAAAACAGCTCGAAGGCACCGTCAAAAACAAGCAACTCCCATTGATTCTGGTCTGCGCCTCAGGGATGCGATCGGGTCGTGCGGTCGCAGTGGCCAAAAAATTGGGGTACGAAAACGCGTATTCCCTAGCGGGCGGCATGGGTGCTTGGCGTGCGGCCAACATGCCAGTGAGCAAAGGCTGACAATACGATCATCGTTGAAATCGGAGCACACATGGCCAAAGTCCGTATGTATTTGACCGCCACCTGCCCATACTGCGTTCGGGCCAAGGCATTGCTCGATCACCACGGGGTGATGGACATTGAAGAAATTCGAGTCGATTTGGTGCCTGGCGCGCGAGACACCATGATCACCGAGACCGGTAGGCGCACGGTGCCTCAAATCTTTGTCGGTGGCGTGCACGTGGGTGGATGTGATGACCTGATGGCATTGGACCGCAGCGGCAAGCTGCTGCCGATGTTGAGTGCCTGACTGACCTGCCATAATGGCATCTGACCAGGCCCCAGAGGTATCCGCTGGGGTCTTTTTTTTGAACGCCACTGTGAGCCGATCAGTATGTCAGAAGCAAGCCAGCCCGTATTCCAAATCCAACGTGTTTATCTCAAAGACGCATCGCTCGAGCAGCCCAACTCGCCCCAGATTTTTTTGGAGCAAACCGAACCCAGCGTGAACATCCAGCTGGGTGTCGAAGGGCAAGCCCTGGCCGATGGGGTGTATGAGGTCTGCGTGACCGCCACCGTGCATACCCAAGTGGGCGAAAAAACCGTGTTTCTGGTGGAATGCAAGCAAGCCGGTATTTTTGAGATCAAAGGCTTTGAGCAAGAGCAGCTGGATCCCGTGATGGGCGTCGCGTGCCCTCAGATCGTTTACCCGTACTTGCGCGCCAACGTGGCTGACTTGATCAATCGCGCCGGTTTCCCGCCTGTGCACATGAGCGAAATCAATTTCCAAGCCATGTACGAGCAGCGCCAAATGGAAGCTGCTGGCAACGCTTGATCAGGTTTCCGCGATGAAGCTGTGGGTGATTGGTGCGGGCGCATGGGGAACGGCAGTCGCCGTTCATGCCGCGCACCGCCATGAAGTCACGTTGTGGGCGCGGACCGACGCGCAGGCCGCAGCGATGTCGGCCTCGCGTGCCAACGATTCCTATTTGCCCGGCGTGGGATTTCCCGCTGGGTTGAAGGTGGTCTCTGGGCCACTGGCAGACTGGGCCCGGCGGGCGCAAGAGTTTGATGCCATCGTCATTGGTACGCCGATGTCAGGGCTGCGTGAGACCCTGATCGCACTCAAGGACGCCCCGGTCCCGGTGGCTTGGCTGTGCAAGGGTTTCGAAGCGCCTGTTCAGCCCGGCGCGGTCGGCTTGATGGCACACGAAGTCTGCCAAGCCGTGGCCCCCAAATTAAAGGCCGGTGTGCTGAGCGGCCCTAGTTTTGCGGCTGAGGTGGCTCGCGGACAGCCCACCGCATTGGTCGCAGCGAGTCCGAGCACCTCGGTTCAAACCACATTGGTCCAAGCCCTCCATCACGGCAATATGCGCGTTTATGCCAACACCGATTGGGTCGGTGTCGAGGTCGGTGGCGCGGTTAAAAATGTTTTGGCGATCGCCACGGGATTGTGCGATGGCCTTCATTTAGGACTGAATGCCCGTGCCGCGTTGGTCACTCGGGGCTTAGCGGAAATGTCTAGGCTGGGCGAAGCCTTGGGGGCAAACCGCGAGACCTTTATGGGCCTGTCCGGTCTGGGGGACTTGGTTTTGACCGCGACGGGCGACCTGTCTCGCAACAGAAAAGTAGGTGGACTGCTGGCTCAGGGCATGAACCTCGATGAGGCAGTACAAAGTCTAGGTCATGTCGCCGAAGGCGTTTACAGCGCACGCACCGTGGTCCAAAGGGCGGCGAGCCTCGGTGTCGATATGCCCATCATTGCGGCCGTCGTGGCTTTGCTTGACGCTCAGATCAGCCCTCAAGACGCGCTCCTGCGCCTGATGAGTCGCGATCCAGCCAGCGAAAATTAAAGTGGGTGGTTGCCCCACCCGTCAGTTCAGAGCTGCCAGACCCGCCGAGCAGCCTCGATGACTTGCTCGCCTGCCTGCGTTTGATCGGCGGCGATCACTTGACGTGCCGCCATGCTGCGCAGCCAAGTGAGTTGTCGCTTGGCCAACTGCCTCGTCGCCGCTTGACCGCGCTCTAGCCATTCCTGCGTGGCGGCCTCATGCCAAGCGCCGTATTTGTCCAACGCTTCCCAGCCTTGTCGATAGCCGACACAGCGCATGGAAGGCAGCCCGGCGTGTAAATCGCCCCGCTCGCGCAAGGCGTCCAACTCGGCGGCAAAGCCCAGAGCCATCATGGACTCGAAGCGTTGTGCGATGCGCTCATGCAACCACGACCGCTGCTGAGGCTCGAGACTGAGCAGGTGCACGCGGTGCCACTGTGACTTCCCTTCACCTCTTTGAAAGTCGGACAAGGGGCGACCGCTGCTCTCAAACACTTCGAGGGCGCGGCTGATTCGCTGGGCGTCATTGGCGTTCAATCGGGCGGCTGTGGCCGGGTCGACTTCTTGCAGCCTTTGGTGCATGGCTGGCCAGCCCAACTCGGCAGCCATCGTATCGATGCGCGCCCTCACAGATAAATCTGCACTGGGGATGTCATCCAATCCATCCAGCCAGGCTTTGAAATACAGCATGGTGCCACCTACCAAGACAGGGCGACGCCCACGGCGCTGGATGGCTGCAATCATGGGTTCTACGTCGCGCATGAAGTCTGCAGCACTGTAGGTTTGCAGGGGGTCGTGCGTATTGATCAGATGGTGCGGTACAGCCGCCAACTCAGAGGGCGTCGGTTTAGCGGTACCAATATCCATGCCGCGGTAGACCAATGCGGAGTCGACGCTGATGATTTCGATGTCGGCGATGTTGGCCAGCGCCAAGGCGGCCGCCGTTTTGCCAGAGGCTGTTGGCCCAGCGATCAACAACAAGGTGTCAGACACGTGGTATTCCTCGCATTCAGTCGCTGCGGGCGGGTACAACTACCACAGGACGCTCTCGCGTGATGCGAGGGATCAGCCCCCAGGTGATGATGAGGAGCGCCAAGCCCGAGGCCAACAGGCCCCACGCCAGCACAGCGCTGGGGTCACTCATGCGAGGACCGATCAGGGCTCCCCCAATGAAAGCGAACGCCATTTGCGAAAAGCCACTGAGCGCTGCAGCGGTGCCCGCCATGCGGGGGAAAGGGCTCACCGCCCCCGTTTGCCCGATCGACTGATGAATGCCATGACCGGCAGCATAAAGGTAGACCGGCAGCAGCAACCAGGCCAGGGTTGGCTCACCCCACAAGTGTCCAACCGCAATGGTGATGCCGCCTAACGCGGACAAGACACCGCCCCACTTAACGGTGCCGAGCAGGCCATGGCGAACCATCAGGGAACGGCATAAAAATGTGCCCGCAATGTAGGCCGCCGACATGGTGAACATCGTCACACCGTAAAACCAGGCGGGCTGATGCATCACATCCGTGACGATGAACGAAGAGGTGGCAAGAAACAAGAAAAGGCCAAAAAAAGTCGCGATGGATTGCAGCGTGAATGCCCAAAACTGAGTGTGGCTCAGGACTTGGCGCCAGTTGTGCGCCATGTTTTTCACATCGAGTGCGTGGGGGTTGGGTTCTCCTAGGGTTTCTTCAAACCGCATCCACACTTGCCAGAGAGCGACGCACACAATGGCGCTGACCGCGAACAAGACCGCTCGCCAACCCAGCCACTGAGCGATGACGCCACCAATGGGGCCGCTGACGCAGGCGAACACGCCCAAGCCAGTCATGACCTTGCTCATGGCGCGCGGGCCTTCGTCGGCGTTGTAGTGATCACGGATGATGGCGCGCGCATTGACGACGACGCCCCCCATACCGACACCTTGCAACACACGCAACACCAGCAGCACTTCGATGTTGGGCGCCATGGCACTGCACAGCGCTGCCAGGGCGAACAGGGCCAGTCCTGCGCGCAGGGTGACTCGGCGTCCGAATCGGTCAGAGGCTGGTCCCCAGATGAGTTGCGAGCTTCCAAAACCCATCAGCATCGCCGTCAGCGTCAATTGACCCTGGTTCATTGTGGCGCTCAGGTCTGCGACCAATGAGGGCAACGACGGCAAATAAAAATCGGTGCCCACAGGCTGTAAGCCCATCAGCAAAGACAGCAGCCACACCATGCCTTGGGGATGGGTGCCGGTGGTGCGTCGAAGAGTCATAGAGTTAGCGACCGCGCAGGAACAAGCGATCCAGATCTTTCATATCCAATTGGCGCCAAGTTGGGCGACCATGGTTGCACTGGTCACTGCGTTCGGTGACCTCCATTTGGCGCAATAGGGCGTTCATTTCCGTCAACGTCAATGATCGATTCGCCCGCACGGCACCGTGGCAGGCCATGGTGGCAAGCAACTCATTTTGAGCCCGCGTCAGAACGTTGCTGGCATCGTGTTGTGCCAATTCAGCCAGGACGCTGTGCGCCAGTTCGACCGCATCGCCATTGGCCAAAGTCTCTGGCACAGCGCGGATCACCAAAGACTGATGGCCGAGTGGCTCGATGCTCAGCCCCAACTGCTCCAGCGTCTTGGCATGGACGTCAGCAGTGGCGATCTCCTCGGGCGTCGCGGCGAAACTCTCGGGGATCAAAAGCGGTTGACTGCGGGTGCGGCCTTGGTCCCATTGCTGCTTTAGTCGTTCATAAACAATGCGCTCGTGTGCCGCGTGCATATCAACCACCACCAAGCCCTGTTGGTTTTCCGCCAAGATGTACACACCGTGGATTTGTGCGACCGCGCGTCCCAGCGGCCACGGCTGTTCGGCGTCTGGATGCGCCATCGCATCGGTGGTCTGAGCAGGCGCTGATGGGCTCTGGCTCTCATCGCTTGCACTGGCACTGGGTTGCAACGGCTTTTGCCACAAGGCCTGCCATTCTCGGACGGCTTGTGCGGGCGAGCCCTTGTCTTGCCAACTCAAGGGCACCTGCCGGGGCCAGTGCTGAGGCGAAGGCGTTGCGGCCATAGACTCCCCTTGCGGTCCGCCATCCAAGGGGAGGGGCGCCGCCGGGTTCAATGAAGTCAATGCGCCGCGCTGTGCTTGCTGAGCCGCTCTGGGAGCAGCCAAGGCTTGATCGACCGCGTGGCGAACCATTTGGTGGACTTCGCGGCTTTCGCGAAAGCGCACCTCGATCTTGGTTGGGTGAACGTTGACATCCACTCGGGTTGGGTCCATGTCGATGAACAACACATAGGCCGGGTGGCGATGGCCGTGGAGGACATCTTCGAACGCTGATTTTGCGGCGTGCACGATCACTTTGTCTCTCACGAATCGCCCGTTGACATAAGCAAACTGCCAATCCGCGCGCGCGCGCGCCGCCTCGGGCGGCGCGACCAACCCCCATACCCTCAAGCCCTCTGGCGCAGCCGGTGTCGGCTCGCCCCCAATCGCCATGACCGACAAGCTGCGCTCGGCCCAATCTTTACCCAGAATATCGGCCACGCGCGCACGCATGGCGCCCTGTGGGTCTGGCTGAAGCCCTTCCGTTGCGCGCCACTGCTCCACCAATTTGCCGTCGTGCCATATTGAAAAGGTCACATCCGGGCGTCCCATGGCATGGCGGCGAATGCTTTCTAGGCAATGGGCGTACTCGGTGGCTGCCGACTTTAAAAACTTGCGGCGTGCGGGGGTGGCATAAAAAAGCTCACGCACATCGAGCGTTGTGCCAGGCTGGCGGGCACCGGGCGAGAGCTCGCCAGTGTGTCCATCCAGCTGCCAAGCGTGGGCTTGATCGGCGTGATGGGTCCGCGACAGCACAGTGACTTCGGCGATGGCGTTGATGGCAGCCAAAGCTTCACCTCGAAAGCCCATCGTGCCAACCGATTCCAAGTCTGCAAGCGAGGCAATTTTGCTGGTGGCATGGCGTTTGAGTGCCATGGGCAGTTGATCCGCAGTGAGACCGACACCATCGTCTTCGACGGTGATGCGGCGGATACCGCCCTCGATCAAGCGCACGCCAATGTGTGTGGCACCCGCATCGAGTGCGTTATCGACCAGCTCACGAACAACGGAGGCAGGACGTTCGACCACCTCGCCGGCAGCAATTTGGCTGATCAGCGTATCTGGGAGCTCACGGATGGGGCGGGTGGAGGGCACGTTTTTCACAACCTCCATTGTAGTGAGCGTGGTTCCGAATGGCTGTCCTCAGGGCGCCTAGGGTCAGAGAGAAGGGCGATAATCTGCGCATGGAACTGATCAGCTTCGCCATTGACTTCATCCTCCACATCGACCAGTACTTGCAAGCCTTTGTGCGCGATTACGGCGCGTGGATCTATGCGCTCTTGTTCTTGATCATTTTTGTCGAAACGGGCTTGGTGGTGATGCCATTCTTGCCCGGAGATTCGCTGCTTTTTGTCGTGGGTGCCTTGGCGGCTACCGGAGATATTTCCCTGGTGCAGGCACTCAGCTTGATGTGGATTGCAGCAGTGGCGGGCGACCAGTTGAATTATTCGATTGGGCACGCGATTGGACCAAAGGTGTTTGGCTGGGAAAAGTCTCGGTGGTTCAACCGCGATGCCTTTGACAAAGCCCATGGTTTTTATGAGCGCTATGGTGGCATCACGATTGTGCTGGCTCGGTTTATGCCATTCATCCGAACGTTCGCGCCATTCGTGGCGGGTGTGGCGCAAATGTCTCGCGGGACCTTCACCTTCTACAACGTTTTGGGCGCAACCTTGTGGGTGTTTGGGGTCGGCATCGCCGGCTATTGGTTTGGCAATTTGCCCTGGGTCAAGGCGAATCTGGAGCTGCTGATTTGGGGCTTGATCTTGATCCCTGGGTTGATCGCGCTCATTGGGGCCTGGAAAAGCGGTCGATCAAGCGCTGACGCCTAAACCTGAGGCGTTGGTGGCCTCATAGCTCTCTGGATCGCGGTAGCGGTGGATGCGCTTCGAAGTAGCGCCGAATGCCAGCCATCAGCGCATCAGCCAGCGCTTCTTGGTAAGCCACACTGCGCAAACGTCGCTCTTCTTCGGGGTTGCTGATGAAGGCGGTTTCGACCAAAACGCTGGCAATTTCAGGGTCTTTGAGCACCGCAAAACCCGCCTGCTCCACATGAGGTTTGTGGAGGTTGCCCACTTGTTTGAGCTCTCCCAACATGGAGGCGCCGACCTGCAAACTGCGGTTGATTTGCGCAGTCGTGCTCATGTCCAACATCATGCTTTTCACGTGCCGGTCTTGTGTGGCCACATTGATGCCACCGATCAAGTCGGCACTGTTTTCCTTCTTGGCCATCCAACGGGCCATGGTGCTACTGGCTCCCCGAGTGCTTAGAACGAAGACACTCGCGCCTTGCGGGCGAGGGCTGTCAAACGCATCGGCGTGGATGCTGATGAACAGGTCCGCTTGGACACGGCGGGCTTTTTCGACGCGGCGGTGAAGGGGCACAAAAAAATCGGCATCGCGCGTCATGAAGGCTCGCATACTGTGGCCGTTGACCACAGAGCCGTTGATGCGCTGTCGCAGCCGCTGGGCAATTTGCAACACCACGTCCTTTTCGCGGGTCCCATTGGGGCCGATTGCACCGGGGTCCTCACCACCATGTCCTGGGTCTAGGGCCACCACGATGAACCGATTGTTGCTGGGCGCAGCGGGCTGTGGCCCGGGCTGTGACAGTTGGGGCTGGTCGGCTTTGGCGCGCGGTTGGATTTGGGGTGGGGCAGCGCTTCCTGTCACGCCTTTTTGTTGCAGCCAGTCGCCCAAAGGATCGCCTTTGGCTGCCCCAGCCACCTGGTTTTCGATGCTTTTGAGGCGCTCGTTGATGAGCTGCTCCATCGGGTCGGGCGCAACGCTGGGGTACAAATCAAGAACCAACCTGTGCTTGTAGGCCGCCACGGGGGGCAGCTTGAACACCTGCGGCCGGACATCGCCTTTCAAATCCAACACCAAGCGCACGGTGTCGGGGGTGAATTGGCCCACCCGCACACCGGCAATATTGGGGTCGTCGGGCTTGAGTTCATTCACGATTTCGCGCAATCTAGGCTGCAGTTGTAAGCCATGAATGTCAACGGCGAGGCGCGGCGGATTGGGGACAAAATCTTCCGTGGTGGTCAGTGCCACGTCTGATTCGATGGTGATCCGGCTGTAATCTGGCGCTGGCCACATACGCACGGCCAACACACTCGCGCCCCAGGCGAGGTCGGCCCGCCCCAACAGCAACAAAGGCACAGATTGTGCGGTGGCCATCAACACGTCGCGGCGTTTCATGTGGGCGTGGCCTCCATCAGTTGACGCCCAATGGCCGTCACCGCGCGCAGTGTGACAAGTCGGCTAACTTCATCCGGTGCAAACGCCAAGGTGACGTGCAAATCAACGGCGGGGGGGTGGTCGCCGGCCTTCTCTAACCATTCGACGATCTTGAGTCCTTTGGCGCTGAATGTGTCTCGCAGACCGGCCTCTTCCCACTCCTGTGGGTCTTCGAGTCGATAAAAGTCAAAGTGCCAGGCCTCGCTAACGCCTGACTCGGCAGGCAATGCGTAGCTCTCCAGAAGGGCGTAGGTGGGGCTCTTGATGCGGCCTTCGACGCCCAGTGAACGCAACAAATGCCGAGTGAGCGTCGTTTTGCCCACGCCAAGCGGCCCATGAAAAGCCAGAGTGCAATGGGCCAGCGCAGGCGATTTGGCCCAAGCGCGTGCCAGGGCCTCTGTGTCGGCCTCACTTTGCCAGCGTAAATGGGTGACGGACTCGGTCATGCAGGGACTTCGTTTCTACAATGGCTACTATGTCGCAGCCCGCATTGTCCATGAAGCAACTCCAAGACTGGGCGCACGCCTTGGGATTCTCCCATGTTGGCGTGGCGGATATTGATTTGCGCGATGC
>JBEAPX010000188.1:0-2792 GCA_041164205.1 Pseudomonadota bacterium
TTGAGCCCAAGGCTCAGGCGCCCACTCCGGGCAGCGCAGACTTGTGTTTCTTGACCGACTTGCCGATGCCCGATGTCGTGGCCCATTTGCACCGCAGCCAAGTGGCCATCACCGAAGGGCCCGTGCAACGCACGGGTGCACAGGGACCCATTTGGTCCGTTTACGTTCGAGACCCCGACCTCAACTTGAGTGAAATATCCAACCGCATGACCCAACCCACCAAAACCGATGCCGAGTGGCGCGAACTGCTCGAGCAAAAAGGCGCCGAGCCCGGCGCCTTTGAAATCACCCGCCGCGCCGCGACCGAGCGGCCATTCACCGGCAAATACGAACAAGTGTGGCAAGACGGGACGTATCACTGCATTTGCTGTGGCGCCACTTTGTTTGAGTCCCACACCAAATTTGACGCCGGTTGCGGCTGGCCCAGTTTTGATCGCGCCGTCCCCGGTGCCATCAAAGAAATCACCGACCGAAGCCACGGCATGGTGCGGGTCGAGACCCGTTGCCAGGCCTGTGACGCCCATCTTGGCCACGTGTTTCCGGATGGTCCACCCACCACCGGGCTACGCTATTGCATCAATTCCGCCGCCATCGAGCTCGAGCCCAAAGGCGATTAACACCCACCGGAGGTAAACCGCCCCTCTTCGCCTCTGGAAGCCGATCCCCTGTGTCTGAAATCACCCAACACCGCACTTTTAGCGGCGGGCCCATTTCCCCGGCCACCAACCCATTGGCCCACCCTCATAATCCGAAACCATGCGCATCCTGATCGATTTTTTCCCCATCGCCCTGTTCGTCGCGGTCTACAAGGGCGTGGACATTTACGCGGCCACGGCCACACTCATGGCCGCCACGGTGGTGCAAATGTTTTTGATCTACAAAATCGAAGGCAAGTTGTCCACCATGCACCGAGCCACCTTGGCGCTGATTCTGGCCTTTGGCGGACTCACCTTGGTGTTGCAAAACGAAACCTTCATCAAATGGAAGCCCACGGTGTTGTACGCCGGCATGGCTCTGTTGTTGGCGGGCGCCACTTGGATCGGCACGCTCAACCCCTTGCAGCGTCTGCTCGGAAGCCAGCTCAAGCTGCCCGCACCAGTCTGGTCCACCCTGACTTGGGCTTGGACCAGCTACTTCGCTTTCATGAGCGCGATCAACGCCTATGTGGCGCACTATTTCACGACCGACGAATGGGTGGACTTCAAAATTTGGGGCTACGTGTTCCCGCTGGTTTTCATCTTGGGGCAAGCCGTTTACATCGCTCGCCACATCAATCAAGGAGACAAGTCCCATGGTGATTGAGTGCAACTCAGCCGCAATCGAGGCCCGTTTGCGCGAGCGGTTTCAACCCTCGGCGCTAGAAGTCATCGACGAAAGCGCCGCCCATGCAGGACATATGGGCGCCAATGACTCGGGGGTTGGCACCCATTTTCGAGTGCGCATCACCGCCCGTGCGTTCGCCGGCTTGTCACGCGTGAAGCAGCACCAGCTTCTGTATGATGCGCTGGACGATTTTTTTGCCATTGGCTTACACGCGTTGGCCTTGCACACTCAGGCCGAATAGGCACAGGGACATTGCCCCACAGCCGTGCTGGAACCTTTGAGCCACACCCCACTCCAACTACTTTCATCCCACTTATTGAGATCAACACGCTTATGAAACACACACTCGCCGCCATCGGCCTGGTGGTCGCCACCGCCGCCTCAGCGCAAAACATCGCCGTCGTCAACGGCAAAGGCATTCCATCCAGCCGAGGCGCTGCGCTCGAGGCCCAAATCGCCGCCAGCGGTCAACCCGTGACCGATGAAATCAAGGCGCGCATCAAAGACGAATTGATCAACCGCGAAATCTTCATGCAAGAAGCCCTCGCGCGCGGCCTGAACAAATCAGACGCCTACAAAGAACAAATGGAGTTGGCCCGCTCCACCATCTTGATTCGTGCGCTCATCACCGACGAGCAAGCCAAAAACCCCGTCACCGACGCCGTGGTCAAGGCCGAATATGACCGACTCACCGCCGAGATGAACATCAAGGAATACAACGCGGCGCACATCTTGGTCAAAGAAGAAAAAGAAGCCGTCGACCTCATCAAACAACTCAAGGCAGGCGCCGATTTCGCTAGCCTGGCCAAAAAACACTCCCAAGACCCCGGCTCTGGCGCCGCAGGTGGCAACCTCGACTGGGCCGGCGCCGATGCGTATGTGCCAGAGTTCTCTCAGGCCATGGTCGCACTCAATAAAGGCGAAATCACCCAAGCGCCTGTCAAAAGCCAATTTGGCTGGCACGTGATTCGCCTGATCGATGTCCGCCAAGCTGCTTTGCCCCCGTATGAGCAGGTCAAAGCTGCCATCGAGAAAAACCTGCGCGAACGCCAGTTTTCAGACTTGCAAGCCAAACTGCGCAGTGCGGCCCGCATCCAATAAGCGTCTCCGCGATCACAAAAAAGCACCCAATTGGGTGCTTTTTTTTCAATCCCCTACGCTAGAGGCGACTGTGCTGGCCCTGATGACCACCCAAGACCTAATTCACGTAAGCCTCGGGCCATGGGCGCTTAGCCCAAAGTCATGACTCGCGCCTCGCCGCTTCGAGCAGCAATTGGGCCAGGGGCTCAGCGGCGTTGACCATGGGGTCGTGCCCGATGTCCATGGCGACGTAGCGCCACGTGGGATCAGCTTTGACTCTGGCGCGGCTGACGTTCAGTAGCGCCAACTGCGGGTTGGTGCAATCGATGTAGGTTCGCGGCATGGCGTGCAAGGCTGCGTCATCGACGCTCACCTTGGACTGAAAAACG
>JBEAPX010000189.1:0-7429 GCA_041164205.1 Pseudomonadota bacterium
CCATCAGTGTGCGTTGGGCACGGGTGATCCCGACGTACATGAGGCGTCGCTCTTCTTGTATGCGAAGCTCTTGCGCCTCTTGCGTGGTGTCATCGTCTGAGTCAGATCGAAAAGGCAACAGCCCCTCGTTGACACCGGCGAGGCAGACGTGTGGCCATTCCAGGCCTTTGGCTGCATGTAGTGTGGACAACGTGACCACATCTTCTTCCTTCTCATCACCACTCAAGGTCGACAACAGGGCGACAGATTGCACCACGTCGATCAACGACTTGGCTGCAGTCGCCGTGGTGATGCCAGCTGTGTCGTCTGTGATGCCGCCACATCGCTTGGCCATCCAGTCACAAAACTCCAAGACGTTTTTCCAGCGCACAGCAGCCAGCTTTTCGTTGTCTTCGCTGTCAAACAGATACTGTTCGTAGCCCAGTTCCTTGAGCCAATGGCGCAGAAACACCGCCGCATCCTCTGCCCCTTTGATAGCCCGAGCGTTGAACTCAGTGTCGTTCACAAATCGCCCAAATTCTTGCAGGGATCCCAAGCCACGTGCCGGCACAGCTGCGCCAACTGAGTGGCTGAATAGTGCGTCAAACATACTCAATTTATGAGCAGCGGCGAAAGAACCGAGTTGCGCCAAGGTCTGATGACCGATACCTCGCTTGGGGGTCGTCACAGCGCGCAAAAACGCTGGGTCGTCATCGTTATTAGAGAGGAGCCGCAACCACGCGCAAATGTCCTTGATCTCAGCGCGTTCAAAGAAACTTTGGCCCCCAGAAACTTTGTACGGGATTTGTGCCTTTCTGAGCGCTTGTTCGAAGATTCGGGCCTGGTGATTGGCCCGATAAAGAATCGCGAAGTCCTTGAAGGCTCGGTGTTGACTGGAACTGCGCAAACTTTGAATGCGCGCCACAGCTCGCTCAGCCTCGTGCTCCTCGTTGTCACATGCCAAGACTCGAACGGGTTCACCCTCTCCCAATTCGCTGAACAAAGTCTTGTCGAACAACTTTGGATTGGTGGCAATCACCGCGTTAGCAGCCCGCAAAATAGCGCTCGTTGAGCGGTAGTTTTGCTCCAGCTTGATGACCTTCAGTTGTGGAAAATCAACGGGCAGCTTGCGCAAATTATCCAGCGTGGCTCCACGCCAACCATAAATAGATTGGTCATCATCCCCCACCGCCGTGAAATGCGCCCTTGAGCCAACCAACAGCTTGAGCAGCTCGTATTGCGTGGCATTGGTGTCTTGGTACTCGTCGACCAGGACGTGTTGTAGCTTGTTCTGCCAGAGATGCCGGATCTCTTCATGCCGTTGCAGCAGCTTGAGCGGAAGCCCGATCAAATCGTCAAAGTCAACGCTTTGGTAGGCTGCGAGGCGCTCCTCATAGCGTTGCATCAAGACTGCCAACGCCCTCTCGTCCTCGGACTTGGCCATGCGCAGCGCATCCGACGAGTCTAGACCATCGTTTTTCCAGCCCGAGATTTGCCATTGCCACTGCCGAACCGCAGAGGTGTCGGTGGAGCCACCGCAATCCTTGAGAATGCCAAGGACGTCGTCGGACCCAAGAATTGAAAACTGCTCTTTGAGGCCGATGGCATCGCCATGCTCTCTCAACAGCCGAACGCCTAGAGAGTGAAAGGTACAAATCAAGGTGTCCTGCGCTTGTTTGCCGACCAGATGCTTGGTCCGCTCGCGCATCTCAGCTGCTGCCTTGTTGGTGAAGGTGATCGCTGCGATGCCTTGAGGAGGCGTGCCTTGCGCAATCAAATGGGCAATCTTTTGCGTGATGACACGCGTCTTGCCGGAACCCGCCCCTGCCAAAACGAGGGAAGGACCTTGCGTATAGTGAACCGCTTGAAGCTGAGAGATATTGAGGCCAGCAGACATATTTTCCAATTGAAGGGCCTCACAACATCGCAGACCGGGCACTATCATAGTGCCAACGGCCCCCATTGTTTTGGCCGCCCCGCTGTCCCGAAATGTCGCCGAAATGACGGGGCCAATCGATATCTGTGGCGTCCACAGCTGTTGCCTTGAGAGAATCGCGCCATGTTTGAAATACTTTGGGTCACGACGCCGTTTTTTGCCTTGATCTTGGCTGGATATTGGGCGACCAATACAGGTCGACTGGGTCTGCAGGCTATCCCTGGCTTGAATAATTTCGTGCTTTATTTTGCTTTGCCTTGTATGTTGTTTCGCTTTGGCGCAACCACAGACATCGCCTCAGTCTTCAATCCGACGTTGGCGGCGCTCTACATTGCGGTCAGTCTCTGTGTGGTCGTCACCGCCATCGGCTTAACCATCGGCTCAAAAATGGGGTGGAGCGATGCTGCGTTGGGCGCTTTGGTGGCGGCTTTCCCCAACTCTGGGTTCATGGGGGTACCGTTGTTGATCGGTTTATTGGGGGCGTCTACAGCGTCTCCCGTCATCCTCTCGATCACCATCGATATGATTTTGACGAGCTCCCTGTGCATCGCCTTATCGCGATTAGATGGGCATGGCTTGAGCTCTGTGGGGCCCGCCATGAAAAACGCGCTCAAAGGGGTGCTAGGTAATCCAATGGCTTGGGCCATCTTGATGGGTGCAGTGTTTTCTTGGTTGCAGCTTAAGCTCCCCCGGCCTGTCGAAAAAACGGTCTGGATGTTGGCGGATGCGGCCTCACCCGTCGCACTGTTCACGATTGGAAGCGTGTTGGCGCGTGGACAGCTCCAATCGCACGAACGGCCTCACCCTTTGAACGGTGTATGGGCTATTGTGATCTTGAAGCTGTTTGTCCACCCTGCCTTGATCATGCTGTTTGGACTGGTGTTGATGCAGTGGGGTGCGGATTTGTCTTGGTCAAGTTTGGTCGCCTTGGTCTTGGTGGCGGCACTACCCAGTGCGTCGAATGTGTCATTGCTGGCGGAACGTTTTGGCGCTGACAATTCACGCATCGCGCGAATCATATTGATCACCACGGTGATTGCATTTTTTACCTTCAGTGGTGCGGTGTATTTGTTGACCCCAATGCGCTGAATGCTTGGGAATGCCCGCGGTGAACGAAAGCTTAGATAGAGAGCGGGTCGACATCGATGGCCCAGCGAATCACTCGGTGCGTACCACTCGCGCGCTGCAGAGCATCTTGTACGTGCAGCAACGCGTGCTGTAACGCGGGACGAGTGGGCGATTCAAGAAGCCATTGGACGCGCTCTATGTTGGCGACCCGTGCGATGGCCATTGGAACGGCTGGATATGACGTGACGCCTAGGGCGGCAATCTCATCCTTGATGGCATTGGCGGCGTGATTCAACAAGCCCTGCGCGGCTTCTTGCGTCTTGGCTTCTGCGCGCACCAAAGCGTGGTGGACAAAAGGTGGCAGTTGAGCGATCTCTCGTTCTTGCAATTGCTGGCTCGCAAATGCCGGAAAATCGTGCGCGATCAGCGCTTGAAACAACGGGTGTTCAGGGACCCAAGTCTGAATCCACATTTCCCCATGGTGGCTGAGTGTGTGGTCTCTGCCGGCTCGTCCACCCGCTTGCATCAGGAGTGCGAATAAGCGCTCAGGGGCCCTGAAGTCACTCGCATACAGCGCGCCATCTGGATTGATCGCGGCGACCAGTGTGATGCGGCGGAAGTCGTGCCCTTTGGCAATCATTTGCGTGCCGACCAGCACGTCCACTTCGCCCGCGTGCATTGCGGCCAGTTGCTCTTCAAGTACTTGGGGGTTGGGCGCTGTGTCCGCATCCAGGCGACCTACTCGCAGAGGTGCGCCCGAAGGCTTGACGCTGGATGCAAGTGCCCCCATCAAATGCTCTTGCAACTGCTCGGTCCCTTTGCCAATGGGTTCGATATCGACATCGCCGCAGTCAGGGCAGGCGTGGGGGACCCGCTGCACAAACCCGCAATGGTGGCAGCGCAAAGTGCGGTCTTTTTTGTGAAAGACTTGAAACACGCTGCAATGAGGACATTGGCTTTTCCAGCCACACGCACCACACGACAGCACCGGTGCAAACCCCCGCCGATTTAGGAGCAAAAGGCTTTGTTCGCCCGCTGCAGCCCGCTGTTGAATGGCTTCTAACAAGGCAGGAGCAATCACCGTTTTCTTGGGTTGTCGCTGCATATCGATCAGGCGAAGCTTAGGAAAACTCGCACCTCCAATGCGCTGGCTTAACTCCACTTTTTGGTAGCGCCCCTGCGAGGCCGCATTCCAAGTTTCTAGGGACGGTGTCGCCGATCCGAGAACCACCTTGCAGGGGTGTTTCCCTTTAGATTGATGGGCTCTAAAAACCGCGAGGTCGCGTGCCGAAAAACGCGCCCCCTCTTGGCTCTTGTAACTGGGGTCATGTTCTTCGTCAACAATGATCAATTGAAGCTGAGGCAGGCTAGCGAATACCGCCATCCGTGTACCCAGCAAAATTCTGCACTGCCCGAGGTGCGCTCTCAGCCAGTGTTGCAAGCGCTTTGCGGGCGTCAAGCCGCTGTGCATGGCGCACACATGTTGAGCACCAAATCGCGCTTCGAACTGACGAATCAGCTGAGGTGTCAAATTGATTTCCGGCACCAGCACCAGCACCTGTGCCGTGGAGCAGCGCTCCAAACACAATTGGGCGGCACTTAAATAGACTTCCGTCTTGCCGCTACCCGTTGGCCCGAAAAGCAAGACCGGCTTGGCGCTGTTGTGTATTGCGCCAACGGCGTGCGCTTGTTCTTCGGTCAGTGTGGGTTGATCGGGCCCACTTGGCGACGCAGACCATTCTGATGGGGGTGCTATTTTTTTGATTCGTCTGGCTAACTGAGTGTCATCTAAACCCCGCAAGCTTGCAGGCAGCGATTGAAGTGCGACTTCTCCTTCGGCGCGCTGGTAATAGCGGGCCGTGAACTTGATCAAGTTCAGCCAGTCTGACTGCAGGGGCGGCAGCCCCTTCAATACCCCGGTGATCGCCTTCAGGCTTTGGGGTTCTAGGTGTTCGGGTGGGGAAGTTTGCACTTCGACCACCACGCCCGGGGTTGATCTCTTGCCAATCGGCACACTGACCAACTGGCCAGGCATGAGCTCCTCACTGTGCGAGTATGTGAGCACTCTGCTCAACCCACTGTAGTTAGGCACATTGACCCACACCCCAAGCCAGGCAGTCATTCGATAGACCCCTCGCGAACGGCGAACATTGGAGTATTCAAATGTGTCATGAGGTAATTGCGATGGCTTTTCAAAAAATGTTTGTTAAATCCAGGCTAAGTACTTGATTTCTCTAAGCTAAATGAAGTCATCCAAAATATCTGTGGATAACTTTGTGGGAAACCCATTGAATTTCTCTTCTGATCGCATAAAAATCGCCATGAGAACACATTGATTAAAAATTAGGCAAAATAAAATGATTTAAAATCAATGACTTACGATCAAGATCTGCGAGATGTGGCATTTGCCCGCCAAATATGCCTTTCGCTGTCGATGCGCCAAAAATGTGCACAAGTGAGGTGGTCTGAGGCTCTCATGGACGCCAGACCCCCCAATTTTGTGCGCATTTCTAGAGTTGTGTGCGCAAAGTCCGAGAGTATTCATGCACCGCTTGGACCAAGACTGCCACGTTCTCTGGCGGCGTGTGTTGGTTGATGCCGTGCCCCAGGTTGAAAATGTGGGTCGGTCCCAGGCTGTCTCCCATATGGGGACGTCCAAAGTCGTCTAGAACCCTTCGGGCCTCACGTGCAACTGAATCCGAATCAGCAAACAACACCATAGGGTCTAAATTACCCTGAAGGGCATATCGATCGCCAACCAAGGCGCGAGCTCGGTTCAAATTCACTGTCCAGTCCACGCCAAGCACATCACAGTTGAGGCTGCCCATGTCGCCCAGCCATTGTCCACCGCCTTTGGTAAAGACGATGCGTGGAATAGTCACACCATCGTGGGCGCTGACCACCTTGCTCAACACATGCTCGGTATAAGCGAGGCTGAACTCTTGAAACGCCCCATCTGCTAATACGCCCCCCCAGCTATCAAAAATCATCACCGCTTGGGCGCCAGCTGCGATCTGGGCATTGAGGTAAGAGGCCACTGCGTCGGCGTTTACTTTGAGAATTTGATGCATCAGGTCTGGTCGCTGATACATCAGAGACTTGACCGCTCTGTAATCACTGGAGCTGCCCCCCTCGACCATGTAACACGCCAAAGTCCAAGGGCTTCCAGTGAAACCAATCAGCGGAACGCGTCCGTGGAGAGCTTTGCGAATGGATGTCACAGCGTCAAAAACGTAACGCAGCTTGTCCATGTCTGGCACCTGCAGCTTGGCGACACTGGCTTCATCGCGCACGCAATGTTCAAACTTGGGCCCTTCGCCGTTGACAAAGGACAAACCCAGACCCATCGCGTCGGGCACGGTCAAAATGTCTGAGAACAAGATCGCCGCATCTAACCCGTATCTGTCGATCGGTTGTAAGGTGACCTCAGTCGCAAAGTCAGTGTTGGTGGCGAGCCCCATAAAACTGCCCGCCTTGGCGCGCGTCTCTCGGTACTCAGCGAGGTAGCGGCCTGCTTGGCGCATGAGCCAAACGGGTGTGTGTGGTGTGGACTGACGCAGACAGGCGCGCAGGAAAGTATCGTTTTGAATTGGTGCAAACATGCCTTGATTATCGCGGTGTTATCGCGTTCAAAATTTGGTCTACGGTCAATAACTCTGTCAGAACTTGTGGGTCGCGTTGAGGATGGTAGACCACATAGGTCGGCACGCCGGTGCGCTGGAGACGGTTCAGGGCTTGTGAAATTTCTGGGTCGCGCTTTGTCCAATCAGCCCTGAGCCTGAGCCAGTTGCCTTGTTCAAACGCCGTCTCAACGCGCTGATCTGACAACGCCCCGAGTTCATTGACTTGGCAGGTGACGCACCAAGCCGCCGTGAAATCAACGAAAACGCGGCGTCCGTCCGCGCGGGCTTGCTGCTCGATTTGTGGCGACCAAGTGACCCAACTCGTTGCCGATGCGCTCGGGGTGGCGACGGTCGTGAGGAACGGGCTCAGCACCCAAATCGCCCCTCCAAGGACAACAGAGCCTACCCATTTCCAGATGATTTTGCGGGAGGATGTGAGGTTCCATGCCCACAGCCACATGGCGACACTCAGGAGCAACATGAGTAAAGCGGCGCTTGCATTGATGCCCCCTTGCTGCCCGATCACCCAAACCAGCCAAACAACTGTGGCAAACATGGGAAAAGACATGAGCTGCTTAAAGTGAAGCATCCAAGCGCCTGGCCCAGGTAACCAGCGGCTCAGCGCAGGAACCCATGACAGCAACAGGTATGGGCTAGCCATGCCCAGGCCGACCGCCGCAAAGAGTGCGATGCCATCGACAGCGGGCTGTGTGATCGCATAACCCAAAGCAGCACCCATAAAGGGTGCCGTGCACGGCGATGCGATCACCGTGGCCAACACACCGGACCACATGGCATCCATCGCTGGGTGGCGCAGTCGCAG
>JBEAPX010000190.1:0-9393 GCA_041164205.1 Pseudomonadota bacterium
GAACTTCTTTTTCGACGGCTTGTGTCGCTCGCAATGTGTCATCCAAAGACGCGCTGCTCGGCATATCTACGTTGACGTAGATCACACGAATGGGGTCAAAAGCAAAGAACTGCACGCGCACTATGCCGGAGGCGATCAGGCCACCGGCACCCAAAACAGAGAACAGCGCGATCAGCGCGAAACGCTTCGGCCGTCGCAGCACGTAGGCCAAGGCTTTCCCGTAGGCCATGCGGATACGGGTGTTGAGTCGATCGTGCCAAGAGTTGCTGTGCCCTGATGAAGGCTGCAGACCAATGGCGCTGATGTGCACAGGCATCATCCAGAAGGCTTCAATCAGCGAGATCGCTAATGCCAAAGTCACCACGAAAGGGATGATGAACATGAACTTACCCACAATGCCGGGCAGCAGCATCAGGGGCAAGAAAGCGGCCATGGTGGTGGCCACAGATGCCACGACCGGCGCGCCGATTTCGCGGAATGAGTTGATGGCGGCTTGCATCGCATTCTCACCGCGTGATACTCGGTAATAAATCGCTTCGGCCATCACAACGGCATCGTCCACCAGCATACCCAGCGCAATCACCACCCCAAGCAACACGCTCACGTTGACGGTGGAGCCCAAACTGTTAAGGACTGCGAATGTGGCGAGCAATGAGAAGGGAATACCCAGCGTGATCAACAGCGCGACGCGCCAGCCCACAAACACCCAAGACACCAACATCACCAAGACCGCACCGTACAGTGCGTTCGTTTCCATCACGTTGATTGCACTGCGAGTGGGGACGGTTTGGTCGTCGCTCAACGAGACTTTGATGCCTTGCTGGCTCCATAAAGGAGACTTCTCTGCGATATAGGCCTGAATATCTGCCACCAAGTCAAGGGTGTTGACCTTGGCCTTTTTCGTGACTGCCAGGCTCACGGCGGCCATGCCTTCAATAGAGGCCAGCTGCGTTGCCCGTGCACGGGTCCGTTCGACTCGGGCCACGTCGCCTACCCGGATATCCAAGGTCTGCCCCATCTTGATCAAGGGGACTTGCATCAATTGCGTGGGGTCGGTGGTGATGCCCTTGATGCTGATGGACCAAGCGCCTTGGTCTGTTTGAAGCGTGCCAGCCGCCGTGTCCCGCCACCAGATGCTTAAGCTGTCGGCGACATCGGCGACGGTCAAACCGCGCGCCGCCAAGGCGCTGGGATCGGGGATGACACTGATTTCAGGGTCCCGCAATCCAGCGGCAAACACCTGGTCTACACCTCGCATGGCCTCTATATCGTCGCGCACACGCCGTGATGTCACTCGCAATACTTCGTCGTCAGCTTGGCCTTCGATCGTCACCTGAGCAGTGGGGAAGCCGTTGGATGTGGTGATTTCCAAGATGCGAGGCTCTTCAACCACACTCGGCAACTCGGCAGCGGCTTTGTTTTGAATTTCGCGGCGCAAGTCATTGATGCGCTTGTCGAACTCGCGCTCGCTCATGTCGTAAAAACGCACCAGAATGCTGGAGACGTTTTCCTTGGAGTTGCTGCTCACGAAGCGCACGTCGCGCACCCCATCAATGGCATCCTCAAGGGGGTTGGTGACCAGTCGCTCAATTTGGTCCGAGGTGGCGCCCGGATAGACCGTGGTGATGTTGACCCAGTTGAAGTTGATCTCTGGGTCTTGTTCACGGGGCATCGAGGAGTAGCTCAGGATGCCCAACACCACCGTGACAACAAAGGCGATGTTGGCCAACGGGTGGTTGGCCAACAGCTTGGCGTAAAACTTCATGTGCGTGGTCCCTTACGGCTGGATGGATTGGCCGTGTTGCAAGCTTTGCTGCCCCAAGGTCACGATCTGAGAATCGAGGGGCAGATCGCTAGCGGCAGGTTGACCCTCTTGGGCCAGTGGCAGTCGATGAAACTCGGCCTTTTGATTGCGGGTGATGAACACCCCCAGCTGACCATCGCGTCTGACCAAAAGATTCGCCGGTATGTGCGCGCGCGCATCTTTCCACTGCAAGCTGCCGGAGGCACCTGGTCCCACCGCAATCGCTGGGTTCAGTGGCAAGCGCATGGCGTACAAGCGTGTCTTGCTGTCTGCCGATTGGCTGATTCGAGCAGATTTGAGGGAAATGGTCGCCTTGCCGCCCGAGTAGAGCCACTCTGCATTGCTGATTTGTTGCAACGCCGTCACTTGATTCAGGCTCAATGATGCGGTCAATTCACGACCGTCCAGCTGAACAATTTGAAACAGCGGAGTTCCCACAGCGACGGTCTCGCCTTGCTGTGCGGAGCGCACGGTCACTTCGCCGCCGAACGGCGCCGTGATCTTGGTTTTGTCGAGCAGACGCTGGGCTTGATCAAGTTGGAGTTGCGCCGCATCTACTTGGGCTTGCGCGACGCGACGCTGGGTCTCAGACTGTTGCAAGGCTTCAGGTGAGTAAAAGCCCTGGGCGCTGAGTTCTTGGCTGCGCTTCCATTGCCGCTCAGCCAGAGCCAACTGGGCTTGGGCGGTGGTGAGTTGCGCGCGGGCCAAGTCGCGAGCCAGTTTCCAATCGGTGTCGTCGATTTCAGCCAGCGTGGCTCCTTTGTTCACCACATCGCCAACATCCACTTGCCACGCCTTGACGACGCCACTGACCTGGGCGGAGATGCGGGCTTGATTTTGAGCAATGACCTCGGCACTCACGCTGTGTTGGGGATAAATCACGATGTCAGATAGCGTCTTGGTTTCAATCACCGACGCAGCATGAACCGCGGGTGCGAGCCACACGCCGGCGCAAACGGCGATGCCAGTCCATTGCCAGCGGGTGCGTTTGACGTGGGAGTGGGTGAGGGTGCTGATGGACATATCAAGTGCTTTCATTTCGAAATAGCGGGTGGGCCTAGCCAGTCGCGCGGCGATTCAATAGAGCGATCAGCCCTTAGGTGCCGCCACAAAACACCAATTGTGCCCTGCCCAAGATGACAACACTGGCAGCGAGCGCATTTCTGGCCCCATTTATGGCAAAACTGCTCACCAATGCATGGCCCCCGGCTGGGATTGGCCTCGTCTATGGACCGCTCAGGCGCCTGGTTTTCGGGCGTAGGGGTAGAGCAAGCATCCCATCGCAATACGCAGGCCGTCGGCCCGAGTCACCACGGGGCGGTGCACCCAACTTTTGTAGCCCGATGCTTCGATGCGCTGCGCAATGCGCAGGCCGCCCAGTACAACCCCCCGCAGCTCCCAGCCCATGCGCCCCGGGATGGATGTCGGGAGCCAAGCACCGCGCTCCATCGTGAGGCGGGCATGGGTGATCAATTCCGCGATCACTTCCTGGGCGGTCTGTTCCTGCACCTCCCGAATGTCTGTGCCGGCGGGCAGTCCTCGGGATTGCCACAGCGCGTCCGGGATGTAGCGTCGGTGCCTGGGCAAATCCACGCTCAAGTCCTGCCAGAAATTGATCAGTTGCAGTGCGGTGCAGATGTGGTCACTGGCTTGCAAGTGCGCAGGGGAGTGTTGCCCCATGATTTGCAGCATCAAACGCCCAATCGGATTGGCAGAACCTCGACAGTAATCGAGCAACTCTGCCATCGTGGCGTACGTGCGCCCCGATGCCGTGAAACGCACATCTTGCTCAAAAGCATCCAGCAGTCGCAGGAGCTCATCCCAATCGAGGTGGAGGCGGTGGGCGTGCTCGGCGAGCGCAGCGATCAAGTGTTGCCAGCGCGACTGCAGAGGCAGCCGTTCTCTGGCCCGCAGCACGTCGTGTCGAAATTCATCCAGCTGGCGCAAACGCTCATCCGCGGACACATCGCCCTCATCGGCTAGATCATCGGCTGTGCGCGCAAAGTGGTACAGCGCAGAAACCGCGGGTCGCCACTCGGCTGGACAGAGCCAGCTGGCGACGGGGAAGTTTTCGTAATGCTCGATGGGAACGGTTGGCATGGCCCCATTTTGCATCCATCGGCAGCGGCACGGAGTGCAGATACAATACGCGGTTTGCGTGAAGGCGGGCTTGCTCCGCAGGCACGCAATGTTGAGCCAGAAATGGCTGATGCGCGGGTGGCGAAATTGGTAGACGCACCAGGTTTAGGTCCTGACGCCCGTTTAGGGTGTGGGGGTTCGAGTCCCCCCCCGCGCACCACTGTATTGATTTGCCTGGATGGTTGCGCGCCGCAACCATCGAGAGAAGCTTCCCAATTAGGAGAATAACCATGGCGATAAACGTTGAGACGCTGGAAGGCTTGCAACGCAAGATCACGTTGGCTGTGTCGGCCAATGAAATCAATCAAGAAGTCGAAGCCCGCCTCAAGCGCTTAGCCAAGACCGTCAAAATGGCCGGCTTCCGCCCAGGCAAAGTGCCCATGAGCGTGGTGGCGAAGTCTTATGGCATGTCGGTTCAGTACGAAGTCACCAATGACAAAGTAGGCCTTGCCTTCAGCATGGCCGCCGTCGAGGCTCAGTTGCGTGTTGCTGGGCAGCCTCAAATCACCGAAAAAGAAGGGGCGCCCGAGGGCGAGCTGCAATTTGACGCAGTCTTTGAGGTGTTCCCCGAAGTCAAAATCGGTGACTTGGCCAGCGCAGAAATTGAAAAAGTCACCACCGAAGTGACCGAAGGCGCAATTGATCGCACTTTGGATATTTTGCGCAAGCAGCGCCGCACGTTCCAGCAGCGTCCGCAAGCTGAAGGCGCCGCTGATGGAGACCGCGTGACGGTCGACTTCGAAGGCAAGATCGATGGCGTGCCATTTGACGGTGGCAAAGCCGAAGGCTTCCAGTTTTTGGTCGGAGAAGGCCAAATGCTCAAAGAGTTCGAAGATGCTGTGCGGGGGATGCAAGTGGGGCAGAGCACGACTTTCCCATTGGCTTTCCCTGAGGACTATCACGGCAAAGACGTGGCTGGCAAAACCGCTGATTTCTTGGTGACAGTCCACAAGGTTGAGGCCGCTCAACTGCCAGAAATCAATGACGAGTTTGTGAAGTCACTGGGTATTCAAGAGGGTACCGTTGACGCATTGCGCGCAGACGTTCGCAAGAACCTCGAGCGCGAAGTCAAAGCCCGTCTGTTGAATCGCAACAAATCAGCCGCCTTGGATGCCTTGGTGAAAGTCTGTGAGCTGGAACTGCCCAAGTCGGTGGTGGCTTCCGAGATCGAACGCCTGATCGAAGGCGCTCGCGCTGACTTGAAGCAGCGTGGCGTCAAGGACGCGGATAAGGCGCCTATTCCTCAAGAGCTCTTCCAAGCGCAAGCCGAGCAGCGTGTTCGCATGGGTTTGGTGGTGGCTGAAGTCGTGAAGGCCAACAACCTGTCGGCCAAGCCCGAGCAAGTCACCGCGCACCTTGAAGAGTTGGCGGCCAGCTACGAGCAACCTGCTGACGTGGTTCGTTGGTACAAGAGCGATGCCAACCGCATGGCTGAAATCGAAGCCGTGGTCTTAGAGAACAACGTGACTGATTTCATCTTGGGTCAAGCCAAGGTCACGGAAAAGACCATGGACTTTGATGAGCTGATGGGACAAGCTTAAGCTTGACCCCTGAGTCACAGCTTGACAAAAAAGGCGGGGAATCCCGCCTTTTTTTTACTGCCCGCACCCGTCGAAGGGGTGCTGAATATGTGTAGAGTACAGGGCAAGCAGTAATGCCTAATTGCAACCCAAAGTGGAGAAGATTTTCATGAGCGCAACAGATATTCAAGCATTGGGCATGGTGCCCATGGTGATCGAGCAGTCAGGTCGCGGCGAGCGTGCTTACGACATTTATTCCCGTTTGTTGAAAGAGCGCGTTGTCTTCTTGGTGGGGCCAGTCAATGATCAAAGCGCCAATTTGGTGGTCGCCCAAATGCTTTATCTCGAGAGCGAGAACCCCGATAAAGACATCTATCTGTACATCAACTCACCTGGTGGCTCCGTGAGCGCTGGCATGAGCATTTACGACACCATGAACTTCATCAAACCCGATGTGTCAACACTGTGCATGGGCATGGCGGCAAGCATGGGCGCTTTTTTGTTGGCAGCTGGCGAAAAGGGCAAGCGATTTGCACTGCCCAACTCTCGCATCATGATTCACCAACCGCTGGGTGGTGCGCAAGGGCAGGCCACGGATATCGAGATCCACGCACGGGAAATTCTCAGAATCAAAGCCTTGCTGAACGAGATTTTGGCCGAGCGCACAGGGCAATCCCTCGAGCGCATCGAGAACGACACCGAACGCGATTACTTTATGACTGCAGCGGAGGCCCATGCATATGGGCTGGTCGATCGTGTGATTGACAAGCGCAGCGCTGTGACGAATCCCGATGGCGATCAGGCGGAATGATTTGTGATTCCATGACACGTGGCGTTGCACTGTGACCGCAGTGCACGCCCCTCAGCGCGTTCGTGACTTATCATGGTCGCGGGTTCACTGAGATAGAAATAGGCAAAAGCGAATGTCGGATAAAAAAGGCACCACCAAAGAGAAAAACCTGTTTTGCACCTTCTGTGGCAAGAGCCAGCACGAGGTCAAAAAGCTCATTGCTGGACCTTCTGTATTCATCTGTGATGAGTGTGTGGAGCTGTGCAACGACATCATTCGCGATGAGTTGCCGGTAGAGGACCTGCGCAATGCGCAGCAAGAGGGCTCATTGCCCACCCCGGCAGAACTCAAGCAACACCTAGATCAGTATGTGATCGGTCAGGACAAAGCCAAGCGTTCGCTCGCCGTGGCGGTCTACAACCATTACAAGAGGTTGCGTCACAAGAGCGATCAAAAGAAGGATGAAGTCGAACTTTCAAAAAGCAACGTTCTACTGATCGGTCCAACTGGCTCGGGGAAAACCTTGTTGGCCCAAACCTTGGCGCGCTCATTGAATGTGCCTTTTGTGATGGCCGATGCGACCACTTTGACCGAAGCAGGGTACGTCGGAGAGGACGTTGAGAACATCATTGTTAAATTGCTCCAAGCTTGTGAGTACAACGTGGAGCTAGCCCAGCGCGGCATTGTCTACATCGATGAAATCGACAAAATTTCACGCAAGTCGGACAACCCTTCGATCACGCGAGATGTCTCCGGCGAAGGGGTGCAGCAAGCGTTGTTGAAGCTGATCGAAGGAACCATGGCGTCGATCCCCCCGCAAGGTGGACGCAAGCACCCCAATCAAGATTTTTTGCAAGTCGACACGACCAACATTCTCTTCATATGTGGTGGCGCATTTGCGGGCCTTGAGAAGGTGATTGAGGATCGGACGGAAAAATCCGGGATTGGCTTCGGCGCGGACGTCAAGAGCAAAAGCAGTCGCTCGTTGAGCGATGCCTTTAAAGCCGTCGAGCCACAAGATTTGGTGAAGTTTGGATTGATCCCCGAATTGGTCGGACGCCTTCCGGTGGTCACCACATTGGCTGAACTGACGGAAGACGCGTTGGTCGAAATTTTGGTTGAACCCAAAAACGCGCTGGTCAAGCAGTACGGCAAGTTGTTTGCGCTTGAAGGGGCTGAATTGGAAATTCGCCCTGCCGCCCTGAAAGCCATGGCCCGCAAGGCTTTGGCTCGCAAGACGGGCGCCCGTGGCCTGCGTTCTTTGATGGAGGAAGCGCTTTTGGACACCATGTTTGAATTGCCAGGTACGCAAAACGTCGAGCGAGTGGTGGTGGATGAAGCAACCATCACCGAAAGACAAGCACCTTTGTTGGTTTATCGTGAGACAGCGAAGAAGGCGTGATGTCAGTAAGCCCCTGCTGGCCTGACTTGAAAATCTGAACCACATCCCCAACTGCAAGGCCTTGAGTCAAGGAATCACATATGTCTGGTCAAGAACCTCTGCCCTCCACCCCGATTGAGTTGCCACTCTTGCCGCTGCGCGATGTGGTGGTGTTTCCGCACATGGTGATTCCCCTGTTTGTGGGTCGCGCCAAGAGCATCAAGGCGCTGGAATCGGCGATGTCGTCGGATCGGCGCATCGTGTTGATAGCTCAAAAGGTTGCAGGCAAGGACGAGCCCTCTGTGGAAGACATGTTCGACACGGGGTGCGTGGCGAACATTTTGCAAATGCTCAAGTTGCCCGATGGCACGGTCAAAGTCTTGGTGGAAGGTTTGCAGCGCGCGCTGGTCCAAGAGGTTTCTGAAGATGGTGAGCAGTTCACTGCATCTGTGACGCCGGTGTCGCCTGATCAAGCCGACTCCGAATCGTCTGAGGTCGAAGCCCTGCGCCGCGCGTTGATGCAGCAGTTTGATCAGTACGTCAAGCTCAATAAGAAGATCCCCTCTGAGATCCTTAACTCCATCGCCAGCATCGATGAGGTGGGGCGTCTGGCAGACACCATCGCCGCGCATTTGCCTTTGCAGTTAGACGGCAAGCAAGAAGTGCTGGCGCTGATCAATGTGCGCGACCGGTTGGACAATCTGTTTGCTCAGATTGAACGTGAAGTCGACATCTTGAATGTGGACAAGCGCATTCGATCGCGCGTGAAGCGCCAGATGGAAAAAAATCAGCGCGACTTCTATTTGAATGAGCAAGTCAAGGCCATCCAAAAAGAATTGGGCGAGGGTGAAGAGGGCGCTGATCTTGAGGAACTTGAAAAGAAAATCAAGGCCACCCGCTTGTCCAAAGAGGCACGCAAGAAATGTGAGTCAGAGCTGAAGAAACTCAAGTTGATGTCGCCGATGTCGGCTGAGGCGACGGTGGTTCGTAACTATTTGGATGTACTGTTAGGCTTGCCCTGGTCTAAGAAGTCCAAGGTCAAACACGACTTGCCAGCGGCTGAAGATGTGCTCAATGCGGATCACTTTGGGCTCGAAAAAGTCAAAGAGCGCATCCTTGAGTATTTGGCGGTCCAACAGCGTGTGGACAAAGTCAAGGCCCCTATTTTGTGTTTGGTGGGCCCTCCTGGCGTGGGCAAAACCTCGTTGGGTCAATCGATCGCTAAGGCGACTGGGCGCAAGTACGTCCGCATGGCACTGGGTGGCGTGCGCGATGAGGCTGAGATCCGAGGGCATCGCCGCACATACATTGGGGCGATGCCAGGCAAGGTACTGCAAAGCTTGACCAAGGTGTCCGTGCGCAATCCCTTGTTCCTATTGGATGAGATTGACAAGCTGGGCACCGATTTCCGTGGCGACCCCAGCAGTGCGTTGCTTGAAGTGTTGGATCCCGAGCAAAACCACACGTTCCAAGACCACTACGCCGAGGTCGACTTTGATCTGAGCGATGTGATGTTTGTGGCCACCAGCAACTCCATGAATATTCCTGGCCCCTTGCTGGACCGCATGGAGGTGATTCGGCTGTCGGGGTATACCGAAGACGAAAAAGTCAACATTGCCATGCAGTATTTGCTGCCCAAGCAAATTGAAAACAACGGCTTGAAAGCGTCTGAAATCGAAGTGCAGGAATCCGCAGTGCGCGATGTCGTGCGTTACTACACCCGTGAGGCCGGGGTGCGCTCATTGGAGCGTGAGATTTC
>JBEAPX010000191.1:0-11182 GCA_041164205.1 Pseudomonadota bacterium
CATCACTGCGTGTTGGGACCTTGGCTTAGAGATTGGCTCATCGGTGCGAAATGTGAGCGATTGCGTGAGTGAAGCGCTGGGCGACGTGACGGTGCAAACCGCGCTCTTGGAATCGCGACGCGTCTGCGGTGCGCCAGGGTTGCTGCGCCAGATGCGCGAGGCGCTCGATGAAGCGATGGATGCCAAAGCGTTTCTCCAGCGCAAAACCGCCGAGATGCGCCAGCGGCATCAAAAGTTTGACAACTCTCCTTACTCACTCGAGCCCAACTGCAAAGAGTCCCCCGGCGGCTTGCGTGACCTGCAAGTCTTGATGTGGGTGGCACGCGGCGCGGGCTTGGGAGACTCTTGGAAGTCCCTGCAGCAAAACGGCATCATCACGGAGTTTGAGCTCAAACAAATCAAAGCCAACGAAGCCCTGTTGAGCTTGGTGCGGGCGCGAGTGCACATGGTCGCCAAGCGCCGCGAAGATCGCCTGGTCTTTGATGTGCAAAGTGCCGTCGCGGACCTGTTTGGTTTCAAAGCATCTGGAGATGAAGCACGCAAGGCCCGCCGCGCCAGTGAATTGCTGATGAAACGCTACTACTGGGCGGCCAAGGCGGTCACGCAGCTGCGTCAAATCGTGCTGTTGAATATCTCTGATCACGTCGATGCGGCACGGGGCGTGGCACCTACTCCCCTGCGGCCGATCAACGAGCGCTTTTATGACAAGGGTGGTTTGATCGAGGTGGCCGACGACGAGCTGTACCTGCGCCAGCCGCAAGCTATCCTGGAAACCTTCAACATCTACCAAACCGAGGTCTCGATCACCGGGCTATCGGCCCGCACCCTTCGCGCGCTCTACGCGGCACGCCCCATCATGAATGGCGCGTTTCGCTCCGACCCGGCGAACCGTGACATGTTCATGCGCATCTTGAAGTCGCCAGAAGGCATCACGCACGCCATGCGGCTGATGAACCAAACATCGGTGCTGGGACGATACCTGTGGGTGTTTCGCGGCATCGTGGGGCAAATGCAGCACGACCTCTTTCACGTGTACACGGTGGATTTGCACATCCTGATGGTGTTGCGCAACATCCGCCGATTTTTCATTGCCGACCATGCCCACGAGTATCCCTTTTGCGCGCAATTGGCCAGCGAATGGGACAAGCCTTGGGTGCTGTATGTCGCCGCCTTGTTCCACGATATCGCCAAGGGGCGTGGTGGTGACCACTCGGTGCTGGGCGCCAAAGAAGTGCGGCAATTTTGCAAGACCCACCGCATTGACCCTGAAGACCGTGACCTGATTGAGTTTTTGGTGAGCGAGCATTTGACGATGAGTCAGGTGGCACAAAAGCAAGACATCAGCGACCCCGATGTGATTGCTGCGTTTGCCAAACGGGTGCGCAACGAGCAATACCTGATTGGTTTGTACTTGCTAACGGTTGCCGATATTCGTGGAACGTCTCCCAAGGTCTGGAACGCCTGGAAAGCCAGGTTGCTCGAGGACTTGTTCAACCAAACCCAGCGTTTGTTGGGCGGCGGCGCGCCCGCGCCAGACGCGCGCTTAGAGTCCACGAAGCGCGATGCCGTTGCGATTTTGGCGTTGCATGGCTTGCAATCCAACACCCATGACACGCTCTGGCGGACCCTAGATGTGGGCTACTTTATGCGCCACGACGCGGATGAAATCGCGTGGCACACCCGACTGATTTTGGGCCGCCCTTGGGATACCAAGCAACCCCAACGCCCCATCGTTCGCGCCCGATTGGCGCAAGGCGGCCGAGGCGTTCAAGTCATGGTCTACACCGCGGACGAGCCCGACCTGTTCGCTCGAATTTGCGGCTACTTCGATCAGCACAGCTATTCAATCATGGACGCCAAGATTCACACGACCCGAGACGGTTTGGCGTTGGACACCTTTGAACTGTTGACCCTTGAGAATGACATCGACCAGCGCGAAATGATGGGCTTGATCGAAGGCGGTCTGGCACGCGAGCTGGTGCAGCGAGCGGCCCTGCGGGAGCCCACCGTCGGCCGGGTCTCGCGGCGAGTCAAGAACTTCCCGATGCCAGCCCACGTGTCACTGCAACCCGACGAGCGCGCGCAGCGCTGGTTGCTCACGGTGACGGCCAGTGATCGCACAGGCTTGTTGTACAGCTTGGCCCGTGTGCTCGCACGGCACAAAATCAGCCTAGACCTCGCCAAAGTCATGACCCTCGGCGAGCGCGTGGAGGACGTGTTTTTGATCAGCGGCGACGCCCTGACTGACAGCGAAGGGCGCATTGCGCTGGAAACCGCACTCATCACGGCCATCGAGGCCTGAGCACGCCGCTGGCATAGACTCACGCTGGTCAGGTGCCCCAACCAAGTCCCGCATTCCCATCACGGGAAATGCGCCTGACCACGCCGTTCGGTGGTAAAAATGGGGCTTGAACTGTTCATACCAAGTGGAGTCTCTGAAATGCCCTCTATTGCCATCACCACCCTTACCGTGCTGAGCGCCGTGTCGATCAGTCGCCTGGCATTTGCACAAACCCCTGAAATCTTCAAAGGCGCTGATTTGGCCAACGGAGAGGCTCTGATCGCTCAACACCAGTGCGTGCAATGCCACACCAGCAAGGTGGGCGGTGATGGCTCAGCGATTTACAAACCCGAGGGGCGAATCAATACCGCCGGTTTCCTGCGCGGCATGGTGACCCAGTGCAACGCCACCCTCAACCTGCAGATGTTCGATGAAGACATCACCGACGTGGCCGCCGTGTTGAACCGCGACCATTACCGATTCAAAAACTGATCGGCAGCGGGTCGACCCAGGCCTCTGCCCGAGAGCGTGTGGTCTCTACTTTTTGGGCATTCAAGAGGTCGTTGCGCGCGATGCGCGCACGTGCCTCTTCTGCCGAGATTTGCCAGACACGACAGTGCCTGGCCTCGAGCTGGCGCATGGCCTGATCCAGATCGACCGACAAAAACCAGACCTCATCCAACACTTCTCGCACGCGCCAACCATCCTCTCGTCCCAGCAGTAAATACAAGCCTTCAAGGATCACCAGCCGCGTCGTGCCTGCCACGACTTGACCGTGTGCGACGGGGTCTCCGGCTTGGTGATCGAAGGTCGGCCACAGGACCTCTGATGGCGAACCATCGGCTTGGCACTCGCGCAAAGACTCAAGCCGTTGAGCCAAGCCTTCTGCGTCAAATGTCCAGTAGGACCCTCTTCGGGCGTGCGCCTCTTGCGGGTGACTCAATTGATCGAGCTCGGCCTTGGTGAGGTGAAAGCCATCCATGCTGACCGCCTGGGCGACGGGCTGCGAGCAACGCTCGTTGATGAGCTTGGCCCACAACTCCGCTTGGGTGCTCTTGCCGGCACCGGGCAGCCCGACCAGTCCAATCAAGCGGCGAGAAGTCCCCGCTGAATGCAGCGCGTGCATCAGGGCCTCTATGGGATCGGTGATGTGACGCATCGAAGAATCCAGAGCCATTGACTCGCGAACGCCAATTTTTTAATGCTGAAGCAGCGCCAACATGGCTGCTTCGTCCAACACACGCACGCCTAAGGCCTGTGCTTTTTCGAGCTTGCTGCCAGCTTCAGCGCCAGCCACCACGAAATCTGTTTTTTTACTGACGCTGCCCGCGACTTTGGCGCCAGCTGCCTCCAATAGGTCTTTGGCTTCGTCGCGACTAAGAGTGGGCAAAGTGCCAGTCAGCACCACCGTCTTGCCCGCCAATTCACCGGTCGGCGTGGGCGCAGGAGCACCTTCTTGCCATTGCACCCCAGCGGCGCGCAGGGCCTGAACCATCTCGCGGTTGTGGGGCTGCGAAAAAAAGGTCTGAATGCTGCTCGCCACTGCTGGCCCGACGTCTCGCACGGCGAGCAACGCTTCTTGGGTGGCGTTCATCACATCGTCCAAGCGCCCAAAATGGCGGGCCAAATCTTTGGCGGTCGCTTCGCCGACGTGGCGGATGCCCAAGGCATACAAAAACCTCGGCAACGTGGTCGACTTGGACGCCTGCAATCCGTCCAATAGATTTTGAGCAGACTTGAGTCCCATCCGATCTAAGTGAGCCAGTCGCTCCATATCCATGCGATAGAGGTCGGGCAGGTGATCAATCACCCCCTCGTCGACCAACTGGTCGATCAACTTATCGCCGAGCCCTTCAATGTCCATCGCCTTGCGCGACGCAAAGTGCCACACGGCTTGTTTGCGCTGAGCGCCACAGTACAAGCCGCCCGTGCAACGGACATCGGCTTCGCCTTCTTCTCGAACTGCCAAACTAGCGCATACCGGGCAATGCGATGGCATAGAGAACGGCGCAGGGTCGCCTACGCGGCGCTCCAGTACCACGCTCACCACCTCGGGGATGACATCACCAGCGCGGCGCACCACGACGGTATCGCCAATGCGGACATCTTTGCGCCTGACTTCATCTTCGTTGTGCAAAGTGGCATTGGTCACGGTCACGCCACCCACAAACACAGGCGCCAACTTGGCGACGGGCGTGAGCTTGCCCGTGCGCCCGACTTGGACATCGATGTCCAGCACCGTGGTCAACTGCTCTTGGGCAGGAAACTTGTGAGCCACAGCCCAGCGGGGTTCACGCGATACAAATCCCAAGCGGCGCTGCAGCGCCAGTGCGTTGACTTTGTAGACCACGCCATCGATGTCAAAAGGCAGGCCATCACGCGCGGCCGCAACCGCCTCGTGGTAGTCGACCAGGCCTTTGCCACCTTGCACCACTTGAGCCCAATCGGACACCGGTAAGCCCCAAGTTTTGAAGCGCTGCAAAGTGGCAGCGTGGGTCGTCAAACCCAGTTCATGGGTCAAGTCCTGACCCGCCGCATCTTTGCACTGAGCCATCGCATAGGCAAAAAAACTCAAGGGGCGCTGCGCCGCCAGCTTGCTGTCCAATTGCCGGACCGCCCCGGCAGCCGCGTTGCGCGGATTGACAAAGGTTTTGTCCCCTTGCGCACGCTGGCGCTCATTCAGCGCCTCAAAGTCAGCGCGGGCCATGTACACCTCGCCCCTCACCTCCAGCAAAGCGGGCAAGGCGTCCCCTTGCAATCGCAGCGGAATCTGACCAATGGTTTTGATGTTGGCCGTGACATCCTCGCCCTGGGCACCATCGCCTCGAGTCGCAGCACGCACCAAAGTCCCGTGCTCGTATCGCAAACTCATCGCCAAACCATCGAACTTCAACTCGGCCACATACTCAACGGCTGGGGCGGTGTCGACCAGCTCGAGCTCTTTGCGCATCCGGCGATCAAAGTCAAAAGCGCCCTCAGCCGTCGTGTCGGTTTCGGTTCGGATGCTCAGCATCGGCACGTCATGAACCACCGTCTGAAAGGCATCCAACACAGCCCCACCCACCCGTTGCGTGGGCGAATCGGACGTGAGGAGATCCGGGTAAATTGCCTCTATCGATTGCAGCTCTTTGAACAGCCGATCGTATTCCGCATCGGGAATCGAGGGCTCATCCAACACGTAATACTGGTGATTGTGGTGGTGCAGCGCCTCGCGCAATGCCAGAGCCTTCGCCTGCGCAGCCTGGTGTGCTGGGTCGCTGGCCCCAGCGTCAGTGCCGGGCGCGTCGCCAAACAAATCACCAGTGGTCATGAGAACAAGCGGCGCGCCAATTCAGAGCCTGCGCTCAACTCACGCTGATCCATCACGTCGTACAAGTCATTCAGCTCGCTCGCGATCTGGGTCAACGTTTGCTTGGGCAAGGGCTGGCCAACCTCGTCCACCACGTCGGCATCCAAGACTTTCGCCAACGCTTCAGCAATATGGCACATCCGGTCAAAGGCCTGCTCTTCACGCGAGACATGAGGTACATCCAGGACCATGCGAATCTCTCGCAAAGCGCTGTCCTGGCTGTCGTTCAACGCCACTTGTGTATCGACGCGCAAGGTCATCACGGGCGGCAAATTCTCTCTTGAAGCAGGCAACACCAGATTGCCCGGCAATGCCCCTGCCACAAGCCCCAAAGCCAGGGCGTGGTGTTGCACAAACCCGAGGCTCCATGCGGCACCACGGGCGCGCAAGGAAATCCCCAGCTGCGCGTCGTGCTGGCTGGCAAACTGATCTAACTCTTTGGCACGCGCGACCTCGGACAACATGTCTGGGAACTCAGGCGCACCGCCCAAAGCATCCGCCATGTCCTGCACCTTGGCGACGAACTCAGAAAACTCAATGTTATTGATGGGACCGGAGCGATTTGCCAACTGCAATGCAACCTGCAAGCCTTGATACCGGTGACTCGCCTCTGGCCAACTCCATTCGCCTGAATCATCGAGCCCCTCGATCACCAAAGTCTTGCTGCCCACCCGCCTGGTCGGAGGCGCTGCAGCCAAAATTGCTTCACCGGACACATCGCCGCTGAGCACGATCGGCACCACTGAGTCGATCAATGGGTCAATGGCCAAATGCGTCACGCTCAGTGCCTTGGGCAGCGCAAATGCGTCGTCATCCAAACCCAATACGGGCTCCACAGGCTCGCTCTGTGGGTCGCCCAATGCAGCACCGTCTAAACTGGGCTCGACGCCAACTTGATGGGCCGGTGAGTTCAACGGTGTCGCGTGGCGGGGCTGGGCACGGCGTGTCGCCCACCAGTTGTAGAGCACCACACCAACAAGGACGCAACCGCCCAGAATAACCAAGCTCCACTGCATATTGCTCATGCCCTGTACTCTCCCGATTTCTAACGTGGTTGGGGGGATTGCGCGTGTGCGCCGGTTTATTCGGACTCTGCCATGTTGACGGCGACATCCATATCCACCGCCACAATCCGTGACACACCTTGTTCTTGCATGGTCACTCCGATCAACTGCTGCGCCATCTCCATCGCGATCTTGTTGTGGCTGATGAACAAGAACTGGGTGTCCTGGCTCATGCGTGCAACCAACTTGGCGTAGCGTTCTGTGTTGGCGTCGTCCAAAGGTGCATCCACCTCGTCCAGCAAACAAAATGGCGCTGGATTCAGCTGGAAAATGGCAAACACCAACGCGATGGCGGTAAGCGCCTTTTCACCACCCGACAGCAAGTGAATGGTCTGGTTCTTCTTGCCAGGCGGTTGAGCCATCACCTGCACACCCGCATCTAGGATCTCTTCGCCCGTCATCACCAACTTGGCGTTACCACCACCGAACAGATCGGGGAACATCCGCCCGAAGTGCTCATTCACCGTGTCAAAGGTGCCTTGCAGCAAGTCGCGCGTTTCCATGTCGATCTTTTGGATGGCATCTTCGAGGGTGTTGATCGCATCGTTCAAATCCGCCGACTGGGCATCCAAGAACATCTTGCGCTCACGCGCCTCGCTCAGCTCGTCGAGAGCGGCCAAGTTGACCGCGCCTAATGATTGGATCTCACGATTCAGGCGATCAACCTCTCCTTGGAGGCCCCACAGCTTGACCCCGTCGGCCTCGATGCTCGCGGCAACGGCATCCAAGTCAGCGTCGACATCGGCCAAGGCCTGCTGGAACTGCTCTACGGCGAGCGCGGCGGCTTGTTCCTTGAGGCGCATTTCCGTGATTTGCTGCCGCTGCGGCTCGAGCGCCCGCTCGACTTGCAGGCGTCGCTCGTCACTGGCGCGCAGTTTTGCACTGAGGTCTTCATAAGCACTGCGCTGGGCGGCGAGCGCCTGTTCTTTGTCGAGCTTGCGCGCCAATGCGTCCTGCAATCCGCCTTGCGCAGCGGCGTCACTGAGTTGTTGCAACTCTTGCGCGACCCGAACTTGCTCCTGTTGAAGCGATTCGCTTTGTTGCGCCGCCGTGTCAATGACACGCTGAAGCTCAGCCTGTCTGGCCTGCATCGTGCGTTGGGAGAAAACCGCCTCTTGGGCTTGTCGCTCGAGCGTGCGCAGTTGCTCACGCGCATGATTCAGCTGACGCTCAGCCTCCATGACGCGTTCATCCAATTGGGCGTGACGCTCTTGCGTGTCTGCCAACTGCATATCGAGCTGCTCAAATCGCGCCTCGGCCTCAAATGATCTTTCACGCAAAGCCTCTTGGGCAGCAACGATTTCGCCCAAATCATCGCCGAGCTGAGCACTGCGCGCCTGCGTTTGCTCCACCTGCTGCTTGAGTTCAATGAACTGCACCTGCGCTTGGTGGGCCGCAGACTGGGCATGGGTGACTTGGGCTCGCAGCGCGTGCAATTGCTGCGACGCTTCGGCATAAGCACTTTCGGCTTTGACTGCTGTGGCCTTGGCTTGCTGGACAATCAAGTCTTGCGCCTTGATGTGCTTGTCAAGATTCTCAATCTCTTGGGCGCGCGCGAACATGCCAGACTGCTCGTCGTCTTGCGCATAGAAGCCCACACTCGTCGGGGTCACGACATGGCCCGACTGCACCACAATGCGCTGGCCAACGTTGAGTTGATCGCGCAGGCGCATCGCGTCGTCCAGGCTGTTGGCCACAAACGTGCCCTGCAGCCAATCATTCAACACACCCATGAGCCCGCTGTCATGGACCCTCAGCAATGAAGACAGGGTCTTCAAGCTGCCCTGAGCGGACGCGGCAGGGACTGTCGACGTCGCGTAAAAAGTGAGTTTGGTGGCGGGGGCGTCGGCGGCAAATCCGCTCACCATGTCGAGCCGACCAACGCCGACGGCGGCCATGCGCTCGCGCAACGCAGACTCCAGCGCCATCTCCCAACCAGATTCGATGTGCAGGCTTTTCCACAGAGGCTGGAGATGATCCAAACCATGTTTGGCCAACCATGGCGCCAGCTGATCGTTGGCTTGCAACTTGGCTTGCAGCGCCGTCAGGGCTTCGATCCGTGCTCGCAAGTCTGCTTGCTTGTGTGATTCCGCGGTGACCTGAGCCTGAGCCTGAGCGCGCGCTTCATCGAGCTGTGGCACGTCGGCCTGCAGTTCTTCGAATTGGGCTTGCAAGGCTTCAAATGCTTGCATCTGGGCTTGGGACTGGCTTTGCAGGTGTTCCAAGCGCTCGGTGTCTGGGGTCGAAAGTGCGGCCTTGTCGGCGCTCAATTTGTCATGGCGCGCCGAAAGCTGGCGCTCTTGCTCCGACATGGCACGTTGTTCGGCAGCCAAGACTTGAATTTGTTGTTGCACCTGATTGACCAGGTTGCGCTGCTCGCTGGCGCTCTGTTGCTCGGCGCGCAACTTGTCTTCCAGCTGCGGCAGGGCCAACTGCTGTTCTTCCAATTGCGCCGCCAAAATTTCTGCTTGAACCGCAGCCTCTTCGTCACTGGTTGCCAAACCCGCCAACTCGTCACTGGCTTGCTGGCTGTTGTGTTGCCACTGCTGCAACTGTTCATTGATTTGCTCTAGGCGCGCTTCAAGTCGGCGGCGTCCCTCGACCACAAATCGGATTTCGGCCTCGAGCTTGCCCACCTCTGCCGTGGCTTCGTAGAGGGCCCCTTGGGCCTGGTTGACCGCATCCCCTGCTGCGTAATGGGATTGGCGAATCGCCTCCAAGTCGGCTTCGACCTGGCGCAGCTCAGCCATGCGACCCTCAAGCGCCGTGATGGCACTTTCCACTTCCGCTTTGACTTTGACCTGCTCCACCTGCGCTTCGTTGCGCTTGAGCATCCAGATTTGCTGCTGCTTTAGGGTCGCTTGCGCCTGGAGGGTCTTGAATTTTTCCGCGACTTCGGCTTGTCGTTCCAACTTGCTGAGGTTGCTGTTCAGCTCGCGCAGAATATCTTCGACGCGCGTCAGGTTCTCACGTGTGTCGCTGAGTCGATTGGCCGTTTCACGGCGACGCTCTTTGTATTTGGACACGCCCGCCGCCTCTTCGAGGAACAATCGCAACTCTTCCGGCCGGCTTTCAATGATGCGACTGATGGTGCCCTGGCCGATGATGGCGTAGGCGCGAGGGCCCAAGCCCGTGCCCAAAAAGACATCGTGCACGTCGCGCCGCCGCACCGACTGGTTGTTGATGAAGTAACTGCTGTTGCCGTCGCGGGTCAAGACTCGGCGAACAGAGATTTGTGCGTATTGCGCCCACTGACCGCCTGCGCGGTGATCGTCGTTATCGAACACCAGCTCAACGCTGGCGCGGCTGGCTGGCTTGCGCAAGTTCGTGCCGTTGAAAATCACATCCTGCATGGATTCGCCACGCAGCTCAGAGGCCTTGGACTCACCCAACACCCACCGCACCGCATCCATGATGTTGGACTTGCCGCAGCCGTTGGGCCCCACCACGCCGACGAGCTGCCCGGGCAGCTCGAAGTTGGTGGGTTCAACAAAAGACTTGAACCCTGAAAGTTTGATGGATTGGAGACGCACGTTCTATTTTGATACTTTTGGACTAATTGAGGTGAGGAAAACGCCCACCCAACAGGCTCCAACTATAACGCGCTCGAGGCCCAAATCGACAGCGGAGCTGGCCCGCTGAAATCACCCTTTGAACAAGCCCGCGTAAGTCTCACGGAGCACATTTTTTTGGACTTTGCCCATCGTGTTGCGGGGCAACTCATCAACGACCGCGCAGTGCTTGGGCACCTTGTAGTTGGCCAGCTGGCCCTTCATGGCCTGCAACACCGCCGATGGATCGAGCTGAGCACCCGGTCTGGCAACCAAAACCGCCACTCCGACCTCCCCGAAATCGGGATGATGCACACCCACCACAGCGCTTTCCGCAATCCCTGGAAGGTTGTTGAGGTATGACTCCACCTCGGCGGGATAGACGTTGTAGCCACCACTGATGATCAAGTCCTTGTTGCGGCCCACAATCGTCACGTAACCATCGCTGTCGACTTTGCCGACATCGCCGGTCTTGAAGAACCCATCCGCCGTGAACTCCTCAGCGGTCTTTTCGGGCATTTGCCAGTACCCCAAAAAGACGTTGGGTCCCTTGACTTGAATCGCCCCAATGTCGTTGGTCGGCAGAGGATGGTTCGCATCATCGACGACGCGCAGGGTCACGCCAGGCAGCGGAAAACCAACCGTTCCGCCCCGGCGCTCGCTTTGCCCTGCATACCGAGCGTCTTGCGCGTATGGATTGGAGGTCAGCATGACGGTCTCGCTCATGCCGTAGCGTTCCAAAATGGTGTGGCCCGTGCGCTCGCGCCACAGGTCGAAGGTTTCCTTCAATAAGGGTGCCGAGCCCGAAATAAACAGCCGCATATGAGCCGTGCTCTTGGGTGTCAGTGCCGGCTCATTGAGCATCCGCACGTACAGGGTCGGAACCCCCATGAATACCGTTCCCTTGGCCATATGCGCAATCGCCTGTTTGGGATCG
>JBEAPX010000192.1:0-4839 GCA_041164205.1 Pseudomonadota bacterium
GCGTCAAAGGCTTTGAGGGCGTCGCCAAGCTGCACCATCAGTGCGCCATTGAGCGCGTTGAGCTGTTTGGGGCGGTCGAGGGTGATGATGCCCACTGGGCCTTCGGTGCGAATCTGAATCAGTGCGTCGCTCATGCAAATCTCCGTGACAGGGTATTGAGGGTTGCGGCTCAAAAATAGCCGTTCCAACGCAGTCTAAACCAGCGGTTTGGTTTAGCCTGTAGCCAAGATAACCAAGGGAAAACATTAACCGACCAAGCGGTTGGTTAATGATACATTCCCACTCTTAGGAGACAGCATGAGCACCACCACCCCATCTACTGAAGCCAGCGTTTTGTGGCGCCAAGACGGCGATATCGCCGTGGTCACCCTCAATCGGCCTCAGGCCCTCAACAGCCTAGACCCGCAGATGCACGAGGATTTGCGCGCGGCGCTCCATGCGATTGAGGCCAAGGCAGAGATCCGCGCCTTGGTGCTGACGGGTGCGGGGCGTGGCTTTTGCGCGGGGGCGGATTTGTCGAGCTTTGATTTCACGCCGGGCGATGACATGGTGGCGCGGGCAGACCCAGGCCCGGTGATTGAGCGTTTGTTCAACCCCACCACGCGTCGCCTGACAGCGCTTCGGATGCCCACCATCTGCGCGGTCAACGGCGTCGCGGCTGGTGCCGGTGCGTCCTTGGTGATGGCGTGTGATATTGCAATTGCCGCTTCGAATGCGAGTTTTATCCAGGCGTTTTCTAAGATTGGTCTGATCCCCGACGCCGGCAGCAGTTGGTTGTTGCCGCACCGTGTGGGCTTGGCGCGCGCCCTGGCGTTGGCCATGACCGGCAACAAGGTTTCGGCCCAAGAGGCCAAAGAGATGGGCATGATTTGGGAGGTGGTCGATGGCGATGGCGCCGTGGCTTTGGCGCAGGCTGAGGCGATGGCGCACCAGTTGGCGCAGATGCCCACGCGCGCCTTGGTAGAGACGCGTCACCTGATTCGCCAAGCGGCGCACCGAGACTTTGACAGCCAGTTGGATGCCGAGCGAGATATGCAGTCGGCCTTGGGCAAGACACACGACTATTTTGAGGGGGTCAAGGCGTTTTTAGACAAACGTGCCCCTCAGTTCAAAGGAGAGTGAATGGACGCGCAAGCCTTGGCCGCTGAAGTCGGCCGCGCCATGTTTGCTGAGGATGTGGCCAGTCAGCACACGCTGGGGATGGAGCTGTTGTCGTGCGAGCCAGGTCGCGCCGTGATGCGCATGGCGATCAAGCCCTTGCACCTCAATGGTCACAAGATTTGCCACGGTGGCTTCATCTTCACCCTGGCGGATTCGACGTTTGCATTTGCTTGCAACAGCCGCAACATCGCCACCGTTGCTGCAGGGGCGTCAATAGAGTTTTTGCGGCCGGTGCACGAGGGCGATGTGCTCACCTGCGTCGGCGAGGAGCGCCACCAATCCGGGCGCCACGGCATTTATGACATGAAGGTCACCAACCAACAAGGTGAGGTGGTGGCCGAGTTTCGGGGCAAATCAGCCCAAATCAAGGGAACGGTGATTCCGCAATGACACACACCACGCCAGCCACTGACTTGCCCCTCGATCCCATCGAGACCGCCAGCCGCGACGAGTTGCAGTCTCTGCAACTCAAGCGCCTCAAGGCCACACTCCACCACGCCTACGCGCATTCGCCCGTGTACCGTGCCAAGTTTGATGCGGCGGGCGTGCACCCTGACGACTTGAAGACCTTGGCGGATTTGTCGCGGTTCCCGTTCACTGTCAAAACCGATTTGCGCGACAACTACCCCTTTGGAATGTTCGCTGTGCCCCGCGAGCGGGTGGTGCGCATCCATGCCTCTAGCGGCACAACCGGCAAGCCCACGGTGGTGGGCTACACGCAAAACGACATCGATACCTGGGCGCATTTGGTCGGCCGCTCCATGCGTGCCGCCGGCGCGCGTCGGGGCGACATGGTTCATGTCAGCTATGGCTACGGTCTGTTCACTGGTGGTTTGGGCGCGCACTACGGGGCTGAGCATTTGGGGCTGACGGTGGTGCCTTTTGGTGGCGGTCAGACCGAGCGCCAGGTGCAGTTGATCCAAGACTTCAAGCCCAACATCATCATGGTCACGCCCTCGTATATGTTGGCTATTGCCGATGAGTTTGAGCGCCAAGGGATCGATCCCACCAGCACGTCCTTGCGATTGGGCATTTTTGGCGCGGAACCTTGGACCAACGAGATGCGCGCGGCGATCGAAAAACGCATGGGCATCGATGCGGTCGATATCTATGGCCTGTCTGAGGTCATGGGGCCGGGCGTCGCCAACGAGTGTGTAGAGACCAAAGACGGTCCAACCATTTGGGAAGACCATTTCTACCCCGAAATCATCGACCCCGAGACCGGCGAGGTCCTGCCCGATGGCGAGATGGGGGAGTTGGTGTTTACCAGCTTGACCAAAGAGGCGCTGCCCATCATCCGCTACCGGACGCGCGACCTCACGCGCTTATTGCCAGGCACGGCGCGCACCATGCGCCGCATGGAAAAAATCACCGGCCGAAGCGACGACATGATGATCGTGCGTGGGGTCAATGTGTTCCCCTCGCAGATCGAGGAATACATCCTCAAGTCAGACGCCCTGGCGCCGCACTATCAATGCGTGTTGACCAAAAAAGGCCCGCTCGATGTCTTGACCGTCAAGGTCGAAGCCCGCCCCGGACTCGATCCCAACAGCGCCGCTGCCAAACAGGCGGCGCAGACACTGGCGCATCAAATCAAGACCTACGTCGGCTCTAGTGCTGACATCGATGTCTTGAGCGAAGGTGGGGTTGAGCGCAGCATGGGCAAAGCCAAGCGCGTGGTTGACTTGCGCTAAGTTGCGCCGCGCCGTGCCGCGGATCAACTGGCGACGCGGCTTAACTTGGCAGCGCGCGCAGGGGCTGGCCATTCGCCTTGCAACTGACGCAGACGACCGTCGCGGGAAACCCAAGCTTTGAAATTGCGCGAGGACGCCATCCATTGCTTGACGTCGCTCAGTTTGCGCACCCTTGCGTGTTGGCGACCCACTTGTACCGATAGCCATTCGTCACCGGCACACAAGCCCATCGCTTCGCCTGCACCGCCACGCAACACATGGGTGACGTGCAAGCCCGCGTGGTCTTCACGCACCCGAATGCCCAAGCGCTGCGCCAGCGGTGCGTCGACCCAGGTGACTTTGACGCCGAGGGTGTTCAGGGCGTGCTCAACGGGCAGCGCATCGGTGCGGTGAACCCAGGCATTGAGTGTACGCGCCACAGACGCCAAGCCCCAGCTGTTCAACACGGCGGAGATGTCGGCCTGGCGCATGGGGCCGCCTTGGGTGCGTTGCCACAGGGCGCGCATAAGTTGGTCTAAGTCGAATCCTGCGCGCCGCAACTCGGCATCAAGGCACAAGGCCACCAAGGCCCCTTTGGTGTAATAGCTGACGGTCGCGTTGGGCGTGTTCTCGGTGATGCGGTAGTACCGCGTCCAAGCATCAAAACTGGATTGCGCGACGCTTTGCAGCGCCTCGCCGGGGGTCTGCAACACTTGGTTCCACGTCTTGCCCAAAAGTTGCAGGTATTGGTCGACGTCGATCAAACCCGCCCGGCACAGCACCAAGTCGTCGTAGTAACTGGTGAAGCCCTCAAAGAACCACAGCAGCTCGGTGTAGTTCTCTCGGCTGTAGTCATAGCGGGCAAACGCATCGGGACGCAGACGCTTGACGTTCCATGTGTGAAAGTACTCATGGCTGATCAAGCCCAGCAACTGCACATAGGGCTGCGTGGCTTGCAGCGGTGTGCTGGGCTGCGCACCGTCTGGGTGGCGCTGCGGTAAGTCTTGGCGCGCGCACACCAATGCCGTGCTGTTGCGGTGCTCCAAGCCACCATAGGCGTTGTCAGCGGCGTGCATCATGAACACGTAACGATCCCAAGGCGGTGTGCCTCCTTGGCCATGCCATTGGTCAAATTCCGTCTCAATGATGCGCTGAGTGTCCGCCACCAATCGGGCGCCGTCGAAGTTGGTCGGCGCGCCGGTGATGGCCCACACGTGGGGAATGCCACGTACTGAAAATGTGCGCCGCCACATCCGACCTTGGGTCACGGGACAGTCGGCCAGTTCGTCGTAGTCGGCGCAGCGGTAGCGCCCAAAGCCATCTGCATCGACGCGCAGGGGCGCCATGCCGGTGACCATTTGCCAATCCGCAGCAGCGGGGTGCTGGGGCCGAGGCAACTGCACCGTATGTGGCAAGTGCTCGGCGCCAGCGATTTGCAAGACCACCCCGGTGCCATTGAAAAAACACCGCTCGTCGTCCACATAAGCCATGCGCACCGATGGGTCGTAGGCATAGACCTCGTAGCGCAAGACCAGGGGCGCGCCCGTGCTGGTGTTGATGCGCCAGGATGTTTTATCGAGCGCCTTCACCTGCACAGTCTCACCGGCTTGCTCAGCGCGCAGTGACTGCAGGTGTTGAGCGAACTCGCGCACCATGTAACTGCCCGGAATCCACACCGGCAAACGCACCACTTGGCGCGCTGCGGGCTGTGGCACTTTGATCACGACGCTGATCAGGTGCGCGTGAATCTGGTGCGCCGCGATCGTGACGTCAATCGCCGTGGCGGACATGGGGGCAGTGCGCGGTGGTCTGGGCATGGTGGCAGTGGATGGGGTCAGAGGCTGGGTGGCTGAGGGCTGGGGGGCAAATTCGCAGGCTGCTTGAACGGCAACCCTCAAGGGTGCAGTTCGTTGAGGCGCTTGTCGATCTCAGCCGCCGGCACGGCACCTGGCACACGTGAGCCATCGACAAAGAAGAGGGTAGGGGTGCCCGTGATGCGGTGCTT
>JBEAPX010000193.1:0-2998 GCA_041164205.1 Pseudomonadota bacterium
GAATCGCCGCATCGAACTGTTGGCGACTTTGGGTGCGTTGGCTGGAGTAGCGTACTGGCGCTGGGGTCGTGGCCTGCCAATTGGGCGTCTGATGCTGGTGGTTTTGGTGCTCGCAACTGCCACACTGTGGGGGCTCTTTCAGTTTGTCCCCAAATTTTCGCTGGCTGTATCGGAGGTTCAGCGTTTTTTGGCGGCAACTGAAATGTCGCCGGCGGCTCTGGGGTCTGTCGATACCCGACTGGAAATATATGGCCGGGCGTGGAAGGCGTTTTGGGACAGTCCGTGGTGGGGCCATGGCTCTGGTGTGCGTCCCTATTTGCTGGGAGATTACGCCGTCGTTTTCAATGGAGACCCAAGCGCATTCAGCCACCGTCACTTTCATTCGATGTGGGTGGAGATGGTGATGGAGGGGGGCATTGTTTGGACCGCGTTTGCAGCTGCTGCGCTCGCGTTCAGTCTCTGGATCACCGTGCTGAAGTGCTATGCCCAAGCGCCTGAGGTCAGCCTTGCTTTTGCGGCCATATGGTGGGTCTATGGGGTTGAGGGGTTGACCAGTGCCAATTTGGTTTACGGCGCACCAACTGTGTTTTGGGTGGTGATGACTGCGTTCCTGTGGCAGACCAAACGCCAAGCCATTTTTGCCCCAAGCAAAGAGACAACGCCAGACTGATTGTTTTTAGAAGGCAGCAAGGAGCCTCAGCGAGCTTTGGCGAGCCGAGTATTCAGCTGCGGTGGCCAGTGGGGGGCGGCAAATCGGGCAAGGCGTCTGAAAATGAGTCACGCACACTAAAGTAGACGGACACCGTGACCATGGCAGCAAGTACCAAGACCAAGGGCATGTAAACCACTTGTAAAAACGCAGGTCCTAGTAAGGACCCCAGCATGGCCACAAGCACCGCGCAGGCTATGAATACACCGCCCCAGCACATGAAATACACCAGCACTGCGGCCTTGTTGCGCCAGCAAGCGGTGAGGCTGAAGAACATGGCCTTGGCAGGGTCTACTCCGTGCCAAAAAACCAGTGCTGGCGCGTGCCAAAAAAGCAGGGCCAAGGGGACATAAAGCAGCGTCCCCACGAGCGCGGCGAGTTGCATGTTGCCTTGCTGCAGGGTTTCGAGATCGGCACCTTCTCCAGTCAGGTAAAACTTCGCAAACAGACCGCCGTCGATCAATACCGTGACACCTAAGCAAAGCAAGAAGGCCAGCGCGTAATAGGCCCCCAGCTTGATCATTTGTTGGCGTTTGGGTGGCGACTCAATCAGCGCGGTGACCAATGTGATGGGCATAGGAAACCGACCAGCTTCGACCATGCGAGTGGCTTGCAATAGTCCTAGGGTCAACGCCGGCAAAAGCACCAACGACGCCAATGTGCCCAACATTGGCACGATCGATACCACCGACATCATGCCAACGAACAAAAAGAATAATCCACCCAGAGCCAAAGGTTGACGGACAAATGCCCGGATGCCTGACTTCACCCAGACGGCACCTTGGGTTGCTGGAACGATATTGAGTTTCATGCAGAAAGGAGGGTTTGGTCTAGGTTGAGTGGGTGGTGAATGCGCTGGCGAAGCACATTTTCAAAACGCTTGGGGTCATGCGGTTGAAGCAGGCTCGCCTCGCGTGGCAAGTAAAAATCCCACAGTCGAGAAGTCCAAAAGCGCATGGCCGCCGATCGCAGCATAGGATTAAACAGCGCACGTTCGGCTGCGGTCAGTGGCCGCACCGATTCGTAAGCTTGCAACAAGGCGGTCACGCGATCCATGGCAAGTTCACCCGAGTCCAGGTCTGCGCACCAATCGTTGATGCACACAGCCAAATCGAACAGCCACGTGTCCACTCCCGCAAAATAGAAATCAAAAATCCCGGTCAGCGTGTCCCCTTCGAACATCACGTTATCCCTGAACAAATCGGCATGAACAGGGCCCTTGGGCAATGCAGCGTAGAGGCTGGACTGGTGTAGGTGGGTTTGGTAGGCCAATTCTGAAGTCAGCAGCGTCGCTTGTGTTCGGTCGATGTGCGCCACCACATCAGGTACCACCTCTTGCCACCAAGACAGTCCTCTTAAATTGGGCTGAGTACCGGCGTAGCCTTGGGCGGCCAAATGCATTTGCGCCAATGTCATGCCCACGGCGTGACAGTGCTGAGCTTGGGGGCTGAGTTGACTGCCCCCCTGGAGTTTGTTGACCAGGGCAGCTGGTTTGCCGCACAAACTTAGCAAGTGGCCACCTTGGGGGTCCGAGACGGGGTCTGGCACAGGGATGCCCGCGTTGGCCAGGTGGTGCATGAGGTCCAGATAAAAGGGCAGTTGCTGATGGTTCAGCCTTTCAAACAGCGTCAGCACCCATTCCTTTTCTTCGTTGTCCTGTCGAGCAGTCAGGAAATAATTGGTGTTTTCAATGCCACCCTGGATGCCGCGCAAATCCACGAGCTCTCCCAGCTGCAAAACATCAAGCAATGACTGGGCATCAGAGGAAGAGACTTCGGTAAAAACGGCCATGGGCTAAGCGGTGGGTGTTCGGATCGCGGAAAGAGTAAAAGGAAGATTGTAGGCTTGCAAACTGTCGGACAATATCAGGATGACTGAAAACAAACCCCTCATGGTGCTGGTCGATGGATCCAGCTATCTGTACCGTGCGTTTCATGCCATGCCCGATTTGCGGGTGGATCGCAATGATCCGGCCAGTGCGCCGACGGGGGCCGTGCGCGGCATGATCAATATGATGCAGTCCTTGTCCAAGGAGTGGCCTCAGGTTTCGCTTGGGGCCTGTATCTTTGATGCCTCTGGACCCACATTCCGCGACGACTTATATGCGGACTACAAGGCCAACCGCTCCCCCATGCCAGATGACTTGCGAGCCCAAATTGAGCCGATTCACCAAGTGGTCGACTTGCTGGGCTGGCCAGTCTTGACTGTGCCCGGGGTGGAGGCGGATGACGTGATTGGCACCTTGGCTCGTGCGGGAGAAGCGGCGGGGTATCGCGTTGTGATTTCCAG
>JBEAPX010000194.1:0-8662 GCA_041164205.1 Pseudomonadota bacterium
ATGAACAACACGCCTTCGATGATGAGTTCGTTGTTCAAGCCTTCAGCGGCATCGAGCTTGGATAGTTTTTGGTTGAGTGGGATACAAATCACGTTCGCGATCACCGCACCGTACAAGGTGGTCAGCAACGCCACCGCCATGGCAGGGCCAATGGCTTTGGGGTCACTCATGTTGCCCAACATCTGCACCAAACCAATCAGCGTTCCGATCATGCCCATGGCTGGCGCGATGTCCTGTGCTGATGAGATGAACGCCATGCCATCGCCGTTTCGGTTGCGGATCATGGCCATTTCACGCTCCATGGTGCTTTTGATCAGCGCAGGGTCGGTGCCATCGATCAACATCCGAATCCCCTTGGCCATGAATGGGTTGGCGATCTCTTGACCTTCGAGGGCGATCATGCCGTCCTTGCGGGCAATGGTGCCGAGGTTGACAAACTGTTCAATCAAATCTTCGGGCTTGTCGACTTTTTGTTTGACGGTTTTCAAGGCCACACCGATGGCGCCAATGAACTCGGGGAATGAGCTGCGCGCCAACACGGCCGTCAGGGTTCCCCCGATCACGATGTACACAGAGGGCATATCAACGAATGGCCCGGGATCACCCATGGCCATGACGATCAGGCCGAAAGTGGCGATAAATCCAATGATGGTTGCGATATCCATGGTGTATGTCGACTCCGTAGGGGCCTGATGCGACCTGCGCGCGAGGCTTATCCGCTTGTGTGTTGCAACTTGAATCGACCACAAACGCGAAACCTTGAGCGGGGTGTGATCTCAGCCAGCTGCTGCAGGCCAAAGCATACCTTCTGATTGCGAGTTGCAGGCTTGCTTTCGAGCTTGCCGCTCATGTTTTTTCGTCTGCGGTCGACTGCTTAAAGTATGACCCTTTTGACTTGTCCTTCGTCCAAAAGCCCATGACAATAGCCCTTATGTTCTACGCCAAAGCTTTGATGTCATCGCGCCTGTGTTTGGGGGTAGTCATGCTGATCGGCTTGCTCGCTTTGTCTGGCTGTGAGCGGTACAAGCCTTTGCCTCAATGCGGTGGCTTCATCCAATCCGGTGACTTGCAGGGGTGGCAACTCGAGAGCACCGGCACCGCACTGGATCCCAAGAGTGGCTTGCGTTGGTATCGATGCAATGCGGGTGAAAAGTTTGTTGGCGGCCAGTGCATGGGCTCTGCTTTAGAGCTGACGTTTGCAGACGCTCAAGCCTATGTGGCTGAAGTCGCGGCGGCTTCAGGCAAGCCGTGGCGCCTGCCCAGTGCCGACGAGGTTGAGCACATTCGGCAAACCGCGTGCACCAACCCAGCGATCAATTCACAAGTGTTCCCAAGTGTGTTGGTGGAGAACTATTGGGTGAACAGCAAGGGCGCCATCGGCCGCAGCAATGCCTGTGCGTTCTACAGCTACAGCGGCAACATTTCGTGTCTTGAGTCGGCCAATGAGCGGCGGCCGTTTTGGATGGTCTTGCCCCGCCCTTGATGTCGTCGAATACCCTCGTATGGCCAAGAGCGACCTCAGGTCCCTGTGGCGTTCAGGCTTGGGTGCTGGCCTCGGGCTGGTTTTTGAGTCCCATTTTGTTGATTTTCTCGATCAAGGTGGTGCGTTGCAAACCCAGAAGGCGAGCCGCTTGAGACACATTGTTTTGGCTGCGCTCCATCGCCTGCACGATGTAGCCCCGCTCGATATCCATCAGGCGGTCCTTGAGTGAGATGCCTTCAGGCGGCAGCACCGAGGGTGCACCGATGTCGATGGCACCCGAGTCTCCCGCCGTGTGGGGGGCGGGGGTAGGTGCCGGTTCGATTGGATGTGCCGGTGGTGTATGGGACTCCCGGTCACCACTCATTTCTTGCACCATGAGCAAAATATCGGGTTCAGGCTCGGCGGGTGGCGCGGGCTTGGGGATCCAGATCGTTTGTGCCGCCTCACCCGCGAGGCCTTTGGGCAACAACCAAGCGGGAATGCCATTCAACTGTAGGGTCTGGCCCGGGAACAGGGTGCTGAAGCGGTCCACAAGGTTGGACAGTTCGCGAATGTTGCCTGGCCAGTCGTACCCTTGCAAGGCGTGCAACAGGTCGGGGCCGAACGAAATAGGCGCAGCCCCTTCTTGTGCAAATTTCTGACTGAAATGCTCAAGCAGGGCCGGGATATCGTCTCGCCGCTCTCTCAGCGGTGCGAGCTTCAGCGGCAAGACGTTGAGTCGGTAGTACAAGTCCTCTCGGAATCGCCCAGCCGCCACTTCATCGTCCAAGTCACGGTTGGTCGCTGCCACAATGCGCGCGTCAAACGGAATGGCTTTGCTCGAACCCAGCGGCACCACCGAGCGTTCTTGCAAACAGCGCAGCAACTTGACTTGCATATCCAGTGGCAATTCGCCCACCTCGTCGAGGAATAGGGTGCCGCCGTTGGCAATTTCAAAGCGGCCACGGCGGTCACTCAATGCGCCCGTGAATGAGCCTTTGGTATGGCCGAACAATTCGCTTTCGATCAAGTCCTTGGGAATGGCGCCGCAATTGATGGGGACAAATTGGGAAGCTTTGCGAGCGCCTTGCAAGTGGAGCGCTTGGGCGGCCAACTCTTTACCTGTCCCGCTTTCCCCAGTGATGAGCACGGTTGAGGCGGAATTGGCCAAGGTGCCGATCATGTCACGGACAACCTCGATTGCCGCGCTCTGGCCAATCATGCTGGAAAAAGACAAGGTGCTCCCCCTACAGCTCGCGGTCTGGCGCCGCGAGTTGGTCGATTCGAATTTGAAACCGCTTGGCTGGCAAATTACAGCTAGCAAAACTTATATACACCCGCGGGTTTTATCACGTTTTGGGAGATATTTCGATCTCGATAACAAACAAACAAAACAAAGCCCCCGGGCAATGGCGCGCGGAGGCTCAGAAAAGAGGGCGGTGAGTCGACTTACTCTTGTTCGGCAGGTTTGGGCCTGGGGTACTGCAGCGCAGGCTCTGGCGGCGGGGGTTTGACTTCGGATTGTTTCTTCAGTTGTTCCAAGACCCGGTCTTTTTGAATCACGACGAGGGCTTGGACGTCGCGCTTGAGTGCGTTGACATTGCCCATGTCTGCCTTCAGGGCCTTGACTTCTTTGCCCAGCGTTTCAACCGCATTGGCTTGTTGCTGCAACTTGCCGTTGATTGAGCGCACCTCGCGCGTCATCACCGAGCTGGCAAAGGTGATCTGCTGCGCCGCCTTGTTGGGCATTTCCTTCATCAGTGACTCAGATTTGGAGAGCGCTTGATTGATCTTGGCCTCGACCTGTGCCTGCACGTCGACCATCGACACTTGTTTGGCACTGAGGTCGCGCATATAGGCATTGACCGAATCGAGCGCCATCATGCCCGCGTTGAGTTCCACGGCCCGCTTGCCCACAGCCAGCAACATCTCATCCAGTTGATTGATGCGACTCGACACCCGTGCACTGAGCACAGCAAAGAAGATCAAGGCGATCAACATCACGACGGTTGTCGCACCGATGAGGATCATGTTGATCTTGCGTGTGGTCAAAGCCACCGTGGTGAGTTGCACCATCTGCCGCTCGAAATCGCCACCTACGCGGTTGGCCGTTTCTGCCGATCGGTTGGCCACCTCGGCGGCATCCAAAACGGCGGCGGACAGGTTGTTGAACTGCTTGTGCAGGAGGTCGCGCTCTGTGCGCATGACAGCTTCTATCGCCTGCTCATTGGGGTTGGAAGGCGAGGGCTCTGGAGTGCCCGCAGGCTCCTCAGAGACCGCGACAGGCTCTGCCGCAGTCACAGCATCTTTGCGTTGGACTCTTTCGACCTTGCTTGGATTGGTTTTTCGTTTCATGCCGGCATCCCAGGTGGGGGTCTCAGTTCAAATCAACCGTTTGCTTCGGCTGACTTGACCAGTTCTTCTAGTTCGATGCGCACGTGTTGGGTGGCCTGCCGGATCTTTTGCATCCGCGTTTCGAGATCCACCTCAAATTGCTCGTCATCGCTTAGCGTTTGAATCGGCACGGGGCGCTTTTTCTTGAGCGCAGATTTGCTTTGCGGCTGATGGAGCGACTCGGGCAGCGGGAGAGGCGGATCACTCGGCAGGGCAGCGCGCCTTGCTTGGAGAGCCTCGAGTTCTGATTGCAGGGCCTTGTTTTCTTGATGGAGCTCCTCGACCTGCTCATCCACGGCGCCAACCCGGTCCTCAGATGCCGCGGTGGGCTGCGCCCTTGCCTTGGTCGCTTGAACAGCAAGCAACTCTTTTTGAAGCTCAGCGGTGACCTGTGCCAACATTTTGATGCGGGCAGCGAGTTGGTCAGAGGTGGGCAATGAGCCGATGTTCTCAGGCAAGTCGTTGAAGTCAGCGCCGGTGACGATCCGGTCTGCAGGTCGGGGCTTGGCGCGTTTCCCCATATGAGATCGGGCCGCCACGCGTTTGTCGTTGCTCAGCGACACGCGGTGCTCTGCGCCGTTATTGATGACAGTGGGTTTGTCTTTCATCGCTCTCGGCTCCGAAACTGTTGGCGCATGGCGTCCAATGTGTTGCCAATGCGCCCGGTTTCGCATTCCACCGGAATCACCACTTGGGGCGCCGCCTTGACCTTGTTGCTCTCGTACGAAAAGCTTGGGTAAGCCGGATTGGATCGGATCACTATGCGCGAGTTGGAGTACGTTTGTAGGATCGCCAAACCCTTATCGAAATTGGCTCGAGCGCCATCGGGGTCAGAGACCGCGATGAAGGCGTTGTCGATCAATTCGCAACGCTTGTCCATGTAGACCTCGACAGTCATCGGTCTAGGCGCGGAAGCCTCATTAAAGTAATGCACAGCCGCGCCGAGCGCGCCTAGCAACACCAAACCTCCGATGATCGTCGGCAAGTTGGAGTCGGGCTTGGGTTTGCGAGGGGCTGGTTGTTTCATGGCAAGCGTTGATTGGAGGTCAAAAGGGTGCGTATTGCATTGGTTTATGCATCCATTTTCCGACCATTGACGTCAAACTGCATTTCAGGGGGCACTTTGGGCTGAGGCTTCTTCACTTGGTTCATGCCAGGCTGCGCCGCCTCTAGGCTATACACATAGGCGATGACTTGTGCCACCGCGTGGTACAGCGATTCGGGCACGGGTTGCTCCAAGTCGGTGGTGAAATACAAAGCACGCGCCAATGGGGGGGCTTCAAAAATTTGCACACCGTTGCGGGCGGCCTCCTCACGGATGCTTTGCGCCATGAAGTCGGTTCCCTTGGCGATCAGCACTGGTGCGCCTTCGCCGCCCGGGTCGTATTCCAAGGCGACGGCAAAGTGCTCTGGGTTGGTAATGATGACATCGGCGTCTTTCACGCGCTGCATCATTCGAGCGTTGGACATTTCACGTTGGCGGCGTCGAATCTGCGCCTTGACCTCTGGGCGACCTTCAATGTCCTTCATCTCGTCCTTGACCTCTTGCTTGGTCATTCGCATCCGTTTGATGAACGAGTACTTTTGATAGGGGACGTCGATCATCGCGATGACGGCGAGACTCAGCGCCACCCATACCGCGGACTTGGCGATCATGCCTCCAGCAGCCCATAGAGCGGGCTCCAGGCCCATGCGCCCGATGGTGACCAAGGTGTCGGTGTTGGCTGCGATCGAGGCCCACAACACACCCGTCACCAGGAAAAACTTCAGCAAGGCTTTGCCCAATTCCACCAAGGCACGCATCCCGAACATCCGCTTAAAGCCTTGCATCGGGTCTAACTTCGACGCTTTTGGGGTAATCGCTTTGACGGAAAACAAATAGCCACCCGTCATACCGGATGCGACCACAGCGAGCACGATGGTCAGCACGATCAATGGCAGGAACAGCACAAATACATCGATGAGCCGATCTGCAAAGACGGTGGGCATCAGCTCTGGCTTGGACAGGGTCTTGAGGTTAAAGACAAATGAACCAACAAACATATCAGCCAAGCGCGTGACCAACCATCCGCCCATGGTGAGAATCAGCAAAAAGCTGCCAATCACAATGGTGGCGGCTGGCAGTTCGGTCGACCGCGCAACTTGGCCCTCTTCGCGCGCCTTGCGCAGTTTTCGCGCGGTGGGGGCTTCGGTGCGGTCTTGCCCTGAGGATTGTTCAGACACTGGGCAACCCCATGAAATTGCGCAGCGTCGAAAAGCCCTGTACCCAGAGCCATTCGATGCGTCCACCGATGCTGTCCATGGACACGATCAGCACCACAAATCCAGCGATGATCATCGCTGGAAAACCCACGGCAAAAATGTTCAAACTGGGTGCGGCGCGCGTCACGACGCCAAGCCCCACGTTGATGAACAACAAGGTCACCATCACCGGCAAGGCCATGAGCAAGCCACCTAAAAAAATCATTGAGCTCCAGCGCACCACCAATCCAAAGGTGTCTGGGTTCATAACAGACTGGCCGATGGGCAGCGTCCTGAAGCTCTCCAAAACGAGCCCCAACAACATGGCGTGTCCACCCATGCCGACGAAAATCAGCGTCGATAGCACGATCAACAGTTGCGACAAGATCGGCACATTGCCCATGCTGGGATCGATCATGTTGGCCATGGTTAGGCCCATGGCGGCAGAAATCGCGTGGCCTGCGAGCACCAGAGCGGCGACCACGATTTGCAAAATCAGACCCATGGTGGCGCCGATGACGATCTGGTTGAATATTTCGCCTAAGCCCACGGCCGACAGCGGATCGATCTGGGGCCAGTCATAAAGCGGGTAGATCAGCCAAGTCAGTGCCAAGGCCACGACAATGCGAAGCCGCAATGTGAACACGCTGCTCGAAAACGGCGGCGCGGTGAGCAGCAGGGCCGAGATGCGCAACATCGGCCAGAGGAACAAATAGAACCGTGCGACGACGTCTTCAGCAAGAAAAGTCATGGCAAGGCTCGCTCACTTGGCTTAGGTGAACAGCGTGGGTATGCGCTGGAAAATATTGCGAGCAAAGTCCACCAGCGTGACCAATTGCCAGCTGCCAAACATGGCCAGCGCCAAAGCCAAGGCCATCAGCTTGGGAATGAAGCTCAAGGTCATCTCATTGATCGAGGTAGCAGCTTGCAAAATACCAATCACCAAGCCCACTGCCAGCGCGACACCCAATAGCGGGGCACTGATCAACACCGCGACCCAAAGCGCTTGACGGCCGAGATCTACAACGGTTGCGACATCCATTTTTCGCTCCTAAGGCATGACGAAGCTGGAGGCCAATGAACCCATGATCAGTCCCCACCCATCGACCAGCACAAACAGCATCAGCTTGAATGGCATGGAAATCATCATGGGGGAGAGCATCATCATGCCCATAGACATCAGCACACTCGCGACCACCAAGTCGATGACCACGAACGGGATATAAATCAGAAAGCCGATGGTGAATGCGCTTTTGAGTTCAGAGGTCAGAAACGCTGGCACCAAGGTGGCAAACGGCACTTGGTCGGGTGAGGCGACCGGTGCATTGCGCGCAATTTCCATGAATAAGGCGATGTCATCCTCGCGCGTTTGTGCCAGCATGAACCCCCGAATCGGCTCTTGGGCCCTGGCCAACATGGCTTCAAAACCCATGCCTTTGTCCATGTACGGAAGGATGGCGTTTTGATAGACGTCATTCAGCACCGGCGACATGACGAACAGGGTCAAAAACAAAGACAAACCGACCAACACCATGTTGGGTGGGGTTTGGGCAGTACCCAGCGCTTGGCGCAGGATGGACATGACGATGATGATCCGCACAAAAGAGGTCATCATCAGCAAGATCGATGGCAGCAGCGTCAGCACCGTCATCAGTGCGAGTGCTTGCAACGTCAAGCTGTATTGGGTGCCGCGGCCCGTGTTGTTGACGGTCACGCCTGGCAAGCCCTGGGCCTCTGCAGCAAACGGAATGGCCATGAGCAACAAGGTTGCCGTGAGCGCGATCAGCATCGAGCCGCTGCGGTGCGCACTGCACCATGCGGATCTCTTGGCGAACAGCCTGGACATCATGGCTTTTTTCTCCAGCGTTGCAGCAGATCCATTGGCTGAGTGGTCTCGGTTTGCGTCACGGCGTGGCTAACCACCGTGGCATCGGTTGGCGTGTGTTCAGCGTTGGCGGGCTGGACCAACAACTGTTGAATTTCGTTGGCGCCAATGCCCAGCAGCAGTTCTTGTTGGTCGACGCGAACCAAAATCAGGCGCTGGCGCGTACCGACAGATAAGCTTTCGAGTATCTGGAGGCGTTGCCCGCGTTGTTTGAAGACGGTGCCGTGTTGCAGGCGCTTGAGGAGCACCAAAAAGCCCATCAACAGGGCGATGACCAGTGTGAAGCTCGCCAGATATTGGACGACTTCCCAAAATCCGGGCGAAGCTGCATTGGCCATGGTGTCAGAGGTTTTCCATACGCTCAGAGGCTGGAACAACGCGGGTTAGGCGGATGCCGTAACGGTCGTTGACCAGCACCACTTCGCCCTGGGCCACCACGGTGTTGTTGACCAGCAGGTCAAGCGGTTCACCCGCGATGCGATCCAGCTCCACCACGCTGCCTTGCGTCAAGCGCAGCAGATCACGGATTTTGATGCTTGCACGCCCCACCTCAATCGAAAGGGTGACGGGGATGTTTTGTAAAACGTCTTGGTGAATTTGTCCTGACGCATCGGTCACGACAACATCTTGTTCCGTTTGGGTCTCGCTCATGTCCATTCCTTCAATTGGGATGTTCGACG
>JBEAPX010000195.1:0-5173 GCA_041164205.1 Pseudomonadota bacterium
ATTTTCGCCAACGTCAGCGACCGATCTGAGGCGCTTCGACTCGCCATTCGCGGCGAAACTGGTTGGGGCTGGTGAGGCTCCAGGCTTTGAAGGCGCGCGAAAAGCTTTTCACGTCTTCAAAGCCGCTGGCCTCCGCGATTTGCTTCAATCCGCGATCGGTGTAACGCAACAACGACGTGGCTTTGCGCATACGCTCTTCGGTTTTCAGCGTCTGCCATCTCGCGCCTTCGGCTGCCAGCTGACGATGGAGGCTTCGTGCCGACATCGACAAGGCATCGGCCACCGATTCCGCGTCACGCCACATGTGAGGCGAGGTGCGCAGCAGCCGCCGCACGCGCTCAACGAGCAATCGGTCTTTCGGGTAATGCCTGACGGTCAGTGGCAGTGCCCTTTGCAGCATGGTGCGCAATTCTTCCTCTTGGCGACAAGTGGGTAGACGCAAGTAAGCCGCGTCAAAGTACACGCGGGTCACGGGCGCAAGGAACTCGACCTCACAGGGAAACAGGTCCGCGTAGGCGCCGACATGTTCAGGCGGCGGGTAGGCAAATGTGGCCCTTTGCATGGCAATGCGCGAATCGATGATCCAGCTGGCTAGGCCCAGCGCATTGCGCAGCAGCGTGACGGTACAAAACTCGAGATGCTCCTGGGCAATGCCGTGCGGATTGAATTCAATTCCCGCCGCATCGTGCTCAACGAAAACGTCCATCGTCACCGCCTGCGTCAGTAGCCCGTGGTGTCGACACCAGCGTTTGAGTGCAACGTCAAGGGTGGGCGCGCTCAGCGAGGCTCGGGCCAGCATCCCGTAGCTGCCCCATGGCAAGGCACGCTCGAACCAGCCCAAAGCCTCATCATCCAGTCGCTTCATCACCAGCGCGGACAAAGACTCCATTTGAGCGGCGGTGATCCGAGCCGAAGACGTGTTCAATAAGTGTGGCGCAATTTGCACCTCATTCAGAATGTCTGCCCATGCCATGCCTCTGCTCTTGAGCGCCGCAATCATCGATTTTGCATAGCTCATTGGGGTGGCTCTCTGGCCGGCGGTGACGGGTTTGCTTGGGTGCATGGATATGGCGTCAATTGCAACCTTAGTGTCGCACATTGCGTGCCGATTCGCATTAAGCTGGCCGCTGTGTGCTCTTTCAACTGCGGTTGGTTTTCCTATGCCAGTACTCGATACGCAACTCAATACCCGGTCTGCCGCGTTCCAAGCGAACGCGCAAGCGATGCGGGTTTTGGTCGATGATTTGAAGGCTCAAGTCCATCAAGCCTCTCTTGGAGGGGGCGAAGCGGCTTGCGCCAAACATAGGGCTCGCGGCAAGCTGTTGCCCCGCGAGCGTGTGCAACGCCTGCTTGATCCGGGCACGCCTTTTTTGGAGTTGTCGCCGCTGGCGGCGCACGGGATGTACGACGGCGCGGCACCCAGCGCGGGATTGATCACGGGGATTGGGCGCATCTCAGGCGTCGAGTGCGTCATCGTGTGCAACGACGCCACCGTCAAAGGGGGGACTTACTACCCCATGACCGTTAAAAAGCATTTGCGAGCACAAGAAATTGCAGAGCAAAACTGCCTGCCCTGTGTGTATTTGGTCGACTCAGGGGGTGCGAATTTGCCCAATCAAGACGAGGTGTTTCCAGATCGCGAGCACTTCGGACGCATCTTTTTTAACCAGGCCAACATGAGTGCGAAGGGGATTGCACAAATTGCTGTGGTCATGGGCTCCTGCACGGCAGGAGGGGCGTATGTGCCAGCCATGAGCGATGAGGCCATCATCGTGAAAAACCAAGGCACCATTTTTTTGGGGGGGCCTCCCCTGGTCAAGGCCGCCACGGGAGAGGTGGTCTCCGCTGAGGACTTGGGCGGTGGCGACGTCCACACACGTTTCTCGGGCGTGGCCGACCATTTGGCGCAAGACGATGGCCATGCCTTGGCCCTGGCGCGTCAGTCGGTCGGCAATTTGAACCGCAAAAAGACCGTTGATCTGACTTTGCGCGCCCCGCAGCCGCCTCGGTTTGATCCCCAAGAGCTGTACGGCGTGATCCCCACGGATACCCGCCAGCCATTCGACGTGCGTGAAATCATTGCCCGCATTGTTGACAACAGCGCATTCGATGAATTCAAGTCCCGGTTTGGCACCACCTTGGTGTGTGGATTTGCGCACATCGAAGGGATGCCGGTGGGCATCGTGGCCAACAACGGCATCTTGTTTTCAGAGAGCGCGCTCAAAGGGGCGCACTTCATCGAGTTGTGTGCCCAACGAAAAATCCCCTTGGTGTTTTTGCAGAACATCACTGGTTTCATGGTCGGGCGCAAGTACGAAAATGAGGGCATTGCACGCAACGGTGCCAAGATGGTGACGGCGGTCGCTACGGCACAAGTCCCTAAATTCACAGTCATCATTGGGGGCAGTTTTGGTGCCGGCAATTACGGTATGTGCGGGCGGGCCTACTCGCCACGATTTTTGTGGATGTGGCCCAACGCACGCATCAGCGTGATGGGGGGCGAACAAGCCGCCAGTGTCCTCGCGACGGTCAAGCGCGACGGCATTGAGGCCAAGGGTGGCCAGTGGAGCGCGGACGAAGAGGCGGCTTTCAAAGCACCCATCAAAGAGCAATACGAGGTCCAAGGCCACCCCTACTACGCCAGCGCCCGTCTGTGGGACGACGGCGTCATAGACCCTGCCGACACTCGGCGCGTGTTGGCTCTGGGCTTGTCCGCGGCATTGAATGCTCCGATTCCCGAGACGCGGTTTGGCGTCTTTCGTATGTGAGGTGAACCATGTCAGAACAGTTACTAGACATCCAACGCAGCGACGCCGGCGTGTGGCGCGTGTACCTGAATCGCCCTGAGGTGCGCAATGCGTTCAACAGCGACGTCATTCAGGCACTGCACGCGGCCTTTGAGCGCATCCATGCCGACCCTCAAGCCAAGGTGGTGGTTTTGGGCGGGCATGGCAAGGCCTTTTGTGCAGGCGGGGACCTCAATTGGATGCGCGCGATGGCCGATTACGACTGGGAAGACAACCGACGTGATGCCCAAGCCATGGCCGACATGATGGCCATGATCGAGGCCTGCCAGGTGCCCATCATCGGGCGGGTGCACGGCGATTGCTACGCCGGAGGCATGGGCTTGTGCGCGCAGTCAGACATTGTGGTGAGCGTGCCTGAGGCGACGTTCTGTCTCAGTGAAGTGCGCCTGGGGCTGATCCCCGCCACCATCAGTCCCTACGTGGTGCGATCGATGGGCTACCGTGCCGCCCAGCGCTACTTTGTCACTGCTGAGCGATTCAGCGCCCAGGTGGCGGCGGATTGCGGACTGGTGCATGAGGTGGTGCCAGCGGAGCAACTCGACGAGCGCATCGAATCCATTGTGGAAGCCATCGTCGGCTGCGCCCCTGCGGCGGTGCGCGCGTCAAAACAGCTGGTGCGAGACGTCAGCCACCGAGACATCAACGCCGAATTGCGGGCCGAGACGGCACGCCGCATTGCCGATATTCGGGCCACGGATGAGGGCAAAGAGGGCGTGTCTTCTTTTCTGGAAAAACGCGCGCCCAAGTGGTCGGGAGCCTGAAGATGTTCAGCAAAATCTTGATCGCAAACCGAGGTGAGATTGCCTGTCGGGTGGCCGCGACCGCGCGTCGAATGGGCATCCGTACCGTTGCGGTCTACTCTGACGCAGATGCGCGAGCCGCACACGTTCAAGCTTGCGATGAAGCGGTGCACATTGGTGGGAGCGCACCCTCTGACAGCTATTTGCGATGGGAGGCGATCCTCCAGGCCGCGCAAGACACCGGTGCGCAGGCCATTCACCCTGGGTATGGCTTTCTATCGGAAAACGCGCCCTTTGCTCGGGCCTGTACAGCCGCAGGCGTGGTGTTTATTGGCCCCTCTGCGTCGTCGATCGAAGCGATGGGCCTCAAAGCCGAAAGCAAACGCTTGATGGAATCTGCTGGGGTGCCTTTGGTGCCGGGGTATCACGGCAGCCAACAGGAGCCAGAGTTCTTGCAGTCAGAGGCAGACCGCATGGGCTACCCCGTGTTGATCAAGGCCAGCGCCGGTGGGGGTGGCAAAGGGATGCGAGTGGTCACAGCCGCTGCTGATTTCAAAGCCGCCCTCGCATCTTGCCAACGAGAGGCCATCAAAAGTTTTGGCGACGATGCGGTATTGATCGAAAAATACGTCCAACGTCCACGGCACATCGAAATCCAAGTGTTTGGAGATCAGCATGGCCAGGTGATTCATTTGTTTGAGCGCGATTGCTCGGTGCAGCGCCGCCACCAAAAGGTGTTGGAGGAAGCCCCCGCGCCGGGTATGCCGGAGGCGCTAAGACAGGCCATGGGCGCGGCAGCCATTGCAGCTGCGCAAGCCGTCCAATATGTGGGAGCCGGTACGGTTGAATTCATTGTGGAACAAGGCGATGACGACAACCCGCAGGACATGAAGTTTTATTTCATGGAAATGAATACCCGCTTGCAAGTGGAGCACCCCGTGACGGAAGCAATCACCGGCCTGGATCTGGTGGAGTGGCAATTGCGTGTGGCCAGTGGCGAACCCCTGCCCTTGCAGCAATCGGAAGTACGCATGACGGGGCACGCCATTGAGGCGCGAATTTGCGCCGAAAACCCGGACCAGCAATTTTTGCCAGCGATCGGGCATTTGTCTCGCCTTAGGCCGCCGCCATCCAGTGCTTTCACGAGGTCGCCAGTGCGCTGGGATGCCGGCGTTCGACCTGGGGATGACATCTCGCCGTTTTATGACTCCATGATCGCCAAACTGATTGTGCATGGCGCAGACCGTGCCGAGGCACTGGCGAAGTTGGATGCTGCGCTAGCGTTGACTCGGATTGTCGGGGTGCACACCAACGTCCAGTTTTTGCGCCGTGTGGTGGGCACGCTATCTTTTCAGCAACCGGTGCTGGATACAGCCCTGATAGATCGCGAGTCCGAGCGACTGTTTGGTCAGGCGCCTTTGCCATTGCCGATTGTATTGGGAGCGGCGGTGTTGCATCAGGTGGTTCAAGTCACCCAGACTGCTGGCGTCGATCCTTGGAGTCGAGCGGACCATTGGGTGGCGTTTGGCTCACGGCAGCAATGGTTTGAGGCCAAGTACGGGGACGACGTCCACCGTCTGCGACTGGAGGTATCCAAGCGTGGCGAGATGCGTTTGCACGTACATG
>JBEAPX010000196.1:0-12260 GCA_041164205.1 Pseudomonadota bacterium
CATAGAGAAAAATTTCACTTAAGTCATTGATATTATTGAATTTAATAAAATGTCTTATATAAGACATAAGACGAAAATAACTCTTATACAAGACTTATAGTTACCCCATGTTGCGTTGCAAGTGCCTTCTCTAGAAGTCAGCCTCAACGCCTTTGGTTTCAATCGCAAACTTTTCAGAGGTAAACACCATGACACAAATGACTCGTGAACAACAAATCGCTGCACTTGAAAAGGACTGGGCCGAGAATCCCCGCTGGAAGCTGGTGAAGCGCGGCTACAGCGCGGCCGACGTCGTGCGCCTGCGTGGCAGCATGCAACCTGAATACACCTTGGCGAAACGCGGTGCTGAAAAGTTGTGGGACAAAGTCAACGGCGGCGCGAAAAAGGGCTATGTGAATGCGTTCGGCGCGATCACTGCAGGCCAGGCGATGCAGCAAGCCAAGGCCGGTTTGGAGGCTGTGTATTTGTCAGGTTGGCAGGTGGCTGCAGACGGCAACACATCCGAGACGATGTATCCCGATCAGTCTTTGTATGCCTACGACTCCGTGCCCACGATGGTTCGTCGCATCAACAACACGTTCAAGCGCGCAGATGAGATTCAGTGGTCACGTGGCGTGAACCCCGGTGACGACGGCTTCATCGATTACTTCTTGCCCATCGTGGCAGACGCTGAAGCTGGCTTCGGTGGCGTGTTGAATGCTTTTGAGTTGATGAAGAACATGATTGCCTCGGGTGCCGCAGGCGTTCACTTTGAAGACCAATTGGCTGCTGTGAAAAAGTGCGGTCACATGGGCGGTAAAGTGTTGGTGCCAACCGGTGAGGCCATCGAGAAGCTCATTGCAGCGCGATTTGCCGCAGACGTGATGGGCGTGCCCACCATCGTGTTGGCCCGCACCGATGCAGAAGCCGCCAACTTGATCACCAGCGACCACGACGCCAATGACAAGCCATTCCTGACCGGTGAGCGCACCCAAGAGGGTTTCTATCGCGTTAAGAACGGCCTCGAGCAAGCCATCAGCCGTGGCGTGGCTTATGCGCCTTATGCGGACTTGGTCTGGTGTGAGACGGGTGTGCCAGACATTGGCTTTGCTCGCGAATTTGCTCAAGCAGTGCACGCAGCCTGCCCAGGCAAGCTCCTGTCCTACAACTGCTCGCCTTCATTCAACTGGAAGAAAAACCTCAACGACAGCCAGATTGCATCGTTCCAGGACGAGCTGTCAGCGCTGGGCTACAAGTACCAGTTCATCACCTTGGCTGGTATCCACATCAACTGGTACAACACCTTCAAGTTTGCGCACGGCTACGCACGTGGTGAGGGCATGAAACACTATGTCAACATGGTGCAAGAGCCTGAATTCGCAGCACGTGAAGAGGGCTACACCTTCGTGTCGCATCAGCAAGAAGTGGGTGCTGGGTACTTTGATGAAGTCACCACTGTCATTCAAGGTGGCACGTCTTCTGTGAAGGCCCTGACCGGTTCTACCGAAGAAGAACAGTTCCACTGATCTTGAGCGACGGGTTGCCGCGATGAGTGGCAATGATGAGAAGGCCTCAACTCGAAAGGGTTGAGGCCTTTTTACTTTGGATGACTGGGTACTGGGCCCGCGTCATGCTCGCGGTGGTTGGGCCCAATCTTTGGGTTTGGCCAACAATGCCCAGGCCATGTGGGTCAGCGTTTCCTGGAGTGCAGGGCTACCCAGCAGCGGCGATTTTTCCAGACTGGCGCTGCGCAACGTGCCGATCACCGAACGTGTCAGCACAAACATCTGCGCGGCGCTAGGCGTTTGCAAGGCAGGGTGTGCAATCCGCTCAAAGAATACCGCCAAGCGTTCCGAGACTTTCCTCACTGCACTGGCCGTTTCATCGGGTTGCTCCAGTGCCCAGCACAGTCGGATCAAGGTCTGACTCAGCCCATTGCCGTTGGCAAAGCCTTGCAGCAAGATAGCGATGGCCTTGTCTAACAATTCAGCGCCATCCATATGCTGTACGTCTTCACTGGTTTCTAGTTGCTGTAAGTAGCCTTCAAGTGACTGAAGCACCAGCTCCTGCCCTCTTGCGGACATGGCGCGGACCAACATTTCTTTACTGGGAAAGTATTGGTACAGCGTGCCAATCGAAAACCCTGCAGCCGCAGCCACCTTGTTCGTGGTCAAGCCGGCCTCGCCTTCTCTATCCAAAATCTGAGCAGCGGCCTTAAAAAGGGTCTGAATCGTTTGCTGCGCACGCACCTGCGTAGGCTGGCGACGCACTGTCGAAGCGGCTTGCGCTTTAGAGCTGGCTCGTGAGGAGGGCATATTCGAGGGACCCCAAAAATGTGAGTGCTTTGCGAGTTGCGCCTAGCCAATAAAACTGAATAATACTCACATATTGATCAACCATAAAGAGACGCGCACGATGCCAATCGCTGATCCCACATTGCAAGCACCCACGGATTTGACCGTTCGCCGCCTGATGGTAGACCTCTCTAATGGCTTTTCTCGCCACTGGAATGGCGGCGATGCTTTTTTGACCGCATACGCCAACGCCTTGTCCATGAGCTTTCCGGTGGGAGAGCAGTCATTCATCGACGCAGTGAAAAGCGGCGCCAAGGCCTTGCCTGATACCCCCGACAATGCCGACCTCAAACGCGTGGCCAAGGGTTTCATTGGGCAGGAAGCCACCCATCGCCACTTGCATGGTCTGTACAACGCGCACTTAGAAAAACAGGGGTTGGTGAATCACTGGGGGCCTCGCGCTGAGCGCCTTTTGAAAAAGGGACGCGAAGAGTTCATCAACAAGAGCGACAAGGGCTATTTACACGAGTTGGCCATCACTGCCGCCTACGAGCACTACACGTCGATTTTTGGTGATGTGACGCTGGAGCGAATAGACCAACCCGGCGACTGGTTTGCCGGTGCGGAAGAACCTCTGAAAACGCTCTGGCGCTGGCACGCCGCCGAAGAGGCTGAGCACAAGTGCGTGGCCTTCGATCTGTATCAGCGCCTAGGCGGCAATCACGCCTGGCGGATGCGTTGGTTCTGGTTTGTGACGATTCAGTTCAGCACGGACGTGTTCCGCCAAACGATCAACAACCTTTGGCACGACAAAACCTTGTTCAAACCCAGCACATGGTGGTCCGCGAGCAAATTTTTGTTTGGACGGCATGGGATGCTTTGGCGCGTGGCCAAGCCGATTTGGGCCTACACCCGCAAGGACTTTCATCCATTGCAAGTAGGGCACCCGACTCAAGCCAATGAATGGCTGGCGAGCCACTCTGACCAGTGGGCGGCTGTGGGTAGCCAAAGCTGAGCTTATGGAGCGGGCCGTCTAGGCTGAGCCTTTTCAAACAGCAACGCCAATGAACCCCGGGAGCACGGGCTTACGTGGGGACTATCAAAGTGGGACACGCACCGCGGCTTTGGTCCGCGTATTGAATGCAATCATTTCGCCCGTTTGGGCGCCTTGGCCAGTCACAGCGCTGATCACCACTTGGTGAGTCACCATGAGCGTGACACCGGGTTGGATCGATGTGAACTTGAGTCGAAGTTGCCGGAGTGTGCTGGCCTCATCTGCGTGGCCTTGGAAAAATGAGTTCAGTCCTGAAAACGTTTGCCATTGACCGACGTTCAGTAGGGCGGCTGTGTCTTTGCACCGACACCATTCGCTGCTGAGTACCTCTACGAACTTGACGTTGCTGGCTCGGATCAGGCCACCTATGTGCTGAGCCTGTTTGCGGCCTGCGTCATCTAAATTGCGTTGGGTTGAGCAGTCTTTGAGATTGAAATGCGCCGGGTCGCCAAAGCCCGGTGCGTTCGCGTGCCTCATGAACACCACATTGGCGTCGATGGCCGTGATGGCGTCAGCCAATACGTCCTTTGCATGAACGAGTGACGTCCCCAATAGAAACAAGGCAGGCAGTAGCCCATTCATCCATCTTCTGCGCATCGGTTCACTCACGCGGTGGTTGAAACCAATAATTTAACAATGGACTTCAAAGATGGGCTCAATGACCACAGCGTTCACAGGGCAACTGTGAAGCGGACGAATTTTGATGCTTGGGGTGTCGCTGTGTCCGCACATCTATTTGACGGCTTGGCAATGGGGATTGGCAGCCACTGGAGTTGAGGCCAAAGCGGCTGCCGCTTGATCGGTCATGACCGCCTGATCATGGTTTGGCCGGTGTGCCTTGACTGCCACCGAGCGTGGCCCCATTGACGGTCAGGCCTTGATCAGACCACTTTTTAGCCGTATTGGACCCAACCCCCTTGATTCGGGTCATCAAATCGCTCCAGCTGGCGAACGGCTTGATCTTTCGTGCCTCTTGTATGGCGGTGGACGTCACGGGCCCGATTCCTTTGATCGACTCGAGTTGTGAGCCAGAAGCATCGTTCACTTCTAATGCCAGAGCCGATGTGGCGATCAACAAGCCAACGATGAATGCAAGCAATGTTTTCATGAGAACTCCCTTTTGAAAGTCGCTCTAGGCCAATGCCTTGAGTGGATTGACTGGTGTCAATCAAGGCCCATGAATTCAGAATCACCGTTGCGGGTCAAGTGCGTTGATCCGATGTCACGATTTGCGCAGCAATTACGTGGAAAAACGCACTGAAAAATCAGCCACCCAAGCGGAATCTCGCCTCAAAGCTCCTCAACCCGGCGACCAGGGAAGCTATCCCACGCTTGGCATCCGGGGCATTGCCAGAAGTACGTGTGGGCTTCAAACCCACAAGCTGCGCAACGATACCTCTGCAAAGGCGACGCCGCGCGGTTGACGGTGTCGAGCACGTGAGGTGGCAGGCTTTCGCGTAGACCTTGTAGGGACTGCGCCGCAATGGCCAGCGAGGGCTCATGGGACAAGTGCGCTTGCAGTAGCTCAGAGGCTTGCTCAGGTTGCAGTGCCAGCTTGCTGAGGGTGACGTCAGTGCTGGGTACGTTGCTGGGTTGCCCATACAAAATCTCAAGCGCCAGGCGTTTGGTCTCAGGGTGGGCCGTGCCCCAACTTGCGAGCAGGTGACTCATCAGGGGCAGACTCGAAGGCTGTCGCTGGGCAGCGCGTTGCAAAGTTTGAATGGCTTCCTTGGTTTGGCCAAGGTGTTCTTGCAACTTGGCCAGATCGATGTGCGCTCGAACGTGTTGGGGGTCGAGGTGCAGGGCTGCGTGAATGTGTTCGCTGGCCGCTTGGGCGTTGTCTCTCTTGGCGTCTAAAGCGGCCAATTCACAGTGGTAATGCGCCATTCGAGAGCGGAAGCTCCCATGGACGCCACCATCCAACTTTTGTGCCACGGCGATGGCTTTATCCCAATCGCGTGCACGCTCATAGATCGCAAGCAATGCCAGTCTGGCATTGGATTCATGTTCAGTGCCATCCAAAGCTTGAAGTGCGTCCTCAGCTCGGTCTAACAATCCGGCTTTCAGAAAATCCTGCGCTAGCTCATATTGCGCGCGCTGTCGCTCTGCCAATTTGAGGTCGCCGCGCTGTAACAAATGTTCATGGACCCGCACGGCACGATCGTAGTCACCGCGCCTGCGAAACAAGTTACCCAGCGCGAAGTGCAACTCCGATGTTTCAGGATCAAGTTGCACCGCTTCAATGAATGAATCGATGGCTTCATCGTGTTGTTCATTGAGCAATTGGTTGAGGCCACGAAAATGGGCTTGGGGTGAGCTGTGAGCCGCAATGCGCCACTGCCGTTGCTCAAAGCCACGCAACATCCAGCCCAATCCAACCAGCACCACCACGCTCAGCGGGATGGCCCATAGGAGCCATTGCAGATCAGATACCGAGTTCATCGTCTGGTCGCGCTGGGATAGGGAGGGGCGTTGCGCTCTTCTGGGCAGAACGAATCGCACGTCGCTGTTTGAATAATGTTGGCATCAAGGCCAAGGCTCCGATGCAAGCGCCCAAGGCGAGGGTGATGAGCAGTAGCCAGGCCATTGGAATCGACCAAGTGGCAGAGCCGATGCCGTGGAGGGGGACGACTTGTTGGTTGTTGAGCGCCAAGACCAGCAGCACAAAAAAGGTCACAAACCGGGCCAACCATTTGAGTAAGTTCAAAGCCATTGCTCCCTAGGAATCAAGCACTTGCACCAATCTGAATGTGCACGCGAGGAGCCATTGTAGACGGCTCAAAGAGGGTCTGAGTCAGTCGCTGCCGCCGGGCAGGTCGGGCAATACACCGGTATCAACAGCCACGCGCAGCGCCTTACCGACTTTGAAATGTGGGCTGCGTTTTTCGGGGACCATGACTTGCTCGCCAGACCGTGGATTGCGGCCCACACGGGCCGAGCGGCGATTGATGGAGAAACTGCCAAAGCCTCGGATTTCAATGCGATGCCCTTTGATCAAGGTGTCACCCATGGCCTCGAGTATGGTGCGAGCAGCCATCTCCGCATCTTTGGGAGACAGTTGTGGGAAGCGTTCCGCTAATGCGGTCACCAATTCGCTGCGTGTCATAAATCAGCACTACTGAAGAGAAAGCCCGCGATCACTCGGCGCAATCGCGGGCTGTTTCGGTCAGATCAATGATCAGCCGTTGTTGTCATCCAACTTGGCACGCAACAAAGCGCCCAAGCTGGTGGTACCAGCTGCTGAAGAGCTGTTCAGGGTATCCAAAGCCTGCTGCTGGTCGGCAGCGTCTTTGGCCCGGATTGACAACTGAATGGAACGAGCCTTGCGATCCACGTAGGTCACAACGGCAGTCACTTCATCGCCTTCTTTCAACACTTCGCGTGCGTCTTCCACACGGTCGGCGCTGATTTCGCTGGCACGCAAGTAACCAATCACGTCTTCACCCAATTCGATCTCTGCGCCCTTGGCATCAACCGTCTTGACCTTACCGGTCACAGTTTGGCCTTTGTCATTGATCGAGGTGAAGGCGGTGAAGGGATCATCATCCAACTGCTTGATACCCAAGCTGATGCGCTCACGCTCCACGTCGATGCCGAGCACGACGGCCTCCACGTCTTGGCCCTTCTTGTAGTTGCGAACGGCGGCTTCGCCGGTTTCGTTCCAAGACAGGTCAGACAGGTGCACCAAGCCATCGATGCCAGCGGCCAAGCCGATGAACACACCAAAGTCGGTGATGGACTTGATGGGGCCAGCCACTTTGTCGCCACGCTTGTGGTTTTGAGCGAACTCTTCCCAAGGGTTGGCGCGGCACTGCTTCATGCCCAGGGAAATGCGACGCTTGTCTTCGTCGATTTCCAGAACCATGATCTCGACCTCGTCACCCAGGGCGACAATCTTCGAGGGAGCCACGTTCTTGTTGGTCCAGTCCATTTCAGACACGTGCACCAAGCCTTCGATGCCGGGATCCAACTCAACAAATGCGCCGTAGTCGGCAATGTTGGTGACCTTACCGAACATACGGGTGCCTTGGGGATAGCGGCGAGCCACACCCATCCAAGGATCATCGCCCAACTGCTTGAGGCCCAAGGACACGCGCTGACGCTCAACGTCAAACTTCAAGACCTTGGCGGTGACTTCTTGACCAGCCTGCACCACTTCGCTTGGGTGACGCACACGGCGCCATGCCATATCGGTGATGTGCAACAAGCCATCGATGCCGCCCAAGTCGACGAAAGCGCCGTACTCGGTGATGTTCTTGACCACGCCTTGAACCACAGAACCTTCTTTGAGGTTCTCGAGCAACTTGGCGCGCTCTTCGCCCATGCTGGCTTCAACCACTGCACGGCGCGACAACACGACGTTGTTGCGCTTACGGTCAAGCTTGATGACTTTGAATTCGAGGGTCTTGTTCTCATAGGGAGACAAGTCTTTGGTGGGGCGTGTATCGACCAAAGAACCCGGCAAGAATGCACGGATGCCGTTGACCATGACGGTCAAGCCGCCTTTGACTTTGCCAGAGGTGGTGCCGGTGACAAATTCGCCGGATTCCAACGCTTTTTCCAATGACATCCAAGATGCCAAGCGTTTGGCTTTGTCGCGTGAGAGCAGGGTATCGCCGTAGCCGTTTTCGACAGAGTCGATCGCGACAGAAACAAAGTCGCCTACTTGAACTTCGAGTTCGCCTTGATCGTTCTTGAACTCTTCGAGTGGAACGTAGGCTTCGGACTTGAGGCCAGCGTTCACCACGACGTGGTTCATGTCGATGCGAACGACTTCAGCGGTGATGACTTCACCGGTGCGCATTTCTGCACGTTGCAACGACTCTTCAAATAGGGCGGCAAAAGATTCAGACATGAAATTTTCCTAGACTGCAGGCCCGCGTATCTCAAGGGTTTGAGACGGCTCAACGAGGCAAATCGGATTGAACAGCAGTGATGGGTTGATGGCGAGTTGGCATCGCCGGTAAAAACAAACACCCCACGAGTCGGTGCCAATGGCAGACGCGGCTCAGGGGACCTAAATAGGCTTTAGCTTTGGCCAAAGCCCGTCGAGCGATCCCACCATTTCAATACAGTTGAGACCGACGCATCGATGTCAAGTGCTGTGTTGTCCAGGAGGACTGCATCTTTGGCAGCTTGCATGGGCGAAGCGCTTCGGGTTTGATCCCTCAGGTCTCGCTCTTGCAGGTCTGTCAGAAGATCGTCGAGTGTAGCAGAAATACCTAGTGAAATCAATTGCTTATGCCGACGTTGCGCCCGGGCCTCAGCACTCGCCGTCAGGAAGACCTTGAGCGCCGCCGAAGGGAACACCGTGGTGCCCATGTCGCGACCATCGGCCACCAAGCCTGGCAAGCGGGCAAATTGGCGCTGGGCGTCCAATAAGGCCGCACGAACTTCTGGGAGCGCCGACACACGCGACGCCCGCAGCCCGGCCTCTGAGGTGCGAATTTCGGTGCTCACATCCTCGCCGTTCAGCCAAACGCGGTCGCCATCAAATCGGACATCCCAATGAGCGCAGCACGCTGCGATTTGGCGCGCGGCACCTGGCTGACTCAGTGCGTCTGATTGGGTGGAGAGGCCTCGCCGCTCAGCCGCCAGACCAATCAAACGATAGAGCGCACCTGAATCCAGCCAGTGGTAGCCCAGCTGCTGGGCAACGCGCGTGCTCAACGTGCCTTTGCCAGAGGCTGTTGGTCCATCGATGCAGAGCACCGGCACCGTGGCCGCATTGGTCATCGCAAAAAGCTGTTCGAAATAATCGGGGAACGTCTTGGCCACGCACTTGGGGTCGAGAATCCGAATCGATTGCCCGGCAGGGTTGAAAGCAGCCAATGACAAGCACATCGCCATTCGGTGATCGTCGTAGGTCTCAATGGTGGCTTGCTGCCAAGCAACCGGCGCAGTGACGCTCAGGTAGTCCGCACCCTCTTCGACAGTGGCGCCGACCTTGCGCAGCTCGCAGGCCATGGCCGCCAGCCGGTCGGTTTCTTTGACGCGCCAACTCGCGATGTTGCGCAGCGTTGTGGTGCCATCGGCATAGAGCGCCATCACCGCCAAAGTCATGGCCGCATCAGGAATGTGGTTGCAATCCAGATCGATCGCCTTTAGAGGCCAGCAGCCGCGTTTGACGGTGAGTTCGTGGTCATTGCCAGAGACTTCAGCCCCCATTGCTCTGGCGGCGTCGACAAACGCGATATCACCTTGGAGTGCGTTCAGTCCAATGCCTCGGATGGTCACCGGCGACGCAGGGTCGCGTGCTGGAGCAATCGCGCCCAGTGCAATGAAGTAGCTGGCGGACGAGGCATCACCCTCGACATGGACCGTGCCCGGAGACTGGTATTTGGCACCCGCCGGAATCACAAAGCGCGTCCAGCCATCTTGGCGGATATGCACGCCAAATTGCGCCAACATCCCGATGGTGATGGCGATGTAGGGCTTGGAGATCAGCTCGCCCACGACTTCAATGGTGATGTCGCGTTCGCAGACCAGCGGCAGCGCCAAGAGCAGCGCGGTCAGAAATTGGCTGGATACATCGCCTCGCACACGAATCGGTTGCGCGAGGTTCAATGGGTGGGTGGCGCCATCGCCCACCCGAAGCGGCGGATAGCCTGCTTGGTCGAGGTAATCGACATGGCAGCCGAGTTGCATCAATGCTTCAGCCAAGTCTTTGATCGGCCTTTCGTGCATCCGCGCGACGCCGGATAGTTCAAACTCACGCCCTTGCGTATTGGCAATCAGGGCCAATGCAGCGACCAGCGGGCGCATCGCTGTGCCCGCATTCCCCAAGAACAGGGCTGCCTTGGACACCACCGGTGTGCCACCGATGCCCGTCACTCGCAAAGCGCCATCGTCTAAGTGGTCGATGCGACAGCCCAGCGTGGCGAGGGCGTCCAGCATCACCTTGGTGTCGTCAGAGTCCAGTAAATCGTGAATCGTGGTCTCGCCATCCGCCAAGGCAGCGAGCAGCAACACCCGATTGGAAATACTCTTGGAGCCGGGTAGTTGCATGGCCCCGCCTGCGGCGGTCAATGGAGGGAGGTCTAAAAACGGGGTGGAGTACATGAAAGTCGATTGGCCCTCGAGCCATCACTGTTGGGTCAGGTCGTCGCGCGTGGGGATCACGGCGTTCAAGCGCCAAGGCGAGCGAATGTCTCGGGAACGTTCAACAAATTGCTCGAGCGCGGCACCATCTTGCTGATCAAGGGCAGCCTCAAATTGGTTCAGCGCCGTGCGGAATTGATCAATCTGGTCTTTGATGGCCACTCGGTTTGACTTGAACACATCGCGCCACATGTCGGGATTGGCGCCCGCGATGCGTGTGAAGTCCCTAAACCCGGGCCCAGCCAGCGCCAAAAACAAATCGCTGTCGGCTTGGTTGGCCAGGCCATTGATGTAGCTGAACGCCAGCAGGTGAGGCAAATGGCTGACGGCCGCAAAGACACGGTCGTGATTTTGCGGTGTCATGGTCACCACATCTGCCCCACAGATTTGCCACATCGCCTGCACAGTGCCAATGGCGCCCAAAGCGTTGTGGGGCAGGGGGGTCATGATGACCTTGCGTTCATCGTAGAGGTCGGCTTCTGCGTGTATGACGCCCGCGTGTTCTTTGCCCGCAATGGGGTGTGAAGGAACAAACCGGGCCGCATGGCGGTCCAACTCCTGCTTGGCAATTTCTGCGACGTCGCTCTTGGTTGATCCAACGTCTGTCAAGATGCAGTCACTGCTCAGGTGCGGTGCAATCAGTCGCAAGGTGGTGGCCAAGGCACCCACGGGCGTGGCCAAGATCACCATGTCCGCATGGCGCACAGCGGTGGCGATGCCTGCAGCTGCCTCGTCTATCACGCCCATTTCCAGGGCAGTTTGGAGCGTCTCAGCGCTGCGGCTGTAGCCCACCACGTGTTCCACGCATCCCGCTCGCTTCAAGGCGAGCGCAACGGAGCCACCCATGAGCCCACAGCCGATGATGGCCAAATGACGAATCGAGAATGGCTTTGAGGCGCTCATGCGTCTGAGACGGGGAAAGTCCCCAGCACCTTGAAAAACCCACACAGCGCGCGCAGGTCGTTCAATGCGGCCTGCACGTTGGCTTGTGCTGGGTGGCCGGCCAAGTCGATGAAGAAGAAATATTCCCACTGTGCCGAGCGCGCGGGCCGCGACTCAAATCGGGTCATGGATACGCCGTGGTTTTTCAGCGGCGTCAACAAATCGTGCACTGCACCGGGCCGGTTGGCAACAGACACCACCAAGCTCGTGCAATCTTGTCCTGAAGCGGTTGGAGCCTCTAGTGTTTGGGGTAAGCAAATCACGCCAAAGCGCGTGCGGTTGTGCGCTTGGTCCTGGATCGCTTGTGCTGCGGTGTGCAGGCCGTACTCTGAACCCGCGCGCAGACTTGCAATGGCGGCCCATTTCTCGTGCTCTTTGGCAAGGCGGGCGCCTTCTGCGTTGCTGCTCACCGCATGGCGCTCGGCGTGGGGCAGATGGCGCGACAACCAATCTTGACACTGCGCCAGCGCTTGTGGGTGCGCGGCAACCACTTCGATGCCATCCAAGCTGGCCGATTGCCTCAGCAAATGGTGGCGAATCATCAAACTCGTCTCGCCGACAATGTGCGCGGGTGACGTCAGCATCAGATCGAGTGAACGGGCAATCACACCCTCGGTCGAATTTTCGAGTGGCACAACCCCAAAGTCTGCTGCACCAGATGCCGTGGCATGAAAGACTTCATCCAGTGACGCGCAGGGGATCTCTTGGATGCTCGTGCCAAAAAAAGAAAGTGCCGCCTCTTGGCTGAAGGTCCCCACGGGGCCCAGATAGGCGACGCGCTGCTGCGCCTCTAAGGCTCGGCAAGCAGACATCACCTCGCGCCAGATGTACCCAATGCTCTCGGGCTTGAGGCGGCGTGTGTTGAGTTCTTGGAGCTTGTGAATCACCGC
>JBEAPX010000197.1:0-2833 GCA_041164205.1 Pseudomonadota bacterium
GCCAATTTGACAGCTACGCGGAAGACAAAGTGTTCGAAGCTTTGCTGGTTGGTCATGGCGATTCCGGTTTTGTCACAGAACCTGAATCCGGCAATGACGGCCGCCACTTGCAATACACCAACAAGATGGGTCCTTTGAGCTTCGGTTTGGACCTTACGCACATGGCCAGCGCGAGCGATGCCACCAAATCATCTACAGGTACTGCTGTGGCACTAATCTACAAGCTTGACCAATTGACCATTGGCTACGCGCACGACAAGATTAGCGCCTACAAAAAAAGTGGGGGTGCGGCCGTTTTTAAGTCAACCGATGGCTTGAGCGTGAACTACAAATTGGGTGACGCGGAGCTGGTTGGCTTTGTTGGAAAGACCAAGCCAGTCAGTGGCTCAGACAGCACCAACTACAGCGGCGTCGCTGCGAAATACAAGATGGGTGCTGTGGATTTTGGCCTTGCTTTCCAAAAGGTCAAAACTGGTTCCACTTCCACCAACGAGACATCTTTTGGCGTTGGATATGAGGCCTACAAGGACATGACCATTTATGCAGACATGGTTAAAAAAGGTCTGTCCAGCAAAGAAGGCGACGCCATCGAAGTGGGCGTGATGTACAGCTTCTAAAAGCTGTCCAAGAGTTAGAGCAAAGTTGAGATTGGGCCATCCCTGCTTGCAGGGGTGGCTTTTTTTCGTCCGGCGTTTGCTGCGCAGGATCTTCCTCCCCCTTGGCAGAGGTCGCAGAAGTAGACGCTTCACGAACCCATCGCCAATTGGTTTAGACGGTAAGCCCCCAAGGCCAACATCTCGAGACAGGCACAACTGCGGGCATGAAAAAACCGCTGCCTCCTTGCGAAGACAACGGTTCTTATGGGTGGCGCTACGCGTGCTAGGAGAGTGATCAGCATCTTCGCTTGTGCAGGTTGACTCCGCAGGAACCGCCAGAGAGCCGGCACTTCGTCAGCCTCATTGGCTTGTGCTTATGCAGGCGCGTGACTGACCTGCCCGCTGACCCCACTGTCGGGCGCTTCGTTGCTCTGGATCACGGTCTTCACTTCAGCTTTATCGACTGAAAACTGCAGGGCAGCCAAGCTGGCGTATAGCCCACTCGCCTGCGTGAGTTCGGCATGAGTCCCTTGCTCGACCAAGTGGCCTTGGTCTAGGACCCAAATCACATCGGCTTTTTGTACCGTCGCCAACCGGTGGGCAATCACCAAGGTCGTGCGCCCGACCATCGCCTGCTCCAACGCCGCTTGCACCAAGCGCTCGCTGTGGGCGTCCAAAGCACTGGTGGCCTCATCCAACAACAGCAGGGGCGCGTTTTTCAGCATCGCACGCGCGATCGCAATGCGCTGGCGTTGCCCGCCTGATAGTCGCACGCCTCGGTCACCCAAATCGGTCTCCAGTCCCTGCGGCAAAGCCGCAATAAACTCTGTGGCATTGGCCGCCAAGGCCGCCGCCTCGACCTCTTGCAGCGTGGCATCGGGTCTGCCATACCGGATGTTGTCCATCACCGAACCGGAGAAGATCACCGGCGCTTGCGGCACGATCGCGATGCGCTCGCGCAAGCCTTGCAAGCTCGCCTGACGCACGTCCACCCCATCCACGCACACAGCCCCCGACTGCGGATCTGCGAATCGCAAAATCAAGTCAAACAGCGTGGTTTTACCTGCACCACTGGGACCGACAATCGCCACGGTTTGGCCCGGTTTGACCTCACCTGACAAACCATTGAGCGCCCAAGTGTCGGGCCGTGTGGGGTAGTGAAAACGAACGGCCTCCAATCGCACCCGCGAACCAGCGGGCGCAGGGGGTAGAGGGACCGGCAGACCCACTGGCACCAAGCTCACCGGGGCGTGCAGCAACTCCATCAGCCGCTCGGTGGCACCTGCTGCGCGCAAGATGTCACCGTACACCTCACCCAGCACCGCAAAGGCGCTCGCCAGCAGCAGAATATAAATCACTGTTTGGCCCAACTCACCCGGTGTAGTCATACCCGCACGCACTGAGACCGCGCCCATGTACAAACCCCACAACAGCACCGCGCTGGACGCCAGCATGATGAATCCCACCAACACCGAACGCGCCCGCACGCGGCGCAGCGCCGTGCGCCACGCGTGGGTCGTGGCCTCGACAAAGCGGCGGGCCTCACGTGCTTCAGCCGTGTAGCTTTGCACCACAGGAATGGCGTTCATCACTTCAGAGGCCAGCGCGCTGGCGTCGGCCACACGGTCTTGGCTCGCCCGCGAAAGCCGCCGCACACGCCTTCCCAAAAATACACTGGGCAACACGACCACCACCAACACCAATACCACCTGCAACATCAACACCGGATTGGTCCACACCAACATGGCCATCGCGCCCAGACCCATCACGGTGTTGCGCAGCCCCATGGACAGTGAAGAGCCCACCACGGTCTGTACCAGCGTGGTGTCATTGGTCAAGCGTGACAGCACTTCGCCAGACTGGGTGGTTTCAAAAAACGCAGGGCTTTGTTGAAGCACATGGCTGTACACCGCATTGCGCAAGTCCGCACTGATCCGCTCCCCCAACCAGCTCACGACATAAAAGCGCGCCGATGAAAACACCGCCAACGCGGCCGCCACAGCAAACAACTCACCAAAACGCCAAGCCAAAGCGGTGTTGTCTACCCCTGCAGCCAAACCCTCGTCAACCAACAAGCGCAGGACCCAGGGAAACACCAAAGTCGTGCCCGCCGCCAACAACAACAAGCCTGCGGCGACGACGATCATGGTGCGGTAGGGGCGCAAAAAAGGCGCAAGGGCACGAAGGGACGGAGCGGATGATTGGGCAGGCAACGACATGGAAGTGCGACGGGAGTG
>JBEAPX010000198.1:0-4924 GCA_041164205.1 Pseudomonadota bacterium
TCATTGGCGTTGGCTGCAGTTCCCAAAATCGCTGGCCAAAATAACAACGCACGAGCAACGTTTCCACCAGTCACTGTTTTCTCTTTTTCGGCTTCAGCTCGAAAGCGCTCAGCATCAGAGAATTCATTCAATAGCTGCGCGCAGGTCAATCCGTTGTCTCCTGGTTTGATGGTTTGCACCACCGTAGGAGAGGCACAACCCGCGAGTACAGCGGCGAGGACGGACAGTGAAAAGGTAGTGATGCGCATTGTGAGTTCCATTTAAAAAAGAAGCAGATTTTCCGTTCACGATGGAACTCACGGTATAGCCAACTATCCCTGCCAAAAGCTGGGTAGGCTGTAGTGGTGTTTGAGAAAGTCCATCCACAGCCGCACGCGCAAAGCCAGGTGGCGGCGCTGCGCGAACACCGCATAAATGCCGTTGGGCGGCGCGGCAAAGTCTTCGAGCACCGCGACCAGCCGACCGGCTTGGATGTCTTGCTCGACCTCCCAGATCGAGCGCCATGCCACGCCTAGACCAGCCAAGCACCACTCGTGGAGCACTTGGCCATCGCTGCAATCAAGCGGCCCCACAGGCTTGAGGTGAATCAACTCGGCTGGACCATCAGCGCTGGCGGGCATTTGGAACGCCCAGCCACGGGTTTGCGAGGCGTCGGAAGACAAGGTGAGACAGTCGAGCCGATTCAGGTCTTGGGGGGTGTGCGGGGTGCCGTGGCGCGCGAGGTAGTCGGGGGTGGCCACACAGAGGCGGCGGTTGTCGGCCAGGCGCACGTGCACCAGCGACGAGTCGGGCATATCGCCCACCCGGACCGCACAGTCAAAGCCTTCGCCTGTGAGGTCGACCACCCGGTCCGAGAGGTTGAGCGAGACCGTCACGTCGGGGTAGAGCTCGCGAAAGGCAGGCACCAGGGGTGCCACGTGCCGGCGCCCAAACCCACCTGGGGCCGTGACGCGCAAATGGCCGCTGGGCTTGATGCCCCCGGCGCTCACACTGGCCTCTGCATTGGCCAAGTCAGTCAGCAAGCGCTGACTACTTTCCAAAAATGCGCTGCCCTCATGGGTGAGGTTGAGCCGGCGGGTGGTGCGCACCAACAGCTTGACGCCCAAGCGGGCTTCTAACGCGTCGAGCCGGCGGCTGATGACCGCCGGGGCGATCCCCTCGGCCCGAGCGGCGGCGGCCAAGCTGCCTTTGGCGACGACTTCGACGAAGGTTTCGATTTGTTTGAGTTTGTCCATGCGCGCTTTATTAACTACTTTTTAGTCACTAATTGAATGACATATTAACGGTTAATAAACTTTAATAGATGTAATAAAGTGAAGCCATGGCTAGCCACCCCACCCCGTCCACGCCCAAAGCCGTGCTTTTTGATGCCTACGGCACGCTGTTTGACGTGTACAGCGTGGGCGCCATGGCAGAGCAGTTGTTCCCAGGGCAAGGCAAGGCCATCAGCGTCTTGTGGCGTGACAAGCAAATCGAATACACCCGACTGGTCACCACCAGCGCGAGTGCGCAACACCCGACGCCAGGGGTGCACTACCAGCCTTTTTGGGATCTGACACGCGCCGCTTTGCGTTACGCGTGTGCGGCTTTGCAGTTGACGCTTTCGCCCGAATCCGAGGCCGCGCTGATGAACCAGTACCGCGCGCTGGCCGCTTTTCCAGAGAACAAGGGCACGCTCAAGGCACTGAAGGAGCGGGCCATACCCACGGGCATCTTGTCCAACGGTGACCCCGAGATGTTGGGCATTGCTGTGCGCAGCGCTGGCCTGGGGGATTACCTCGATCACGTGATCAGCGCCGACTGCGTGAAGCTCTACAAGACGCACCCCAGTGTGTATGCGCTGGGGCCGCAAACGCTGGGACTGCCCGCCAAAGATATTTTGTTTGTGTCATCCAACAGTTGGGACGCCTTGGGCGCCACTTGGTACGGCTTTCAAACGCTGTGGATCAACCGCAGTGGTATGCCATTCGAATCGTTAGAACCTCAACCTTCGCGCATCGGTCAAAGCCTGCGCGATGTCCTGTCTTTTTTTGAATAAGGAGTGTTTGTCATGTCCAACCGCGTCAACTGCCACGGCCTGCAAGTGGCCCCCGCCCTGCACCAGTTCATTGAAACCCAAGTGTTGCCCGCCACTGGCATCGCCAGCGAGACCTTTTGGTCTGGCTTCGCTGCCATCGTCAATGACTTGGCCCCGAAAAACATCGCCTTGCTGGGCGAGCGCGACCGCTTGCAAACCGAGCTGGACCAGTGGCACGCCAAGCACCCTGGCCCAATCCAAGACATGGCGGCTTACCAAGCCTTTTTGAAGTCGATTGGTTATTTGGTTGATGAGCCCGCTGAGGTCAAAGCCACCACCACCAATGTCGACGATGAGCTGGCCACGCAAGCCGGCCCGCAGTTGGTGGTGCCCATTCTGAACGCGCGCTACGCCCTGAATGCGGCCAACGCCCGCTGGGGCTCGCTGTACGACGCGTTGTACGGCACGGACGCCATTTCTGAAGACGGTGGTGCAGCCAAAGGACCGGGCTACAACGAGGTGCGTGGCGCCAAGGTCATCGCCTACGCCCGCAATGTGCTCGACCAAGTGGCGCCCTTGGCGCAAGGTTCACACGCGGACTCTACGGGTTACGCGATTGTCAACGGTCAACTGCAAGTGACCCTGAAGGGTGGCGCAACCACCGGCCTGGCCAACCCTGAGCGTTGCGTTGGTTTCCAAGGCGATGCCGCCAACCCCAGCAGCGTATTGCTCAAGAACCATGGCAACCACGTCGATATTCGCATTGATCGCAGCACCGCGATTGGTCAAACCGACCCTGCCGGTGTGGCCGATGTGGTGATGGAGGCCGCGCTGTCGACCATTCTCGACCTGGAAGACTCGGTGGCCGCAGTGGATGCCGAGGACAAAGTGCTGGCCTATCGCAACTGGCTGGGCATTTTGCAAGGCACCCTGACCGAGAGCGTCGACAAGGGCGGCAAAACCTTCACGCGGGGTTTGAATGCCGATCGCCAATACACCGGCATCAATGGTCAGCCGCTGACCTTGCACGGTCGCTCGCTGATGTTCTTGCGCAATGTCGGCCACTTGATGACCAACCCTGCGATTTTGTGGGGCGATGGACAAGAAATTCCCGAAGGCATCATGGACGCCATGGTCACCACCACCATCGCACTGGTGGACCTGCAGGGCAAGGGTGCCAACGGCATTCGTAACTCGCGCAAGGGCTCGGTTTACATCGTCAAGCCCAAGATGCATGGCCCCGCTGAAGTGGCTTTTGCCAGCGAGTTGTTTGGTCGCGTGGAAAAGGTGTTGGGCTTGCCCCAAGCCACCGTGAAGCTCGGCATCATGGACGAAGAGCGCCGCACCAGCCTAAACCTCAAGGCCTGTATTGCCGCAGCTGCGGATCGCGTGGCCTTCATCAACACGGGCTTCTTGGATCGCACGGGCGACGAGATGCACACCGCCATGCAAGGCGGCGCCATGATGCGCAAGGGCGATATGAAATCCAGCGCATGGATCCAGTCCTACGAGCGCAACAACGTGTTGGTGGGCCTGTCGTGTGGCCTGCGTGGTCGCGCACAAATCGGCAAAGGTATGTGGGCCATGCCCGATCTGATGGCGGCCATGCTCGAGCAAAAGATCGGCCACCCCAAGGCCGGCGCCAACACGGCATGGGTGCCCAGCCCCACTGCCGCGACCCTGCACGCCTTGCACTACCAGCAAGTCAGCGTCGCTGCCATCCAACAAGAGATGGAAAAAATCGACGCCAAAGCCGAGCGTCAAGCGTTGCTCGACGGCCTGTGCACCGTGCCTTTGGTGAAAGAAGCCAACTGGAGTGAGGCCGACAAACAGCAAGAGTTGGACAACAACATCCAGGGCATCTTGGGGTACGTGGTGCGCTGGATTGACCAGGGTGTGGGTTGCTCAAAAGTGCCTGATATCCACAACGTCGGCTTGATGGAAGACCGTGCCACGCTGCGCATCTCTAGCCAGCACGTGGCCAACTGGCTGCACCACGGCGTCGTCACTGAAGCGCAAGTGCGCGCCACGTTCGAGCGCATGGCCGCAGTGGTGGACGGGCAAAACGCAGGGGATCCTCTGTACCAACCTATGGCTGGTCACTTCGACACGTCCAAGGCATACAAGGCCGCCACCGACTTGGTGTTCAAAGGCTTGTCACAACCCAGCGGTTACACCGAGCCCTTGTTGCACGCGTGGCGCTTGAATGTGAAGGCCGCTTGAGGCTGAACGTGCAGCCATAGGCGGCTTCACGCACCTGCGTCAGGCCGCCTGTCACCGTCCAGGCTTGATGCCAAACAAAGGCCCCGCCATGCGGGGCCTTTTCGCTGTCCGGCGCACCGATGCGGTGTCACACCTCAATGGCTGGTCACACTTCCCAGCGCAATGGCGCGTCTTCAGCCTGACAGTATTTGAGTGTTTGCAGCATCGGTTGAATGCGGGCGCGCCATGCCACTGGCGGCAAATCGGGCGGTGGCTCGCCTGCCGCCTTGGCCTGTTCTTTTGCGGCCTGAATGGCCTGCTCTTCTTCATCAGCAGACTTCAACAGCGCAGCCGCAGCAGCGTCCATATCAGCGCACAACAAGACGCCCGGTCCACTGGGATCCTTGCCCCAGACTTGAAGCAGGTGCTTGCCATCGGCCTCCAACATGACCAAATCGCCCGTGGCTTGAGACTTGAATCGATACAGCATGGGAGGCTCCTTTAAAGAATGGAATGAAATTCATTCTCCCACTATCCCAACTGGGCGCAAGCTTGAAAAGCCCATGGATTGATCAACGTCAATGGCGCGCTGACCATGCCACGATACGCCGCGGCCATCCCGTGCATCGACACCATCAGTGCGCAGGGAGGGGGCGCCTCAAGGCCTCCAACACACACGCGGCAACGGCATCGGGCTTTTCATGC
>JBEAPX010000199.1:0-4274 GCA_041164205.1 Pseudomonadota bacterium
AGACCCAAGTTGCCGTAGGCGTCTTGATTGATCGCGCGCAAAGGTTCCTGATGACGAGCCGGCCAGTAGGCAAAGCTTATGCCGGATATTGGGAGTTTCCAGGTGGCAAACTCGAGCTCAATGAAACCGTTGAAGAGGCTTTGCGTCGCGAACTAACGGAAGAGCTTGGAATCTGCATTGAGCACGCTTTGCCCTGGCGGCAAGAATTGGTTGACTACCCTCATGCGCTGGTGCGTCTGCACTTTTGCCGCGTGTTCGCTTGGCGAGGCGATTTAGAAATGCGAGAGGCTCAGTCCTTCGCATGGACACAGCTGCCAGTGACTGTCGACCCGGTGCTCCCGGGCTCTATCCCTGTGCTTGAGTGGTTAAGCGCGGATCCAGCCCTGTTGATACCTGCGGCCGGAGCGTGAATCAAGCGTCGGCATCAGGCTCATGATGATCGACAGGCGCAGTGGGCACAGCGTATTCCTCGCTGGCCCAGGCTCCAAAATCGATTTGCCTGCACACAGCGCTGCAAAATGGACGATGCGGATTGCTGGCGTGATACAGCGCGTCCTTGGCGCAGGTTGGACAACGGACCCAGCGTTGCGGCATATCAGTTGACGCGTTGACCGATTCAGTCATGTTCTGGGAAGCTCAGTGGCACAAACTGAGTTGAAAGCTCACATCCTGTTGGTGAGGTGTGAGGCGGTACTCGTCTGATACATCCATCCAGCGAATGGCAATGTTCAAGCGGTTGGCGCTGATTTCAGGCACACAAGCGACGTCATCTCGTACCACCAGACGCAGCAGTTGCACAGGGCGGCCGTTGGGGATGGCATATTGGATGGAGCCGCCTTGCGCGATCACAGCGAGCGATTCACCGCTTTGTCGCACCATGTTCAGCACAAAGGAGATCGGGTTTTGAATGGATTCAAAGTGCGCTTGTAACGCCTGCAAATCACTTTGCCGTTGCTGCGCAGGTTGCCGTTGCCAAAATTGGTAGGCTGGCAAATCAAACCCACAGGTACCAGCGGGGATACCGATGCGGCCCCTTACCGCACTGAGCCAGTCAATTTCGCTGAGCCCTTGCCCTGGTTTGCCACCCAAAGACGTGAGTCTTTCGTGGCAAGTGATCACTTCAGCGAGCACCTCTTCGAGCTTGGTTTGCTCGATTTTTTCGTTGTTGCGAAGCGCCGTCAAACTTGAGCGGTTGCGCTCTAAATCCCTGATCAACTCGCCTTTGATGTCGGTGCGATTGAGCATTTCTTGCAGTTCAAACAAGGTTTGAAGCGCAAAGTGATGGTGAAGCGGGTCGTCACTTTGCCCGAGCGTGCGCATCCGCTGCAACAATTCATCGGCACGCAAATAGGAGCGAAATTTTTCGTTGAGAGGGAATTCGAAAGCGTGCACAGGGGTTCAGCGGCGAGTGAATAACGTGAAGTAAAGCGTGCGATTGTCCTATCTTATCCCCAGAAACTTAGATTGGGTAGTCACATGGCTTGACAAATCTTGTAGGGAAAGCCCGTCATTGAAGGTCACGATGTCTGCTGACTTGAGCCTCTGCGCTCGGCTGACCTGTTTGTCTATCACGGCCTGCACCATGGCGTCGCTCCATTGATTCCTGGCTTTGACGCGGTTGATTTGGGTTTGGACTGAGCAATCCACGACCCACACCCCTTGCACCTTGGCGCGCCAGTGGGCCGATTCGACCAGCAATGGCACGTCGCAAATCACCCACTTGGTCGGTGCATTGAGAATGGCGGCCTCTGTGTGCAACCCAATCAAGGGATGCAATATGCCTTCAAGTCGGCTTTTGCTATCGGGGTCTGAAAAGACGCGCGCGCGCATCCAATCGCGATCCATGGCGCCATTGGCATCGATGGCCGCATCGCCGAAAGCCGCCTTGATGGCTGGAATGGCTGCGCCAGAAGCCGCAGTCAAAGATCTTGATATGGCGTCAGCATCCACAATCGTGGCACCACAAGTGGCGAGGATGCCCGCGACTGTGCTTTTGCCGCTGCCGATGCCGCCGGTGAGTCCCCAGATGGTGTGTGGTTGCATAGTTACCACTGTAGCGCAAGGCTTTCAATTGGCCAGACCAAGTTGGTCATCGCCGCCGCGGCGATCATTGGCCCAAATGGGACCGCCCCTGGTGCGATGTCAGACGCACCGATGTCTGTGCCTCTGGGAACCCAGCGTTGAGCTTTCCATGCCACGGCGATGCCCAGCAAACTCGCGAACAGCAAGACCACGATGACCTGATCGGGTCCAGCGGCGGCTCCAACTGCAGCCATCAATTTGAAATCGCCATGGGCCATCCCCGTGCGCCCCGTGACGCGCTCGAAGCCCCAGGCAGGCAAAAAAAGCACCAAATACCCGACGGCAGCACCCAGGATTGCATCGGTTGCGGAAAGGGGCAATCCACCCAACGCAGCCACCACCAAGGTGGCCCAGAGGAGCCCCAGGGTCAATGCGTCTGGCAAGAGAAAGGTGCGCCAATCCATGATGGCCAACGTCATCAAGGTGGCCCCCCAAACCATCCAAAACCAAGTGCTGATTTGCCCAGCATTGTGGGTTGCCATGCACCAAGCGAACCACCAGGCCATGGCGATCTCGATCGCCAAGTACCGGTAAGGAATGCGCGCGTGACACCATGCGCATCGGCCGCGCAAGAACAAATAGCTCATGATGGGAATGTTGTGCCACCACCGCAAAGACTGTTTGCAGCTCGGGCAATGCGATCCGGGACGGATCAAATTGGGTGGGCTTGCCTCGGTGAGTGATGCCCCGGTGGCCTCACAGGCCTCTCGCATCCAGTCGTGTTCGAGCATCCGGGGCAGCCGGTCAATGACGACACTTGCAAAGCTACCGATGATCGCACCCAGACCGCTTGCGAGAATCACAAGCAGCACCTCCGGGGAAAGATACGCCATCACAACAATTGACCTAATTGAAAAATGGGTAGATATAAAGCCATCACCATAGCACCAATCATGCAGCCTAAAAGGGTGACCAAAATCGGCTCAATCAAGCTCGTCAAACCACTCAAGCGGCTCTGCGTCTCTTGGTCGAGGAGTACTGCAGCTTTGTGTAGCAACTCTCCAAGCCTTCCTGATTGTTCGCCAATTTCGCAGAGATGAATCAGCTCATCTGGAAACGCCTGAGTGGCCGCCATCGCCGCGGACAGCTCTGAGCCCTCGGCCAGAGCCTGTTGGATGTCGGTGGCGTGCTGTCGATAGTGAAGATTCGCAGTGCTTTCTCCTGCCACGTCGATGGCTTCTAGTAGACCAACACCTGCTTGATGCAGCATCGACAAGGCAGTGCTGAAGCGAGTCACGCACATTTGGCGGTGGATGGAGCCGATCACAGGAAGAGCCAGCAAAACCCGGTCTCTTGCCATCCTGACTGATGCGAATTTGCTCAACGTGCGTGTGACGACTGTCCAAAGCACAGCCACAGCCGCCAGGAGCTCCCAGCCGTGCGCGAGTGCGTGTCGACTCAACCACAGTAACCCTTGCGTGACGGCTGGCAAGGGGACATCCCAATTTTTAAACTGCAGTTCGAATGCAGGGACGACACCGACCAGCATCCCTATCAACGCCGTGAGGGCAATGGCCAGCACCGCCACGGGGTACATCAGTGCCGCCATCACACTGGCACGAAGGGCCTGAGAGCGCTCTGCTTGTGAGGCCAATAAATGGAGCGTACTGGATAGGTGGCCACTATGCTCAGCACCCCGAATGCCTGCGACAAATGCAGCATCCAGCGGCGGATTAAGGCGGGTCATGGCCTGACTGAGGCGGGCGCCGGCGCGTGTGGCTTGGACCAATGTGTCGATATGACGCCTCAGTTGTGGGTGCAGCGATGAACGATGAGAAAGCTCTAAGGCTTCTGTGATCGGGATGCCAGCGTCTGTCAGCGTCGCCAGTTGACGAGTCCAAGCAGCGAATTGCTTTTGGGGCAGACGAGTCTTCAGGTGCCACCGCGGCGGAATGAGTTGAATGTTGATCGCCTGAAGTCCCAGCTCCTGAAGCTTCAACCGCAGGCTTTCTTCATCGACGGCCTTGTCACGGCCATAGCGCCGCATCCCGCGTCGATCGAAGGCACGCCAGCGAAATGTTTGGAGTGTCATCGACTTCAAGGGCCGGGGGTTTGGGAAATGACTTCCTCCCAGGAAGTGAGCCCTTCTGCTGCCAGCGCTAAACCCGCATCCCTCAATGACAGCGTGCCCTGCCGTCGGGCAATGTCAGTGAATCGAAGGACATCGGGTCGCAGCAACAGGGCTTCGTGCA
>JBEAPX010000200.1:0-4153 GCA_041164205.1 Pseudomonadota bacterium
CAAGTTGCCAGTCCACCAAGACATGGCCTGGTGCGTGAGCGGACAATCCTGTTTCCTCCCAGACCTCACGCTCAGCTGTGGCGGCAAAAGACTCCTCCCAGGAATCTTTGCTTCCGGTGACGGACTGCCAACTGCCGATGTCTGTGCGTTGTAGTACCAACACCTCTAGATCAGGCGTGTGAATGACCACGAGCACTGACTCCGGGATTTTGAACGGCCGAGGCGAGACAAAAGGCGTGGTCATCAAGCGCAATCCTGTGGGCGTTTAGCTATAGCAACGCTCGACAGCTTACCGCTTGTTGCATACCCTTTTGGCTCAGATGGCGTCCACACTCACTGGAAAAGCAGGCGTCTTGACTCGGACCTTCATGGGACCAAAAACAATCTGAGTGGGCGAGCCGGTCAGGCTCGAGGCAATGGCCTTGCTTGCCGCCATGATGGGCAACACGAATGGCAGCGTCCTTGGACTTCCGTCCGCGTTTGCCGCGCTCTCGTATGCCGCGCAGTCTCCCAGCGCCCAAACGTGCTCGTGAGAAGTCTGACCCCAAGCATTGACCACGATGCCTCGCTGAACTTGCAGCCCAGCGGCTTGCGCCAAAGCCGTTCTAGGGCGTAAACCGACCGCACTCAGGACCACATCAGCCTCAATCGCCTGGCCGCTGCGCAAAGCCAAGGCGTATCCGGCACCTGTGTCCAAGCGACGAATAGAGGTGACCACGTCGCCCCAATGCCATGCAACGCCGAGCCCACGCAATGCACCGGCCAATGCGTGTCCATTCGCGGCATCAAGCAGCTGCGAAACCGGCCACTCACCGGGATCAATGACCTGCACCGAATGACCCGACGCCGCCAAATCATTGGCGAATTCAGAGCCAATCAACCCCCCGCCAATGATGGCCACGCGCGCCGCTGAAATCGAGTCCAATCGATCACGAAACGCCGCGTAATCCTGCCAGTCGTTCACAGAAAACGCGTGTTCCACGCCTTCTATAGGAAGACGAATGGGGTCAGCGCCGGTTGCAAGTACCAATTCACCGAACTGGATCTCGCCGACACTGGTTTGGATCACCTGCCGCGCGAGGTCAATCGAATCGACCTGAGCATGGGCTCGAAGTTCAACGCCGATCTTGCGCGCTTGAATCGACGCCTCCGTCTGAATCAACTGGGCGGGGCTTTTACCGAGTGCCAACGCATTCGAGAGCATCGGCTTGCTGTAGAAGTCCCCGCTGTCCGCACAGATGATGACCACTGCACGAGCAGGATCTCGACTGCGAACCTCTCGGGCGAGGGTCCAGCCAGCCAGTCCAGCCCCAACGATGACCACTGGCTTGATTGCATCAGAGGAGGCACCTGAAGCCATGATTACACCTCAACGACTTCAAAGTCAGCCTTGGCAACGCCACAATCTGGGCACGCCCAATCCTCTGGCACGTCTGCCCACTGGGTCCCCGGCGCGATGCCATCTTCGGGTCTGCCAACCGCCTCGTCGTACACAAACCCACACACAATGCACATATACGTTTTCATGATGTTGTTTCCTTTCAAGACTAAAAATGATGCTCAGCGATCGCTCAGGCCGTTTGCAGGGCGTCGAGCGCTGACTGGTAGTGATTGGCATGGCGCTCTTCGACCTTGGCTAAGGCGGCGAATCGCTTAGCGGCCTTTTCCAACACCGCTCTAAAGGCGTCGGCGTGCTCCTTGGACTCCGCGATTTGCTCATCGAACTCCTGCACCGCTGCGTCATTGCCCTCTTGAACTGCCAAATGGCGAAACTTGGGATACATCTCTGTGTATTCGTAGGTCTCACCCTCGATGGCGATTTCAAGCGCTTTGGCTGGCGTCAACTTTGACTTGGGGTACAGCAAATCAAGATGACCAAATGCGTGCATGACCTCTTGGTCTGCCGTGTCTTCGAAAATCTTCGCTGTGGACTCATCCCCCATTTCACGCGCGATTTTGGCGAAGTAACGGTATTTGATATGGGCCATCGACTCGCCCGCAAATGCAGCCTCAAGGTTCTGGATGGTGATCGATGGTTGCTTGGTGTTTGACATTGCGTTCTCCCAAAAAAGAAGGTTTAAAAAAGCTGATGGGTGAATTCTGTGCTTGCTTATTCAATTGGTCCAACGGATAATTTCTATAAAAATAATCGTTTTTTCCGATATATGGCCATTAACCCCTACTCTCGAGCAGCGACTCAAATTTCATTGAAACAGTTGCACTACCTTGTCACGCTCAGGGACACACTGAACTTCACCCGCGCAGCGGAGCGCTGCTTTGTCACGCAATCCACGCTCTCCGGTGGGCTCAAAGAACTTGAGTCATCGCTGGATTGCCAATTGGTCGAGCGTGATCGGCAGAATGTTTTATTCACCCCACTCGGCGACGAAGTGGTGACGTTGGCCAGGCGACTGCTCAGTGACACCGGCGACTTGATTCAACGTTGTGAAGATGCCAAGGCACCAGGCCAAGGACAGTGGCGCTTGGGTGCGATTCCAACCATTGCCCCGTTTTTATTGCCGCCGCTGTTGCGGGAGTTGAGGCAGTCCTTGCCCCACCTTCAAGTGCTTTTGCGTGAAGAACCCACCGATGCCTTGCTTCAAGCGCTCGAGGCAGGTGATCTGGACATGGCGATCATTGCGCTGCCAATGGATACCCGTCGACTGCGTGTTGAGCCACTGTTTTCGGAAGAGCTTTGGTTAATTTGTAGCCCTGAAGATGCCATGGTGAAGGTCGATCAGCCCCGGTTAGCCAAACTTCAAGCTGAGCGCCTGCTATTGATGAGCGATGGCCACTGCCTCACCGATCACACGCTGCAAGCTTGTTCTCCGACACAGCGTCACAAGGCAAACAGCCCGTCGCAGATTGAAGCCACCAGTTTGGCCACGCTGGTTCAAATGGTAGAAGCCGGCTTGGGCATCGCACTATTACCAGAGATGGCTATCAAGAGTCAGTGGTTGACGCAAGGTCGTGTTCTGGCCAAACCTTTGGCAGCGCCAGCACCTCAGCGTCAAATTGCGTTGGTCATGCGAGCAACGCACACACGGCGAGAGGTGGAAGATGAGATGGTGCGCGTAGCCCGCCTAGTGGGCCGCCCCACAGTCACTGGCGCTCGGCGCAGCCGCATCAAAAAAGCGCCCTAAAGGGCGCCTTTTTATAAGCGGCACACGGTCACGCCGGCTGCTGGATGTTGCGCAGTCGGATGTGCAATTCACGCAATTGCTTTTCATCCACCGCAGAAGGCGCATCGGTGAGCAAACACTGCGCGCGCTGCGTCTTGGGGAAGGCAATCACATCACGAATGGATTCCGCACCTGTCATCAGTGTCACGATGCGATCCAGACCAAAGGCCAAGCCGCCATGCGGAGGGGCGCCGTACTGAAGTGCATCCAACAGGAAGCCAAACTTCAACTGCGCCTCTTCAGGGGTGATGTGCAAAGCATCAAATGCCTTTTGCTGCACTTCTGCGCGGTGAATACGCACGGAACCACCGCCGATTTCCCATCCATTCAACACCATGTCGTAGGCCTTGGATAAACAGCGCCCTGGATCAGTGACCATGAAGTCCTCATGCCCATCTTTGGGCGCTGTGAAGGGATGGTGAACTGCATTCCAACGCCCTTCGTCCTCATCGAACTCGAACATCGGGAAATCCACCACCCACATGGGCGCCCAACGGTCTTCAAACAGGCCATTGGCTTTGGCCAAATCGCTGTGCCCGATCTTTAAACGCAAGGCACCAAGCGCGTCATTGACGATCTTGGTCTTGTCGGCGCCGAAGAAAATGATGTCGCCATTTTGCGCACCGGTGCGCTCCAAAACCTGAGCGATGGCACCATCGTGCAGATTCTTGACAATAGGGCTTTGCAAACCATCGCGGCCTGCAGCGACATCGTTCACCTTGATCCACGCCAATCCCTTGGCGCCGTAGATCTTGACGAATTCGGTGTACGCATCAATTTCGCTGCGGGGCATGGCGCCGCCGCCGCGAATACACAGGGCGGCCACGCGACCATTGGCCATTTGCGCTGGAGCTGAAAACACCTTGAAGTCAACATCTTTCATGATGTCGGTCAGCTCGACAAACTCAATCTTCACGCGCAAGTCAGGCTTATCAGAACCGTACCTCGCCATGGCCTCCGCATAGGGCATG
>JBEAPX010000201.1:0-6855 GCA_041164205.1 Pseudomonadota bacterium
GCCTGAATCGGGTACACTCTTGTGCAAGCGGAGACGTGACCGAGAGGCCGAAGGTGCTCCCCTGCTAAGGGAGTATGGGCCAAAAGCCCATCGTGGGTTCGAATCCCACCGTCTCCGCCAAGAGTTAAATAAAATCAATGACTTAATATTTATTTAAAGATTTACCCATCAAAGAACCCATCATTAAAAAAGCAGGTTGAAATCGCTGTTTGGAGTAGAGAGGTCGGCATTAAAAAAATCCGCTGACCTGCTCTCTGCGTGGACCAAGGGTTAGTGTTTCGCGAATGAGGTCGAGTGCTCCGGAATCATAGATTGGCCTAACGTCATCTTCCGGGAATCGTTTTATATGGCGTTACCGAGGTCGTCATACTGAACGACCCGCTTTTTCCAGTTCGCGTAGTGATACCTGGCTCGGATCTTGAAGGGCAGAATGTACTCGCAGCGCACCTGCAGCCCGTATTGGTTTGCCAAGAAGTCGCAAAAGTCGGTGGCAGGCTCTAGAAAGGTCTCATAATCTATCAAGGTAACGGTACTATGAGAAAAATATTTAATAAAATCAACAACTTACATAATTATTTCTGGCTAAAAAGTGCTTTTACACCGCTTCTACATTTTTAGAATTGTGAGTGAGCACTAAGTTGGCGGATACCATTGTCTAAATCGGGCCTCTAGCTCATGCTTGGTTAGAGCAGCGGACTTAACATGGGCAGCGATGAGATGGATTGGTCACTGCAGGCGCCTTGGGGTCGCACACCGGTGCCTGAGCTCTGCATGCAGACTTTGGCCGCATGGCCCAGTTTCAAGCGTCTTACGGCGGGGGACACGGTTTTGCCCGGCTTGGTCGCGCATGCTGCGCCTGGGCATACACCAGGCCACTTGATTTTCGTCTTGGTGGGTACCGAGCGTGATGTGATTTTTACCGGTGATGCCGCAAAGAATCGCGCTGAACTGGTTGGCATGGTTGCCGATATGAGCCTGAGCAAAGATGAAAGTGTTGCTAGTTTTGAGCGCATCTGGGCCCTGTGGCGGCAGCGGGCAAATAACGTGCTCGTTCCTGGACATGATTTGCCCATGGTGCTGGATGGGGCCGGTGAACCTGAATACCTGGGCGAGCGGGCAGGCGGTATTCGGGCATGGTTTGGCGATACGCTCGAGCAAACACACACGTTTAGTTTGGTCGCCTGAGGCCGTCCCTGGAGCTTGTTGTTGTGAATCTTCGTTTTGTTGAGGCTTTTTATTGGGTCGTCGCCTTGAAGAGCGTGACCCGCGCCGCCGAAAAGTTGTTTCTCACGCAGCCAGCAATTTCTAGCCGCATCGCTGCGCTCGAAAGCGAGCTGGGAGTCCTGTTGCTGGATCGGCGCGATAAGCAGTTTCGATTGACCCTTGCAGGGTCCCGTTTCTATGCCTTTGCGGAGCGCTTGCTTGATTTACAGCGTGAGATTAAGGCCGAGATGGGTTCGGACAATGCGCTAACCGTGTCTTTACGCATTGGAGCGATCGAGTCGGTGTTGCACTCGTGGTTGGTGCCGTGCCTGGAGTTTTTGGGTGCCGAACATCCCGGTATCGCGTTTGAGTTATCGGTGGATACGTCGCCGACGCTTGTCGACCAAGCCGAGCGCGGGACCCAAGACCTGGTGTTCGCAGCTTTGCCTGCTGCGGGGGATGCCGTTGTTGTACAAGCTTTACCCCCCATGGAAATGGTGTTTGTGGGTAATCGTGATGTGCATCGCAAACGGCAGTACACGTTATCGGCGCTGGCAGAGATGGATTTGCTCACTTTCCAGCGCGGCTCCCAGCCGCACATCAGTCTGTTGGATCAGCTCCTCCAGTTGCGTATCAAGCCCAAGCGAGTTCACGCTCTCTCTTCCATTTCTGCGATGGCGCAGTTGGTGCAGGGTGGATTTGGAGTGGCGACACTGCCGCTGGCGGCGATTCGCAACCCGTTGGCATTCCCATTGCTGAAGCCCTTAAAGTGCGATGTTCGTTTGGCATCGTTACCCATCTACGCCAGCTTTCGCGAGGATCCTACGTCGAATGCCGTCCAAGCGGTGGTTGCATCGGCCAGTAAGTTTGTGGCTGCGCACGTTTAAGCCAGCAGTCCACGGCTTGGGAGCTCTCTTGGCTTATCATTAATTTTTTTTATGACCTAACAATTTAATTTTTAATTTGCCAGTTAAGGTCTGTCTCTCAATAATGCATTCAACGATCAACCGTGCGATGCACTGGAGAGAATATGGGCGCTGAATTATCTGCAGAGATTCTGAGACCGAAAGCGAGTGGGGTATTCCACAGCGCGGAAGAGGTGTTGGCTATTCGTCAGGCCATACGTAGCGGTGTGTTCGCGACGCACACGAGCGGGCTTGCCGGTGGCAACGTGCAGGGTAACGTGGTGATTCTCCCCAAAGCCGATGCGGCTGACTTCTTGCGCTTTTGCCATCAAAATCGAAAGCCTTGTCCTGTTATTGCATTGACTGAGCCGGGCGTATCGGCACTCAAGACGCTGGGATCTGATATCGATATTCGCACTGACGTGCCGAAATATCACGTCTGGCGCGACGGACAATTAACCGAGACCCCCACCGACATCACGCACCTGTGGCGCGACGACTTGGTGACATTTGTGATTGGTTGCTCTTTCTCGTTTGAGCAGGCTTTGATCGAGGCAGGCGTGCCCATCCGGCACATTGAGCAAGAGCGTAACGTCCCCATGTACAAGACAAGCATCGCAACCACGGCCGCGGGCCCGTTCAGCGGTCCCTTGGTGGTCACGATGCGCCCCATGAAGGCGAAGGATGTCATCCGAGCGATTCAAATCACGTCCCGCTACCCGGAGGTTCATGGTGCGCCAGTGCACTTGGGCGACCCGTTGCTCATTGGTATTTCGGATTTAAGTCGTCCCGACTACGGGGACGCAGTGGATGTGTATGACGACGAAATACCCGTTTTTTGGGCCTGCGGAGTGACCCCGCAAGCCGCGCTGGCGCAAGCCAAGCCATCGTTTTGTATCACGCATGCGCCGGGGGCCATGCTGATCACGGATTTGCTGAACAACCATTTGGCAAGTTTTTAGCGCGTGCTTCGGCACAATTTTTTTAACAAGGAGATAAAGCATGAAAAAAGTAATAATGTCGATCGTGGCGCTCGGTGCCGCAGCGATGGTTCAAGCGCAGACCACATGGGATCTGCCCACCGGCTATGGTGTGAACACATTCCAAACCCAAAACGTTCAACAATTTGCCAACGACGTCGAAAAGCTGTCGGGCGGCAAGCTCAAGATCACGCTCCACCCCGGTGGGTCGCTGTTCAAGCAGCCGGAAATCAAGCGTGCGATTCAAGGTGGTTTGGTGCCTGCGGGTGAGTTCATCATTTCCGGATTGGCAAACGAGAACCCTATCTTCGGTGTTGACTCGATCCCTTTCTTGGCCACCAGCTATCCTGACGCCAAGCGTTTGCTGGAGGCGTCTAAGCCGGTTCAACAAAAGGTCTTTGCCAAGCAGGGTGTGAAGATGTTGTTCTCGGTGCCATGGCCTGGTCAGTCGCTGTATTCAGTCAAGGCGATCAACAGTGCGGATGACTTCAAAGGCACCAAGATGCGCGCCTACAACCCCGCCACGACCAAGATTGCGCAGATGTTGGGTGCGACGCCTGTAACCATTCAGTTGCCCGAATTGCCCCAAGCGTTGGCGACTGGTGCGGCACAGAACTTCTTGACCTCGAGCGCCAGTGGCGCCGATGGCAAGTTGTACGAGCAAACCAAATTCTTCTATCCCGTGAACGGCTGGTTGCCTTGCAATGTGACAGCCGTGAGCCAAAAGGCTTTTGACGCCCTCGATAAAGACACGCAAGCAGCTGTGTTGAAAGCGGCCGAGATGGCCGAGGCACGTGGTTGGGCAGCGAGTGAGAAGGTGAACACCGACTCCATCAACGTCTTAAAAACCAATGGCATGACCATTGCCGAACCATCCGCTAGCGTGAAGAATGCGTTGGCTGACATCGGTAAGAAGATGACCGCTGACTGGGCTGCTGCTGCCGGCGCTGACGGCGCAGCGATCCTCTCTGCTTACGGTAAGTAAAGTCCTTAGCGCGCACCGCACGGTGCGCGCTGGTTTTTTCGAGTTCTTGACGCCGGAGTGGGTGTAATGGGTGCCAGTCTGCAGCGCTTCTACAGCGCGCTTTTGTTTTTATCCTGTGTGTCTATGGTGGCTTGTTTGATCGCGATTTCGCTCAACATGCTGACCCGAGTGGTCGACGGCTGGACAATTGCGGGTTTGGACGGTTATGCAGGGTACGCCATTGCAGCGGCGTTGTTCTTCGCTTTGCCGGCGGCGTTCCGTCATGGTGACCACATCCGAGTGACCTTTCTGTTGGACCGCGCCAAAGGCACCTGGTTTCGTGCGCTCAACCTTTGGTCTTTGGTACTTGGGAGCGCGATGTCGGTATACATCGCGTGGTTTTCTTGCCGCATGGTCTGGCAGTCCCATTTGTTTAACGACGTCGCACAAACGGGAGATGCCAGCCCGATGTGGATTCCACAGCTGACCATGGCCATTGGCACGATTGGGTTAGCTGTCGCTGTGATTCATGCGTTGGTGGAGGCGCTGACCACCCCTGATGCGACGGGCACATCGCCTGTCGATGCGGTTCGATCTGAGTAACTGCCCTCATGATCGCAGCCTTAAACTTGTATTTGAAAGCGCACTGAGCATGGAAATCACCCTTGCAGTCGGGCTTATCGTGTTGCTGGTGTTGTTACTGGCGACCGGATTCTGGATTGGCTTCTCCCTCCTAGCGATGGGCCTGATCACTATGATTTTCGTCAGTCCCCGGCCGGTCGGTGACAGCATGGTGTTGACGATTTGGGGGTCTACGTCGAGCTGGACGCTCACGGCCTTGCCACTGTTTTTGTGGATGGGTGAGATTCTCTTTCGAACCCGCCTTGCCGAGAATATGTTTGCGGGGCTTTCACCTTGGTTCAACCGATTGCCAGGTCGTCTCTTGCACGTCAATGTTTTGGGTAGCGCAATCTTTGCCGCCGTGTCCGGTTCATCGGCGGCGACGTGCTCCACCATTGGCAAAATTTCGTTGCCCGAACTGTCGCGGCGCGGCTACCCTGACCGCATGGCGATCGGCACCCTGGCTGGGGCGGCCACGTTGGGATTATTGATACCGCCATCGATCATCATGATCGTCTACGGGGTCGCGGCTGACGTATCGATTGCTCGATTGTTTGTAGCGGGCGCCGTGCCGGGCTTGATGCTGGCAGGGTTGTTCATGGGGTATGTCGCCATCTGGGCGTTGTTCAATCCCACAAAAATTCCCTCAGGTGACATCGAGATCGGTTTCTTGCAAAAGGTTTATGCGTCACGAAAATTGATTCCGGTGTTCGCATTGATTCTGATCGTTCTCGGCTCGATCTACACGGGTATTGCGACCGCGACCGAGGCAGCCGCCATCGGTGTGTTGGGCGCGCTGGCGTTGTCAGTGCTCGAAGGGAGCATGACCAAGAAGACCTTCACCGAAGGGCTTTCAGCAGCCTGTCGGCTTTACTGCATGATTGGCTTGATTTTGGCTGGGGCGGCGTTCCTAACGTTGGCGATGGGTTTCGTTGGTTTGCCCCGTCATCTCGCAGAGTTCATTGGGTCATTGGGATTGACGCCATTCATGTTGGTCATCGCACTAACACTGTTTTTCTTGGTGCTGGGTTGCTTTTTGGATGGCATTTCCATGGTGGTGCTCACCATAAGCGTGTTACTCCCCACCATCCAAGCCGCTGGACTTGATTTGATTTGGTTTGGCGTATTCATCGTTTTGGTTGTCGAGGTGGCTCAAATCACGCCGCCCGTTGGACTGAACTTGTTTGTCTTACAAGGCCTCACCAAGCGTGATATCGGCTACATCGCGGGCACCGTGATACCGATGTTTGCGATCATGATGCTGGCCATTGTGCTGATTTACTTTTTCCCAGGAATCGTCTTGTGGCTGCCCAGTTTGATGTAACGGCTTGCCTTTGGCGCTTTGCTCGTAGGGGGTAATGGTGGGCTACTCAGAGCCCAGACTGTTGGCAATGGGCGATGCCGCTTGGACCGTCGAATTGGGCCCCGATATCGATATAGACGTCAACGCCCGTTGCATGGGCTTGGCCGCATCGATTGCCGACGCGGTTGCATCGGGTGAGCTCGGTGGGGTAGTGGATATCGTGCCGACTTTTCGCTCGGTAACGGTGCACTTTGACCCACGTCATTCCAGCGCGCCGACCATTCCCTCGCACTTGCAGGCGTTGGCACGCGCAGCCACCCCGCCAATAGCAGCCAAAAGGACGTGGCGGTTGCCGGCGTGTTTTGACAGCCGGTATGCCCCTGATTTGCAGGCGGTGGCCGATCGGCATCACCTGAGTCAAGAGGCCGTTGTCGCGCAATTTTTGTCAACGCCGTTGCGGGTTTACGCGATGGGTTTCATGCCAGGATTTGCATACATGGCCAGATTCCAGAGGGGCTCGCTTGCCCACGTCTGACCACACCTCGGACCCAGGTACCGCCCAAGTCCTTGGCTATCGCAGGGCGCATGGCCGCGAATTACCCTTGGATGAGTCCGGGCGGTTGGAACCTGATTGGGGCGATGCCCATTCCAACCTTTGATTTGCAAGTTAGCTCGTCACCCGCGCTGTTTGAGGCAGGTGATGTTGTGACGTTTTTTGAAATTGATGCTGGAACTTTCAAAACTTTGGAAAAACCGGGCCGCGACCCGATCGCGCTTCGACGTGAGTTTTTGGTGGATTTGCCGTGATGGGCTTCAGTGTGGATATCCGCGACGGCGGGATGGGGAACACTTTTCAAGATGCGGGGCGACTGGGTTTTC
>JBEAPX010000202.1:0-3151 GCA_041164205.1 Pseudomonadota bacterium
GGCCTGCTGGTGGCGACACATAGTCAGGATCAGCGACATACAACGCCCGATCTGCAAATGCCAAACGCGCTGCGTCCATATAGGCGTGTAACCATTCGGGCGTGAGTTGATCGAACGCTGCGGTCCATTCTGGGCGCTGCGAAGCCGCGTGCAGCATCCCCAATACTTGCCCCACTGCGATCGCACCAGAACTAGGGGGGCCCATCCCGCAAACCCGCCAAGAGGTCGCGCGCCATGGGTGTTCAACGCAGATGGGCGCTCGCATCACCGCTTTGTAGGCCTTCAAGTCCGCAAGACTCAAGCGGCCAGAGTTGGTCGGATGGCCTTGCACCTTGTCCACGATGGCCTGCGCGACCTCACCCTCATAAAACGCCTGTGGACCCAACTCAGCGATGCGGCCCAAGGTGTCTGCATAAGCCGGGTTGTTCAAGCGGTGTCCAATTGGCCACACGTCACCCTTGCTGTCGAAGAAATAGGCCCGAGCTTCTGGGTCGTGCTTCAGGTCTTTGTTGCTGCTCAACAGCCCGTGCAGCCGAGGACTGATCGCAAACCCCTCGCGAGCCAGTGTGATGGCAGGCTGCGCCAGCGTGGCCCACGGCAAGCATCCATGGCGTTGATGGGCTTGTGCCAACACCTGCACTAAGCCGGGGACCCCGACGGCACGGCCTCCGACCACAGCCTCTCGAAATCCCATCGGCTGTCCATCGGGCTTCAAAAACAAGCGCTCATCTGCAGCCGCCGGCGCGGTTTCCCGACCATCAAAAGTCTCGACCAAACCATGGCGAGCATGGACTAAAAACCCACCACCACCCAACCCACTCGACTGCGGCTCGACCAGCCCCAGGACCCACTGCGCCGCAATGGCGGCATCCACCGCACACCCCCCGGCTTGGAGGATGCGCCAGCCAGCGTCGGTCGCCAATGGGTTGGCCGTGCCGATCGCTGGTGCTTGCCCCCGCCAAGCGGACTTGGCGGTGATGGCACCTGCCGCCTCAGGTTGGGCACGCGCATCCAAGCTGGCCGAAGCCGCGACCGCGGCTGGCGTCCGTGTGCTGACATTCACCTGTGCCAACAAAGGCATCGGGATAGCCCCACACAACGCACCCAACCACACCCCCATTGATTTCCATTTGCCCGCGACACGCATCCCGACCACCCCTGTCAATCGGCCACCCCAACAGTGGCCTCCCAGCGATGATAAGGACGCGCCAACGGCTAGGCAAAAAAAAACCGCGGCGCTGTGGCCGCGGCTTTTTCCTTGAGCTTGGCTTACTTGCCGGCTTCGGCTGGCTTGGCTTCAGCAGCAGGCGCTGCAGGAGCGGCCTCTTGGGCTGCGGGTTGCGCTTGTTCAGCAGGTGCAGCCGCAGGAGCAGCAGCTTCTGCTGCAGGTGCCGCTGCGGGTGCAGCGGCGGTATCTGCATCTTGCTTTTGGCCGCAGGCGCTCAATACCACTGCCATCACCAATGAGCTCAATACAAAAGTTTTTTTCATGATTCATCCATAGACAAAAAGGGGCAACGTTCGCACGCCAGCGCAGGCCCCAAATGCGCCGAAGTGAGCCAAGCTCTTCACCCAACTGCTGTCGACTCATCATCCACAGTCGCTCGGGAACACCTTGAGCCGGGGCGAATCATAGGGTTTGCACTAGGTTCTTGGAGCGGGTGCAATCAGATATTTAAATCATATAAAGCACCTCATTTGGATTCCAAATGCATATGCCTTTGCAACCAATATATTTCACTATTGGCAGTGGCTTTCAAACCCATGGATTCATCTGGCTTCTGTGGTTCACCCCCTGATCAATGCGGGCCGGCGGAGGTATGTTCCGTGTGCAACGCCCTCCGCTGCGCGAGTGCGGATGAGCGCCTTGGTGCCCACTGATCGCATCGGTTCAAATCGCTACCCAAGCGCTATCTTGAACGGGACCGGGTGAGATTGACCTTGCTGAGACTGGCCGGCGTGTCAGCAACGACCTTCGCCCCCTTGATCTGGCGAGGCCTGTTGCCTGCGTCGGTTTACACCAGCACAACCGATGAACCCAACCTCCCAACCACTTGAAATCGGTCGCGCGGCCCCTTCTCGACGCGCCAGAGGCCTATTTAGATGCGCGGCAACAACAGCTCGGCAACAGCCACACTGCACCGCAGCGGGCTCGGCCAATTGACTGAAGGGGCCAGAGTAGCCCCACCAACCCCCACCGTGCAGCAATGGAAGCATCCACCGCACAACCCCATGCTTGGAGGATGCGTTACCCAGCGTCGGTCGCCAGTGGGTTGGCCGTGGCGCTCGCTGCTGCGTGTCACCGCCAGGCGGGCTTGGCCGTGACAGCAGTCGCGCCCTATGGGTGCACGCGCACATGGAGGAGATGGAATGAACGTTCAAATGGCTATCGAGAGTGCCACGCTACATTGGCGACCGGGCAAAGGTGGTCAGCAATGGTTCGGCTCAACCTCGCATTTGAAGCACGCGCTATGCACCACTGAAAAAACCCCACACCGCCTGCCCAAGCAAACGTTGGGGTAACAAGGTAAACAGACCCGCAATGACCAAAGCGCCGATGTACAAACTGCGCATAGTGAATTTGTGCTTGGCGACTTGGCCTTTTCGAGCCAGCACGACGCCGTAAGGCAACACAGCCAACGTCCAAAACGACAAGGCGTGAATCCAGCTGTAGGTTTCGCGGTAAATACCCAGCGAGCTCAATGCCACCAAAGCCATTAGCAGCACCCAGACGCGTCCACCCATCCGGTGCGCGCGAGTGCCCTTGGGCTTCCACAACACCCAAGCGCCCAGAACCAGAGCGAGCCCAGCTGAACTGGCATGGATGATGATTAAAGGTGTCCACGCGTGTGTGATCATGGTATGACTGTACACGCTAGCCCAGCCCACAGGCATCTGCGCGCCTAGCGCCAAGGCTATAAAGCGAGCCCTCGCCAGCGAGAGGTCTCTTCGGGTCGTCCATCAATCATTGGGGTATGGCGGGCCTGGCTCTGACATCACCTGGCTCTCAGGCGATTGACGCCCGCAGCCGAATGCCATTAGATTGCCTGACATGACAAGCCAACATAAGACACTTGCATCATGGAGACCAATCCCCAGCGGTGCGCTTACGCCTTGGTCTTCGCCCTTATCACCAGAAGTACTGACTCCT
>JBEAPX010000203.1:0-14107 GCA_041164205.1 Pseudomonadota bacterium
CAGCGTGATCGTGTCCCACGATTTAGAGGAGACGTTTCGAATCGCAGAGCACGTGGTGATTTTGGCCAATGGCCGCATTGCGACCCAAGGCACACCAGAACAGGTCCGTGATTGCCAAGACCCTCTCGTGCAGCAATTTGTGAGTGCGAGCGCCGACGGGCCCGTGCGGTTTCATTACCCCGCCCCCGACTTGGCAGTCGATTTCCGCATCAGTGCGCCATCGGAGACCTCCCAATGAACGCACTAAGTCAAATAGGTTGGGCGACACGCTCATGGCTGGCACGCTTGGGACAAGGCTTCTTGTTGTTTGTGCGATTGCTCACCATGGTGCCAAAAGCGCTGATGCGCTTTGGTCTGGTGCGCGATCAGATGCACTTTTTGGGCAACCATAGTTTGTTGATCATCGTGGTCTCTGGCGCTTTTGTGGGCTTTGTGTTGGGCTTGCAGGGCTACTACACCTTGCAGCGCTATGGGTCGTCAGAAGCGCTGGGCCTTTTGGTCGCTTTGAGCCTGGTGCGAGAGCTGGGTCCGGTCGTTGCAGCGTTGCTGTTTGCCGGGCGTGCCGGCACGTCCCTGACTGCAGAAATCGGCCTCATGAAGGCCGGTGAGCAGCTGACTGCGATGGAAATGATGGCGGTTGACCCAGTGGCCCGTATCTTGGCGCCTCGCTTTTTAGGGGGCGCGTTGGTGATGCCAATTTTGGCCGCAGTCTTCAGTGCCGTTGGCATCCTGGGCGGTTGGTTGGTCGGCGTGGTGTTGATTGGTGTGGATCAAGGCTCGTTTTGGAGCCAAATGCAGTCCGGCGTCGATGTGTGGCGCGATGTCGGCAATGGGGTCATGAAGAGCGTGGTGTTTGGGGTTGTCGTGACATTTTTAGCCGTCTTGCAGGGTTTTTCCTGTCAGGCCACCCCCGAAGGCGTTGCCAAAGCCACGACCCGCACTGTGGTCATGGCCTCACTGAGTGTTCTGGCTTTAGACTTTTTACTCACTGCGTTGATGTTCTCTATTTGAACGAACGCAAAGGAAATCAAGCATGCAAAAATCGAAATGGGACGTCTGGGTGGGGTTGCTGGTAGTCACTGGCGTCCTGGCCATTGCCTTTTTGGCCATGAAATCGGCCAACTTGCTTCAGCTGAGCTGGGGTGACACGTACCAGATCACCGCCCGTTTTGAAAACGTCGGTGGACTCAAGCCCCAAGCGGCTGTGAAGAGTGCCGGTGTCGTCGTGGGTCGCGTAGAATCTATTCGTTTTGATATGCAAACCTACCAAGCCCGCGTGGTGATCAACATGAACCGGGAGTTCATGTTCCCCAAAGACTCATCGCTGAAAATTTTGACCAGCGGTTTATTGGGCGAGCAGTATGTGGGGGTACAAGCCGGTTATGCGAGCAAATCCTGGCAGGGTGGCGAGGTGGTCACGCAAACGCAATCAGCCGTTGTGCTTGAAAACTTGATCAGTCAGTTTTTGTTCAACCAAACCGCCAGTAAGTCGGATGGGCAAAAATGAAATTGGCACAGATATGGCTGTTGGTCGTGTTGGTCACTTTGGGCGGGTGTGCGACTGGGCCCTATGCAGATCCCAGAGACCCGTTAGAGCCCCTGAATCGAGAGATATACGCCTTCAATGACGCAATCGACCAAAGCGTGGCTCAGCCCGTCGCCAAGGCCTATCAAGACACGGTGCCCAGCGCGGTGCGCACTGGGGTTGGTCATTTTTTCGGTAACCTGGGGGATGCTTGGTCCGGAGTCAATGCCCTCTTGCAAGGCAAAGGAGAGGCGGGCCTGACCAATATCATGCGGTTTGCGACCAATACCGTGTTTGGTTTTTGGGGTGTGCTGGATATCGCCAGTGAAATGCAGATGCGCAGAACCAAGACCGGGTTGAGCGATACCTTGGGGGTGTGGGGCTTGCCCAGCGGCCCCTATGTGGTGATTCCACTCTTAGGGCCTTCAACCGCAAGAGGTGTGCTGGGTAAAGTTGGCGAGGGCCACGCGGGCCCCATTGCGACGCCCTTGAAAGAGGTCAATGCAGACCAGACGCGCGTCGGACTAAGCGTGCTTGAGATCGTCGACCAGCGCGCACGGCTACTAGGCGTCACGGAGCAGCTTGGTGGCTTGGCGCTTGATCCGTACAGCTTTGTGCGTGATGTGTATCTGCAACGTGAAGCCCATAGAATTTCTCCTGAACAATGAACTCGACATGGCTGAGTGTCAGGAACAAGGAAGATCGATGGTGATTCAAATCGCAAAGCGTTGGCTGGTGGTTTTGGTGGCGCTGTATAGCACCATCGGGTGGACCTCTGCGTGGGCGGCAGGTGATACAGAGCCCTCTGCCCCGGGTCAATTCATCGAGAAACTTGGCAATGACTTGCTGTATCGGCTCACCAGCGACTCAAAAATCGCGGCAGGTGACAGCCAGGCCGTTCGTGCATTGGTCGACGAATTTGTACTGCCTGTTTTGGCCTTCGAGCAAATGACGGCATCGACCGTTGGGCCGGCTTGGAGGTCTGCCACGCCGGCGCAAAGGGCTGCGCTTCAGTCTGAGTTCAAAACTCTGTTGGTGAGAACTTATGCGGGTGCCTTGAAGCAGCTGCAAGGTAAAAAACTGGTGGTTTTCCCTGTCCGTATGGCCGCAGGAGACACCGATGTCACCGTGCGTTCGGAAATCCAAGGTTTGGGCAGTGAGCCGGTGCCTCTGGCCTACCGCATGAGTCGTGAAGGCACAAGCTGGGTCATCTATGACATCAATGTGGTGGGGATTTGGCTGGTTGAGACGTACCGAACGCAGTTCGCCCAGCAGATACAAAAATCGGGTGTCGACGGGTTGATCAAGGTTCTAAAGCGATTGAACGGCAATCCCTAAGATGCTCGCGCTGCCCAGCCAACTCACCCATGAGGTGGATATCGCCCAGGAATTGCAGCGGCTCGTATCGCTGTCGCCGGCGACCGGCTCTGTACAAGTGAACGCCAGCACCCTTGACCAGCTAGATAGCAGCTGTGTCGCCCTGCTGCTGGATTGGCAACGGCAACTGGCTGCGAGAAATCAAACCTTGGTGTTGCATGGCCCCACACCTGCCTTGGCCGCGCTGTTGCAGGTTTATGGTGTGGATGAATTGTTGGTCATTTCTTCGGTGTGAATCGGTGGGGACGCCTCGGGCGCTCTAAAATACGCGGTTCATGCCAGCAATCACCTTCCACAACGTTTCTAAAACTTACCGCACCAAAAGCGGAGGCCACTTCCACGCCTTGAGCGATGTCTCATTCGACGTCAAGCAGGGGGAGTTTTTTGGTCTTTTGGGCCCAAACGGCGCAGGTAAGACATCCTTGATCAGTATTTTGGCCGGGTTAAACCACCCGACCAGCGGGCACGTGAGTGTGTTGGGTCACGATGTCGTGACTCAGTACGCGAGCGCTCGCCATGCCATAGGCGTGGTGCCCCAAGAGCTGGTGTTCGACCCTTTTTTCTCGGTGCGCGAGGCGCTGCGTATTCAGTCCGGTTATTTCGGCATCCGTCGCAATGAGCAATGGATCGATGAGCTCCTCCATCACTTGGGTTTGAGCGACAAAGCCAATGCCAATATGCGCCAACTGTCCGGCGGTATGAAGCGGCGGGTGCTGGTGGCGTTGGCGTTGGTCCACCGGCCCAAGGTCCTGGTCCTTGATGAACCCACAGCAGGTGTCGACGTTGAGCTGCGGCAGACGCTTTGGCAGTTTGTGGCCAAGTTGAATCGGGATGGCACCACGGTGCTGTTGACCACCCATTACTTAGAAGAGGCTGAAGCTTTGTGCTCGCGCATTGCGATGCTCAAGCAAGGCAAGTTGGTGGCATTGGAGCGCACGTCGGATTTGTTATCCAAAGCGTCCAGCAGCGTCATTCGATTCAAGCTGGACACCGCTTTGCCGCCTCAATTGGCTGCTCAGGCTCGAGTCACAGGGCGCATCGTGCAACTTCCAGCGCCCAATGCCGAATCTGTGGAAGACATATTGGCTCAAGTGAGGGCGCACGGCGGCGTGGCCGAACAAGTCGAGATTCGGCCCGCAGACCTCGAAGATGTGTTTATCAGCGTGATGGAGCGTGGATCATGATCGGCTGGCAAACACTGTTTTACAAAGAAATCCTGCGTTTTTGGAAAGTCGGTTTTCAGACGGTCGCGGCACCTGTACTGACCGCCTTGATGTATATGCTTATTTTCGGCCACGTGCTGCAAGACCGAGTCACCGTGTTCGATGGCGTGTCGTACACCCGGTTTTTGGTGCCTGGTTTGGTGATGATGAGCATGCTCCAAAATGCTTTCGCCAACAGCGCATCCAGCTTGGTGCAGAGCAAGATCATGGGCAACTTGGTGTTTGTGTTGCTGACCCCCTTGTCGCACTGGGCCTGGTTTTGGGCCTATGTGTTGTCTGCGGCTTTGCGCGGTTTGGTGGTGGGTTTGGGCGTGCTATTGGTGACTGCATGGTTTGCTGGACTGAACATGGATCACCCGTTTTGGATCCTCACCTTTGCGGTGTTGGGGTCGGCATTGCTCGGCGCCTTAGGCGTCATTGCCGGCCTGTGGGCGGATAAATTTGATCAGCTCGCAGCGTTTCAAAATTTTGTGATCATGCCGATGACGTTTTTGAGTGGCGTGTTCTATTCCATTCATTCCTTGCCGAGTTTTTGGCAGACGGTGAGTCACTTCAATCCGTTTTTCTACATGATTGACGGCTTCCGCTATGGTTTTTTTGGACAGAGCGATGTGTCGCCCTGGCTGAGCCTTTCTATTGTGGGTGTTGCGCTGTTAGGGGCCTCAGCCTTAACGCTGACGCTGTTGAAACGCGGATACAAAATCCGCCACTGATTGCAAATATGACCGAAGATCAATTGGCTCAAATCATTCGAGATGGACTGACGGTTGAACACCTCGCGGTGAGCGGCGACGGCCGGCATTGGGCCGCAGAAATTGTGTCGCCCGAGTTTGAGGGGTTGTCTCGGATCAAACGGCACCAGCGCGTGTATGCCGCGCTGGGTTCGCGCATTCAGACCGACGAAGTTCATGCGCTGTCTATGAAAACCTGGACACCCACCGAGTGGGCGCAGCAAGGCTGATATGGATCAACTTCGCATCGTCGGTGGCAACCGTTTGCATGGTGTGGTGTCTATTTCTGGGGCCAAAAATGCGGCGCTTCCAGAGCTGTGCGCCGTGCTGCTCACGGCGGATCAGGTGACTTTGCGCAATGTCCCCAAGCTGCAGGATGTGCGCACCATGCTCAAATTGATTGGGCATATGGGAGCCGACTATGAAGGGGACTTGGCCGAGGGAACCTTGCAGTTTTCAGGCGCCAACATCCGGCTGCCCGAGGCGCCTTATGAGTTGGTCAAAACGATGCGCGCGTCGATTTTGGCTTTGGGCCCGCTGTTGGCACGTTTTGGCCATGCCCGTGTGTCTTTGCCGGGCGGGTGCGCGATTGGATCGCGACCGGTGGACCAACACATCAAAGGCCTCCAAGCCATGGGAGCCCACATCGAGGTTGCTCACGGATACATCGAGGCTCGGTTGAGCGATGGTTTGACACGCCTTCAGGGCGCGCGCATCAGCACCGATATGGTGACTGTCACTGGCACCGAGAATCTGCTGATGGCCGCTTGTTTGGCGCAGGGTGAAACGATTCTGGAAAATGCAGCTCAAGAGCCTGAGGTGGTCGATTTGGCTGAAATGCTGATTGCAATGGGAGCGCGCATCGAAGGCCACGGCACCAGCCGAATTCGCATCGAGGGCGTTGCATCATTGCATGGTTGTGATCACGCCGTCGTTGCTGATCGCATTGAGGCGGGGACGTTCTTGTGCGCAGTGGCCTGTACTGGAGGCGCAGTCGAATTGACCCACGCCCGAGGGGATCACCTGGAAGCAGTGATTGATAAGTTGGCTGATGCAGGCGTTCACGTTGCACGCATTGCTGGGGGGCTGAGTGTGCGAAGTGAGGGCGCGGAGAGTCTGAAATCTCAGACCTTCAGGACCACTGAGTACCCAGGTTTTCCGACGGATATGCAAGCCCAATTCATGGCACTCAATGTCGTTGCCCAGGGGCTGAGCAGTGTGACTGAGACCATTTTCGAAAATCGTTTCATGCACGTTCAAGAGATGCAGCGGCTGGGGGCCAAGATTCACATCGATGGTCGATCTGCGATGATTGAGGGCGGCGCGCGCCTGTCTGGCGCTTCGGTCATGGCGACTGACCTCAGGGCATCTGCCAGTTTGGTCATTGCAGGTTTGGTGGCTGAGGGCGAAACCCTGGTTGATCGCATCTATCACTTGGATCGCGGTTACGACCGGATGGAAGTCAAGCTGCGAGGCTTGGGTGCAAATATAGAACGCGTCAGTGTGCGCTGAGGTCGAGAGGAAAAGGCAATGATCACATTGGCGCTGTCCAAGGGACGAATTTTTGAAGAAACCCTGCCCCTGATCCAGGCCGCAGGCATTGAGGTGAGTGAGGACCCTGAGCGCTCACGCAAGTTGATCATCGGCACCAATTTGCCCGATGTGCGGGTCGTGCTGGTGCGTGCAACCGACGTGCCGACTTACGTGGCACAAGGCGGCGCGGACTTGGGTGTGTGTGGACTGGATACCCTGATCGAACACCGCGCAGAGGCGACGAGTGAGGATTTGTTTCAACCGATTGATCTGGGTATTGCGCGCTGTCGTTTGAGTGTGGCTGTGCGCGATGACTTTGACTATGCCAGCGCTGTTCGACGGGGCGCTCGTTTGAAAGTGGCCACCAAATACACCCATATGGCGCGGTCATTTTTTGCCGCCAAAGGGATGCACGTTGATTTGATTAAGCTTTACGGCAGCATGGAGCTGGCGCCCTTGATCGGTTTGGCAGATGCCATTGTTGACTTGGTCTCTACCGGTAACACCTTGAAAGCCAACCGTTTGGTGGAAGTGGAGCACATCCAGGACATCAGCGCGCGATTGGTAGTGAATCCGGCGTCAATGAAGATGAAGACTCAGCGCATCAAGCCGCTTTTAGATGCGATCCAAGCGAAAGTTCGAGCCGTCGTTTGATATCAAAGGAATAGCCGTGAGCGTTGCATTGAACCTGCCGATATTGAATACCCAGGCCACTGACTTTGAGACCACTTTTCAGCAACGCCTCTATTGGTCAGGCGATACGGACGCCGGCATTGAAGAGCGGGTCCGCAGCATATTGAGCGATGTAGAGCAACGGGGCGACGAGGCCGTTTTGGAATACACAAGGCGGTTTGATCGCCTTGAAGCGGCAAGCGTCGCCGAACTGGAGATCTCCGCAGCCGATATGGCACGCGCGTTTGAGTCGCTGCCCAAGCATCAACGCGAGGCGTTGGAGCAAGCTGCGGCGCGGGTGCGCACATACCATGAGGCCCAGATCCAAGCCACAGGACAAAGTTGGTCCTATCGCGATGAGAGTGGCACATTGTTGGGGCAGAAGGTGACCCCTTTGGATCGCGTCGGTGTCTACGTGCCTGGCGGCAAGGCAGCTTACCCGTCTTCTGTCTTGATGAACGTGTTGCCAGCTCATGTGGCCGGCGTTCAAGACATCATCATGGTGGTTCCCACGCCAAATGGTGAGCGCAATGATTTGGTTCTGGCGGCCGCCCACCTGGCGGGTGTCACGCGTGCGTTCGCCATCGGTGGAGCCCAAGCGGTTGCTGCATTGGCTTACGGCACAAAGACTGTCCCTGCGGTTGACAAGATCACTGGCCCAGGCAATGCGTACGTCGCCAGCGCCAAACGCCGTGTGTTCGGAAGGGTCGGCATTGACATGATTGCTGGGCCGAGTGAAATCTTGATCGTGGCTGATGGAACCACTCCGCCCGATTGGGTTGCGATGGATTTATTCAGTCAGGCTGAACACGATGAGCTGGCCCAAAGCGTCTTGTTGTGCCCCAGCCAAGCGTACATCGAGCAGGTGCAGGAGAGCATGATCAAATTGCTCCCCACGATGCCCAGGGCCGACATCATTGTGGCCTCGTTGAACGGACGCGGCATGCTGGTGAAGACGCGTGATATGGAAGAGGCCTGTGCCATCAGCAATCGCATTGCGCCCGAACACCTGGAGGTGTCCAGTCAGGAGCCAGAGCGGTGGGAACCCCTGCTGCGACACGCGGGTGCGATCTTCATGGGGGCGTTCACCAGTGAGTCACTTGGTGACTACTGTGCCGGCCCCAACCACGTGTTGCCTACCTCTGGGACGGCGCGCTTTAGCTCACCACTTGGCGTGTATGACTTTCAAAAGCGCAGCAGTTTGATTGGCGTGAGCGAAGCCGGCGCTCAGGTGTTGGGGCCTGTTGCCGTCACCCTGGCGCAAGGCGAGGGCTTGCACGCACACGCCGAGGCCGCGAGGATGCGTTTGCATCCCAATGTCGATTCCCAGTAGTAAGCGACCCCGCATCGCCCTCTGTGGCTTGATGCTGGGCAGTGTGATGCCCAGCCCCGCATGATTGGGTCTTTAAGGTGCCGCCAAAATCGCGCTCAAAGCGTCGATCAATTGGGTGGTTTGTCGTTCGGTGCCTACGGTGATTCGCAGGTAATCGCTGATGCGCGGTTTGTCAAAGTGGCGCACCAAAATCGCCCGCTCGCGCAAAGCCTCAGCCAACTCGGCGCCACCGCGCTTGGGGTGTCTGGCAAATACAAAATTCGCCGCTGAAGGCAACACATCAAATCCTAAGTCGCGCAAGCCCGCAGACATGGCTTCGCGTGTCTGGATCACTTGCTGGCAGGCCCTTTGAAAATAAGGTTCATCTTCGACCGATGCTACTGCGCCAACCAGCGCGAGTTTATCCAGCGGGTAGGAGTTGAAGCTGTTCTTGACCCTTTCCAGACCGTCGATCAATGCACGCTGCCCTAAGGCATAACCCACCCGCAGGCCGGCCAGAGACCGGCTCTTGGAGAACGTGTGCACCACCAGCAAATTGGGGTACTTGTCGATCAATGACGCCGCAGACTCGCCGCCAAAGTCGATGTATGCCTCGTCGATCACCACCATGGCTTGTGGGTTGCCAGCGACCAAGCGTTCGATGTCGCTCAGCGGCAACACACGACCGGTGGGGGCGTTCGGATTCGGCAGGATGATGGCGCCCGCGCCATCTGGCCCTTGTGGCAAGTAGTCTGCAACCTGAATGCACAAGGCATCGTCTAAAGGGATTGCGCGATGGTGGATGCCGTACAGTCCGCAATACACCGGATAGAAGCTGTAGGTGATGTCTGGGAACCAAAGTGGGGCATCGTGCTTGAGCAGACCCATGAATACATGAGCGAGCACTTCATCTGAGCCATTTCCGAGGAAAACTTGATCCGCCTTGAGTCCAAAGCGCGCGCCCAGCGCTTGCTTTAACGCCAAACCATTGGGGTCTGGGTAAAGCCGCAACGAATCGTTCAACGAAGCTTGGATGGCGGCGATGACCCGAGGGGAGGGCCCGCTGGGGTGTTCATTCGTGTTCAGCTTCACCAGACCGCTGATTTGCGGTTGCTCCCCGGGTGTATAGGGGGTGAGGCCGTGGACAACGTCGCTCCAGAATGTGCTCATCGTAGGGTTGGCAGGCGTGAAACAGCGCGAAATTGCGTCACCTGCAATGGTATTATGCCGTGCTAGATATTCCCTCAAACCAACAGCGCCTTGCGCGTTTTAGCCATGCGGCAAGCAGAAATCTCCCGCAATACCCTGGAAACTCAAATCACCGTGAAGGTGAACTTGGATGGCGCAGGGGTGTCCGATATTCATACTGGCATCGGTTTCTTTGATCACATGTTGGATCAGATTGCGCGCCACGGCATGATGGACTTGGCGATTCATGCGCAAGGTGACTTGCACATTGATGGGCATCACACGGTAGAGGACGTCGGGATCGCGCTGGGCCAGGCGGTGTCTCAAGCCCTCGGCGAGAAGCGGGGTATCCAACGCTATGGCCATGCCTATGTGCCGCTGGATGAAGCGCTTTCTCGGGTCGTTGTGGACTTTTCGGGTCGGCCAGGCCTGACCATGCACGTGCCGTTCAAGAGCGGCATGGTCGGTGCGTTTGATACACAGCTCGCGTTTGAGTTTTTCCAGGGTTTTGTGAATCACGCGTTAGTGACCTTGCACATCGATAACTTGCGCGGTGAAAACGCGCACCACCAAGCTGAGACTGTATTCAAGGCGTTTGGCCGTGCGTTGCGCATGGCGTTGGCGCACGACGATCGACTGGGCAACGCGGTGCCATCGACCAAAGGCTCTCTCTGATATTTTCAATCTTGGGATAGTGTGAGATGGCACAACGCAGCGTCGCGGTGGTGGATTACGGCATGGGGAATTTGCGCTCTGTGTTTCAGGCCGTGCGCCATGTTGCGGACGGGGCTTTTGATGTCGTTGTGACCGACAATCCACAGGTCGTTTTGGATGCCGAGCGGGTGGTATTGCCCGGACAAGGCGCCATGCCCGATTGCATGGCCGCGTTAGACCAGTCAGGTTTGCGCGATGCCGTGATGCGCTGCGCCGATCAAAAGCCTTTGTTTGGCGTGTGCGTGGGTATGCAAATGATGCTGGAGCACAGTGATGAAGGCGATGTACCCAGTTTAGGCTTGATCCCTGGAGCGGTGCACCGTTTTGAGCTCGAAGGGCGTACCCAAGCGGATGGCAGTCGATTCAAAGTCCCCCAGATGGGATGGAATCGTGTGTTTTACGGCCATCCCAAACCTCACCCATTGTTTGACGGCGTGGCTGACGGTACTTACTATTACTTCGTGCACAGCTACTATGCTCAACCGCATTCCACACAGCACGCTGCGGCCTATGCCGACTTTGGCGGCATATTTTGTGCTGCGCTTGCGAAAGACAACCTGTTTGCGACGCAGTTTCACCCTGAAAAGAGCGCTGACCAGGGTCTTGCGCTTTACAGAAATTTTCTCCACTGGAACCCTTGATATTAGTGACCTGCCATGCTGTTGATTCCTGCCATTGATTTGAAAGACGGTATGTGTGTTCGCCTGAAGCAAGGCGACATGGATCAAACCACTGTGTTTGGCGACAACCCGGCGCAACAAGCGCGGGCTTGGGTCGACCAAGGCGCCCGCCGATTGCATTTGGTTGACTTGAATGGTGCGTTTGCGGGCAAGCCCAAGAATGAAGAGGCCATCCGCGCCATTCTCAAAGAAGTGGGTTCCGAAATCGACGTGCAATTGGGCGGAGGCATCCGCGACATGGACACGATCGAGCGCTACCTGGATCTGGGGTTGCGCTACATCATCATTGGGACGGCCGCTGTGCGTGACCCCGGTTTTTTGCGCGACGCGTGTACCGCCTTTGGTGGCAGCATCATCGTCGGCTTGGATGCCAAGGACGGCAAAGTGGCCACCGATGGTTGGAGCAAATTGACCGGTCACGATGTGGCGGATCTGGCCAAAAAATACGAAGACTACGGTGTGGACTCGATCATCTACACCGACATTGGTCGCGACGGGATGCTGGCGGGTATCAACATCGATGCGACCGTCAAGCTGGCGCGCGCCTCTTCGATTCCTGTGATTGCCTCGGGTGGTTTGAACAATTTGGATGACATTCGCGCGTTGTGCGAGGTGGAGCATGAGGGCGTTGAGGGGGTCATTTGTGGCCGCGCCATCTATACGGGCTCACTCGATTTCGCGGAGGGTCAAAAACTCGCCGACGAGTGGGAAGGCGCCTAAAAGTGCTGGCCAAACGCATCATTCCTTGTCTTGATGTCACCGGTGGGCGGGTTGTCAAAGGGGTGAACTTTGTTGAGCTGAGAGACGCCGGTGATCCGGTCGAGGTGGCTGCACGCTACAACGATCAAGGAGCTGACGAACTCACATTTCTGGATATCACGGCGACCAGTGACGCACGAGATGTGATCTTGCATGTGATTGAAGCGGTCGCTTCACAGGTCTTTATCCCATTGACTGTCGGTGGGGGCGTGCGCACCGTGGAAGATGTGCGCCGCTTGCTCAATGCAGGCGCTGACAAGGTGAGTTTCAATTCTGCTGCGATTGCCAACCCCCAAGTGATTCAAGATGCGTCGCAAAAATACGGTTCACAGTGCATCGTGGTGGCGATTGATGCCAAGCGCCGGCAGGGTGAAGACGAAAAATTGCGGGGACCAGGCTGGGATGTGTACAGCCACGGAGGTCGACAAAACACAGGGCTAGACGCAGTGGCCTGGGCGCACAAGATGGCTGTCATGGGCGCTGGAGAGATCTTGCTCACCAGTATGGATCGCGATGGCACGAAATCAGGCTTTGATTTGCAGTTGACCAGGACCGTTTCTGACACGATCACCGTTCCAGTGATTGCCTCCGGTGGCGTGGGAGACTTAGATCATTTGGCTGATGGGGTGCAACAAGGCGGTGCCGATGCGGTGCTGGCTGCGAGCATCTTTCACTATGGTGAGTACACCGTCGCCCAAGCCAAGGCACATATGGCCTCGCGGGGCATCACCGTTCGCATGGAGCAAGCGTGATGGGCGTGGATGCCAAGTGGCTGGATCAAGTTCGCTGGGACGCTCAAGGCCTTGTGCCAGTGATCGCCCAAGAGCACGCGACGGGTGACGTTCTGATGTTCGCGTGGATGAACCGCGAAGCGCTCGCACTCACGGCGGAGCAAGGGCGAGCGGTGTACTACAGCCGATCTCGGCAAAAGCTTTGGTTCAAAGGCGAAGAGTCTGGTCATATCCAACAAGTGCATGACATTCGGCTGGATTGCGACAGTGATGTGGTCTTGATTCGTGTGACGCAGTTGGGGCATGAACCCGGCATCGCCTGTCACACGGGGCGCCATAGTTGTTTTTATCAACGTTGGGAGGCTGGCGAGTGGGTGTCTGTAGACCCCGTTCTCAAAGACCCCAACAGCATATATGCTCAGCCCCATGAATAACGATGATGTGATTGCGAGGCTGAGTGCCGTTGTCGAGAGCCGCAAGCCAGCGCACGGGGGAGACCCTGAGACCAGTTATGTCGCGCGGCTGTTGCACAAAGGCCCCGATGCGTTTCTCAAAAAAATCGGAGAAGAGGCGACTGAGGTCGTCATGGCTGCGAAAGATGTGCAGTCAGGTACCGGATCTGCGCAGGCGCTGGTTGGCGAGGTGGCAGACCTGTGGTTTCACAGCATGGTGGCGTTGGCCTACTTTGGCGTGAGTGCCGAAGACGTGGTCGCCGAGTTGGCGCGTCGCGAAGGTTTAAGCGGCCTAGATGAGAAGGCACTGCGCAAGGCCAAAGCGCGCGAGCAGGGGGACGCTTGACTGTCCCCACAAATGCCATGGAGCATCGGCTTCGCTCGCTGTACACAGCAGGCACGGTGAGCTATGTCCTCCACTTGTTGGTAGCGGTAGGCGCCATGATTCCGGGGGGACAGTGGGGACCAGTCTTGTTGTTGGTTGCCTTGATCATTGATTTGCTCAAACGACCACAGGCCGTGGGGACTTGGCAGCACTCCCATTTTGCGTGGCGCATCAGAAGTGTCTTGTGGTGTGGCCTGGCCTATTTGCTGACGGCCCCTCTGTGGCTGCTTTTCTTGTGGCCCGGATTTTTGGCTTGGCTGGTGATTTCCATTTGGTTTTTGGTTCGCATTGTGCGGGGTTTCCTGGCCATGACCGATGAACAAGCGATGCCTTATTGAGGATGGTGACATGAGCGCTGACAACTGTATTTTTTGCAAGATCGTCGCAGGCGATATACCTGCTAAGAAAATCTATGAAGACGACGATATTCTTGTGTTTCACGACATCAACCCCTGGGCCCCGGTTCATTTCTTAATGATTCCAAAGGCACATATTCCATCCATGGCGCAATTGGAGGAGTCACACCAGGCTTTGATGGGGAAAATCATGACGCTCGCGCCCAAGTTGGCGTTAGAGCAGGGGTGTCGCCCCTATCCACAAGGGGGGTTCCGAGTGATGGTCAACACAGGGGATGATGGCCTTCAGGAAGTGCATCACTTACACGTCCACGTGATCGGTGGCCCGCGCCCTTGGGCCAAAGGCTAAAGGCGGTTGCGTCGACCATGAGGTCATATTTGTCAGCGTAGAATCCAGCGCAGATGGCTTCAGTGCGCAGGCCGCAGGTCTGATTTTTAATTTCAGGAGAACAAGATGGGTGCATTGTCT
>JBEAPX010000204.1:0-2668 GCA_041164205.1 Pseudomonadota bacterium
AGCAAAGGGATGAGCAGGGCAAGGGCAATCGCTGCGGCCAAGCTGGCGCCCACCTCTTGTGTGAACCCGGTTTCAGCCAACGCAAAGCCGCCTTTGAGGCCAATGGCCATCAACAGATAAAGCGATAGAAACTTCGAAATGGACTCTGGGATGTGCAAATTGGAGCGCAGGAGGCCCGCCCCCACGCCAAGCATGAAAAACAAAATCGCAGGGTCTAGGAAAGCAGAGGACATGGCAGTGAGGTCGGTCAGAAGGCTTGAATAGGCGGCATTCTTCCTGACTTAGAGCATCAAGTAAAATCAATATTTAAAGACTAATATATAGATTTAAATCTATGAATTTGACGCCCAAGCAAATCAAATTGTTTCTGGCGCTGGCCGAAAGCCACAGCGTCACTGCAGCGGCGCGCGCGTGCCATGTGACGCAGCCCACCGCGTCCATGCAGCTGCGCACGATTGCCGAGGTGGTGGGTTTGCCTTTGTATGAAATCTCGGGCCGCCAATTTCGATTGACCGATGCCGGTGAGGCACTGGCGGCGACCTTGCTCCGGGTGGAGCGCACTTGGGAAGGCTTTCAGCAAGCCATTGCCGAGTTGCGGGGCCTCGAGCGTGGGCGCCTTCGCGTCGCGGTGGTGAGTACGGCCAAGTATTTTGTGCCCCAGTTTTTGGCAGACTTTTGTCTCGCGCACCCTCAAATTGATGTGGCGCTGGAGGTACTGAACCGCGATGGCGTCGTGAGCCGTTTGCGCCGCCATCAGGATGATCTCTATGTCATGTCACATCCACCTGAAGATTTGGTGCTGGCCAGCCACGCGTTGATGCCCAACAAATTGCTTTTGGTTGCGCCCAAAGCGCACCGATTGGCTGGCAAAGGGCGCCTGAAGTGGGGTGAATTGCGCGGCGAAAAATTCATATTGCGAGAGCCTGGCTCAGGGACGCGATGGGCCATGGAGCAGGCCTTTGCCCGCGCGCGCTTTACACCAGTGGCCCCTATGGTGCTGGGCAGCAACGAGGCGATCCGTGGCGCCGTAGCCGGCGGCATGGGTGTGGCCGTGCTGTCTGAGCACGCGCTGCCCGGTGGCCCTGAGTTGCATGGCCTGGTTGAATTGTCCGCACCCGGATTCCCGATTCCTGCTCAGTGGTTTGCTGTCTATCCAGCGCAGCAGTCCTTGGCACCAGTGGCGCAGGCTTTCCTCGATCACATTGTGAAGTTAAGCCGTTCGACACAGGTGCGCTGACTGGGCGAGCACCCGCTCATATCAACGCGCCGCTCACGCCCTTGCGACCGCCCGATTGGTGTGGGTCATCGTCTGCCCGAGAGGTCGCGCGCCGCAGCACGCAGGCGTAGTTGGGGGCCAGTTCCATGCGGGGCCATAAGCCTTGGGCCCCTAAAAGGGCGTGGGCCTTGGGTAGATTCCAGCACGGCATATTCACGAACAAATGATGCTCAAGGTGGTAGTTGACCCAGTAGGGTGCCACGGTCAGTCGCTCCCACCACGTGGCCTGAGTGGTGCGGGTGTTGCGCAAAGGGTCGTCGCGATCGCTCACCACGGCGTGCTCGGCAATGTTGCGCAAGCGACTGACCAGTTGATAGCCAGTGAACAGGGGCCAGATCCATAACGTGAGGTACAGCCAAGGATGTCCTGTACTCCAAAGCACACCGAACAAGATGGCGTTGGTGACCACAAAAGGGGCCTCAGCGCGCCACAAACGAATCAGTCGCACACGCCAAGAGTCGTTGACATCACCCATGGTTTGTTGGATTTGGAGAACGCGACGTTGGTAGCCCGTGATGCCCAAGAGGTCGCGCACGATTTTTCGCTTCAGACTGGCGCGACTGATGGGAAAAGGCGCCGACAGCTCTAGGTCAGGGTCGTTGTCTTGCTGGGTGTGGCGATGGTGTGTGAGGTGGTAGGGGCGATACAGGTACAAGTCAGCGCCAACTGGGGCGCCGAGCAGGTAGTGACCGACCCAGTCATTCCATTGAGGGTGCGCGAAAAGCAGGCGGTGGGCCGCATCGTGCATCAAAATGGCCAACCCCAACTGACGCCCCGACACGATCACAAAAGCCCCCACGAAGGTCAACACATTGGGCCACCAGGCAAACAAGGCCAAGGCCAATGCAATCGATCCCCAAGCGTGAAGCACGCACCACGCGCCTCGCCAGTTGGAGCGCTGGCGCAGGGGCTGAACCAAGTGGGGTTCAAGCCACGCCGTGGGTGCAGGGGATGCGTTCATGACACCTGAATTTAATGGCACGTCTTCGCACCGTCAAATCGATGTGCTCGGGCTGACCCCAGCGACACCCAGCACAACGCATCACACCGCCAGGCGCTTGGGGTGGCAAGCGCTTCCGCCGGGGTGATCACCACGTGCTGGGCAGGATTGCCAGGCTACTCTGGCCGAGCCCGCTGCGGTGCAGTGTGGCTGTTGCAGAGCTGTTGTTGCCGCGCATCGAAATGGGCCTCTGGCACGTCGAGAAGGGGCCGCGCGACCGATTTCAAGTGGTTTGGCGATTGGGTTCATGGGTTGTGCCGGTGTAAACCGATGCAGGCAACAGGCCTCGCCAGATCAAGGGGACGAAGGTCGTTGCTGACGCGCTGACCAGTCGCCGTGAGGATGACCGCAGTCACTTCCTGTTGCCATGATGGTTGGGTTGCGGTTTGAAG
>JBEAPX010000205.1:0-3200 GCA_041164205.1 Pseudomonadota bacterium
GTTGGACGGGTGGTCCGCCAAGTGCTTTCGGATGGCGCCAGTAGATGCCATACGCAAGTCGGTGTCGATGTTCACCTTGCGCACACCGCTTTTGATCCCCGCAACAATCTCTTCGACAGGCACACCATAGGTCTGCCCCATGTCGCCTCCGTAAGAGTTGATCACTGCGAGCCAATCTTCGGGAACGCTAGAGGAACCGTGCATCACCAAGTGCACATTGGGGATGCGAGCGTGGATTTCTTGAACGCGGTCAATCCGAAGCACCTTACCGGTCGGCTTTTGCGTAAATTTATAGGCTCCGTGGCTGGTGCCAATGGCAATCGCCAGTGCATCTACTTGGGTTTTGCGTACGAAATCCGCTGCCTCGTCTGGATCAGTCAGAAGCATCGAATGATCCAACTCGCCTTCGGCACCATGCCCATCCTCTTCACCAGCCTTGCCAGTCTCAAGGCTCCCCAGGCAGCCTAGCTCACCTTCTACAGAAACACCAACCGCGTGGGCCAGCTTCACGACGTGAGCCGTGGTTTCCACGTTGTATTCATAGCTTGAAGGCGTCTTGCCATCGGCCAGCAAGGACCCATCCATCATGACGGAACTGAATCCTGATTGGATCGAGCGGAAACAAACCGCCGGCTCTGCCCCGTGATCCTGATGCATACAGACAGGGATGTGCGGATACATCTCAATGGCTGCTGCCACCAAATGTCTCAAAAATGGCTCGCCCGCATAAGAACGAGCGCCTGCTGAACCTTGCAGAATGACAGGGGAATTCACTCGGTCAGCCGCTTGCATGATGGCTTGCACTTGCTCCATGTTATTCACGTTGAATGCAGGTAAACCGTAGCCATTTTCAGCCGCATGATCCAAAAGTTGTCGCAAAGAAATCAAAGCCATATCAGTCCTTTAATCAATGTCAAAAATTCAATTTTCAAAAGCTGCTCTCAGCTCTTTTGGCCAAGATTTCAAAGGCAGGCAAGGTCTTGCCCTCGAGCACCTCTAAGAAGGCACCACCGCCAGTGGAGATGTAGTCCACATCGTTCTCCATGCCGTACTTGGCAATCGCCGCCAGCGTGTCCCCACCCCCCGCAATGCTGAAACCACTGCTTTGCGCAATCGCCTGCGCCAGCGTCTTCGTGCCCTGCTCAAACGCCGCAAACTCAAACACCCCCACAGGACCATTCCACACAATCGTCCCCGCCGCCTTCAACTGCTCTGCCAATCGCTGCGCCGTCTGCGGTCCAATATCCAAAATCATGTCATCGGCCTCCACCTCCTCGGCCGCCTTGATCGTCGCCTGCGCATCCGCAGAAAACGACTTGGCCGTCACCACATCCACCGGTATCGGCACCGCCGCTCCGCGGGCTTGCATCGCCTCCATCACCGCCTTGGCCTCCTCCACCAAGTCCGCCTCCGCCAAACTCTTGCCAATCGGCAACCCCTTGGCCAGCATGAACGTGTTGGCAATGCCCCCGCCCACAATCAATCCATCCACCTTCTCAGACAAAGCCTTGAGAATCGTCAGCTTGGTCGATACCTTAGAGCCCGCCACAATCGCCACCAACGGCTTCTTGGGCGCTTGCAATGCTTTTGAGATGGCGTCCATCTCCGCCGCCAGCAAGGGACCCGCACAGGCAATCGGTGCGTACTCAGCGATGCCGTAGGTCGTGCCCTCTGCACGGTGCGCCGTGCCAAACGCATCGTGCACAAAAATGTCACACAGCTTGGCCAGCTTTTGCGCCAACTCCGGCTTGTTCTTCTTCTCTCCCACGTTGACCCGGCAGTTCTCTAACAGCACCACCTCGCCAGCGCCCACCTCTACGCCATCCACCCAGTCCGCCTGCAGACGAACCGACTGACCCAACAACTCGGACAAACGCCGCGCCACCGGCGCCAATGAATCTCCCGCCTTGAACTCCCCTTCTGTCGGGCGCCCCAAGTGCGACGTCACCATCACCGCCGCTCCAGCATCCAAGGCCATGCGAATCGCAGGCACCGAAGCCCTCACCCGCGTGTCCTCGCTGATCTCTCCACCATCCGTCAACGGTACGTTCAAATCAGCTCGGATAAATACCCGCTTGCCGCGGACCTTGCCTTGCTCACAAAGGTCAGAAAATCGAATGAATTGCATGTTATTTCTCGCTGATTTCGAAGTCGTACAACACCAAAAGTGTCGCCATTTTAGGTAGCCCGCTTGGCCAGGGCGCAATCACCAGCCTAGACCGATATGCAATGGCAAATAAACCAACATGCCCGTGGCGATCGTCCCCAATACGCCACCGCGCTTGTAATACCAAACGCCCGCCGCCACAGCGGCCATCCAGCGTGCATCAAGAATTGTGGTCATCAGAGCACCATGAGTCATGACCACCTCAGGAACAATCACTGCTGACAATGCCGCAATGGGTGCGTAGTGCAACGCCCGCTGCACCCAGCCAGGCAAAGGCATAGGTTTGGATGCAGCGATGAAAAAACCACGGGTCACCACCGTCACCACACCCAAACCGATGCAAGCAAGCAGAGTCCAGCCATCGGTCGCATTCAAGAGCGTCATGTCACCCATCACATGCGTCTCCTGACAAAGCCACGGCCTTGCTCCAAGGCCAATGCAGCTGCAACTGCGACCGCAATCGCAGTCAAAATATTCAGTTTTAAAGGCATGGCAAACGCGAGGACTGCAACCGCCCCAGCGATCAAGGCAGCGATGATGCGCAATTTCGAACTGGCCAGTGAAAACGTGACGCCGAGCAAAGCCAAAATGCCCGCAAACCCCAAGCCCCAGCTGTTGGGTATCCAACTTGCCAACGCAATGCCCGCCATACTTCCCACCATCCACGCCACCCAATTGGTCACGATGCTGCCCAGCCAATAAGCCTCGTGGGCTTCACGCTCCCCATCATCTCGCCCAGGATGGTGGTAACGCTTGGTGAATAAAACATAGGACAAATCGCCCAAGATATAGCTGTACAACAGGCGCCGCCCTCGACTCAAATGAGCCAAATACGGCTGCATGTGGGCCGAAAAAACGATGAATCTCAAATTCACGCAGATCGCCGTTGCCCAAATCACCCACAAAGGAGCCCCCACCAATATCAAGGGCGCTGCGGCCAATTGAGCGCTGCCAGCAAAAACCACCAGCGTCATGAAAACCGCTTCAAACGTGCTGAGGCCAACGTTGCTCAAAACCATGCCCGTCGTCAGCC
>JBEAPX010000206.1:0-8715 GCA_041164205.1 Pseudomonadota bacterium
GGCAGGCCACGGAAAATGTTCATGCTGTCAAACAGGTGATGCGCTTGTCATATTTGCACGCTACTATAGCGTGGCAGGGGTCGCCATGCCCGCGGCCCCATCATGAAACATCTTCTAGGAGGGGTTGTCGCGTGAGAGTGCTGAGGCTGTCAGGACATGGGTTGCCGCAATCTTGGATCACCTTACAAGAGGCGGTGATTCATTACGCTTGTGGCGAGGTGCAATGGGAGTTGGGCGAGACCATCGCGGTGTTCCGAGGCGGTCACAACGCCCGCACTGGGCTGCAATCGGTGGTGCAGGTCAGCTCCATCATCGGCACGCAGGGGGTGCCTCGGGTCAACCCTTTGGCGGCCAAAGTCTCCTTAACCAATGCCAAGCTCTTTCAACGCGATCGTTGCACCTGCGCGTATTGCGGTGGGCTTTTCCCAGAAGAAGAGCTGACCAGGGAGCACATCATCCCAACCGCCCAAAAAGGCCCAGATCATTGGCGCAACGTGGTGACCGCGTGTCGCTCGTGCAACCACCGCAAAGGCAATCGCACGCCCGAGCAAGCGCGAATGCCGCTGCTTTATGTGCCTTACGTCCCCAGTGTGTGGGAGGATTTCATCCTGAGAAACCGCCGCATTTTGAGCGATCAAATGGATTTTTTGGCTGCCCGCTTGCCCAGAGACTCGAGGCTGTGGGGAGAGGCGTTGGGGGAGCCCATCGGAGATGTGCCACCCAATTCGAGTTGGCAGTGAGCGGCCTTATTTGAGGCTGCCAGCGAGAAACTGCTGCAGTCGTTCGCTGCTGGGTTGGCTCAGCACTTGGCGTGGGTCGCCTTCTTCCTCAACTCGACCTTGGTGCAAAAACATGACGCGATTGGCCACTTCTTGGGCAAAACCCATTTCGTGAGTCACCACCACCATGGTTCTGCCTTCTTCGGCCAAGCCACGCATCACGCGCAACACTTCGCCTACCAATTCTGGGTCCAGCGCCGAAGTGGGCTCGTCAAACAACATCACTGCAGGCTCCATGGCCAATGCCCTGGCGATGGCGACGCGTTGTTGTTGTCCCCCGGACATATGAGCGGGGTACTTGTGCTCGACGTTGACCAAGCCGACTTTGTCTAGGTATCGGCGTGCGCGCTCTATGGCTTCGTCTTTGCTGACCCCCAGAACATCGATGGGTGCCTTGGTGATGTTTTCAAGCACAGTCAGGTGTGACCATAAGTTGAAGTGCTGGAACACCATGGCCAATTTGCTGCGCATCCGTTGCAACTGTTGAGGTTGAGTCGCTTGCAGCATCCCGTCTTTGGCCACGTGCAGTTGCATGGCTTCGCCCTCGACTGAGATGGCGCCTTGGTGGGGCCGCTCGAGCAAGTTGATGCAACGCAAAAACGTAGATTTGCCAGAACCACTCGACCCGATCATGGCAATGACATCACCGGATTGAGCCGTCAGAGACACGCCTTTGAGCACTTCGTTTTGAGCGAAGCGTTTGTGGATGTTGTCGACTTGAAGTTGTGGGCTCATAGGGGTGGTTTCAAAGTTCAGGTGAGTGCGGTGGGAGGGCCTCCACGCATGAGGTCATGGGCTGAGCAGTGGGCCTGTTTTGAAAGCGGTCGCTCCAGCAATTTTGCCTAAGTCCATGCCCGCGTGAGCCCATCGCAATATGTGGCGGGCATACAGCACGCCGTCGACTTGTGCATAGACGCCGCTGGATGTGCCCTGCACCGGCTCAATGACCCAGGCAATCAGGTCGCCGGTTTTGACTTTCGATCCGACCGCAACTTGGTAGTCAACAACACCCGCATGAGGCGCGTGCAAGGTCTGAGAACCTGCCAAAGGGGTGGGTTCACACAGGGCTGCGGGCATGGCTGGCGCGTGGCCAGCGAGCGCTCCCACGTGTTGCAGGTAATGTTCGATCGCCGTGGCATCTTGAGCCGCCGCCGCGCCACCCACATCTGTTTGTCCACGCAGCTCAACGGTCGAGCTCAAGCACGCCAAAGGAATGGGGTGGTTGGGATAACGTGCCGCCAGTCGCCACCACACGCCACTCAGTGCTTCGTCATAGCACAGGCCCGTGCCAAAGCCTTCGGCCCACAGCACCGCCTTGGCGCCCAAGTAGCGACTCAACGCGTCGGTCTGGTCGAGGTAAGGGTATTCGACGTATAGGTGCAAAGCGGCTTCAAAGTCACAGTGCAAATCCAGCGCGATGTCAGCATCGCAGGCCAAACGCATCAAGACACGGCGCAAACTGTCCAATTCGGTCGTCGATGGCGCTTGGTCCAACTGCTCGCGCATGGCCGCACGAATCACGTCTCGGTTGTGGTCTGGGTCTTGGGTGAGCAGGGGACCGACTTGTTCACCCACCATCAACGCCAAGTCAGGGTAGTAGCGGTTGAAGTTCTCCATGGTGTTCAACTCAAACCGACCCAGGTGCGCGTACATCACTTGTTGGTCTAATCCGATCGGATTGGCCATGGGAATCAAAACGATTTCGCCCAACACCTGCCCGCTGGATTCGAGTGCTTCAAGGCGTTGGCGCAAGTGGTGCAAGACGACCATGCCCGGCAACTCGTCAGCGTGTAGGGCGGTCTGCAAAACGACTTTGGGACCGCTGCCTGGGCGTCCGTAGTGCAAGCTCACCAAACTGCGTTCAGTGCCGCTGTTTGAGCCGGATAAAACGTGTCGTTGCGTGTGCATCTCGCGTGTCCGTGAAGTCTGTTGTGTGCTCGTCGTTCAGTGGGAGCGAGGCTGTAAATAAGCCATCCAGCGTCCCTCAGCCCAACGGAACAGGCCCACCAACGTGAAGGTGAGCGTCAGGTAAATCAAGCCTGCGGTGATGAAGGCTTCAAAAGGCAAGTAAAACTTAGAGTAGATCGTGCGGGCGGCTCCGGTGATGTCGAGCACGGCTGGCACGGCACTCGCCAAGGAGGTCGAGTGCAGCATCATGATGACCTCATTGCTGTAGGCGGGCAGCGTTCGGCGCAAAGCCGATGGCAAGACGATGCGCCAGACGGTTTGCCAGCGAGAAAAACCCATGGCCTGAGCGGCCTCAATTTCACCGACCGAGGTGTCGCGAATGGCACCCGCCAACATCTCGACGGTATACGCACAGGTGTTGATCGCGAACGCCAGCACCGCGCAGAAGAATGCACTTTTGAACGCAGTCCAAGGCCACACATCGTTCCAGCGGTCTTGGATCCAATCCAACTGAGCGATGCCGTAGTAAATGATGTACAGCTGAATCAGCAGCGGCGTGCCGCGGATCACGTAGGTGAACAGCCACACAGGACCTGCCACCCAGGCGCGAGGGGAGACCCGCATCAGCGACAAAGGCAAAGCCAACGCGCCTCCGACGATCAAGCACGCGACCAGCAACTGCAGCGCGACCACGGTGCCTTCTAAGTACATCGCCAAATGTTGAGGCTCGAAGATCACGCCAAACTGCATCAGAGCGTCCCTCGTTTGACGCCCATGCTGTAGCGCTTTTCAAGCACGCGCAAACCAACCATTGAGATCGACGACAAAATCAAATACAGCAGCGCAGCAAACGCCATGAACAGGAGAGGCGCATTCGGCACCGTGCCTCGCGCGGCGGCGCCCGCTTGTTTGGCCAGATAGGTCAAGTCTTGCAGTCCGAGCAAAGAGACCAAGGCGGTGGATTTCAGTAACACCAGCCAATTGTTGGTGAAACCGGGCAGTGCCAAGCGCACCATCTGTGGCAAGACAATGGTGGTGAACACGCGAAAGGGACTCATGCCATAGGCCAAGCCCGCTTCAGCTTGCCCCTTGGGGATCGCCAAGATGGCGCCCCGAAATGTTTCGGTCATATAGGCTCCGTAAATGAAGCCCAATGTCAGCACCCCAGCCATGAAGGGGTTGATGTCAACGTAGTGGTCGCTGCCCAACGCATCAATCAAGGCGTTGAGACCGATTTGACCACCGTAAAAAATCAGCAGCATCAGCACCAAATCGGGGATGCCACGAATCACTGTGGAATACACGCCGCCCACGCCACGCAAGAGGGGCTGGGCGGATAGTTTGGCTGTGGCACCCGCCAGGCCCATGACCACAGCCACCAGCAAGGAACCCAACGCCACTTGAAAAGTGAGCCAGGTACCGATAAAGATGCTGGTGATGTAGCCGGAGGACATGGGCAGGTGTATTGCCTATCTCAAAGCCAGGTGATTATTCGCCCCAGATGTCCAAGCCTTTAAAGTACTTGTCGCTGGCCTTTTGCCATTCGCCGTTGGCACGAATGGCCTTGATGCCAGCGTTCAACTTGTCTTTCAAGTCGGAGTCGGTCTTGCGCACGGCAATACCCGCACCGGTGCCGAAGTACTTGACGAAGCTGGCCAGGGGTTTGCCAACAAAACCGTAGTCTTTGCCGTCAGCTGTGTCCAGGAAACCGCCCTGAACTTCAAGCACATCAGCCACGGTACCCTCCAGGCGGCCAGCTTTCATGTCCAGATAAACCTGGTCTTGCGCTTCGTAGCTCACCACATTGACGCCAGCAGGCTTGAGTTCGCCCATGGCGTATGCCTCTTGGGTTGAGCCCTTGAGTACGCCGATGTTTTTGCCTTTCAAGCTGGCAGGTGTGCCGTCCGTTTTGACGGTATTTTTCACCACGATTTTGGAAGGCGTGTTGTAGTACTTGGTGGTGAAGTCCACCACTTTGGCGCGCTCTTCAGTGATCGACATGGAAGAGATGATGGCGTCGTACTTGCGGGCTTGCAGACCGGGGATCATTGAATCCCACACTTGTTCCACAAAAACGCACTTGGCTTTGATTTCTTTGCACAACGCATTGGCCACGTCGACGTCAAAACCGGTGGGTTTGCCGTCATCGGTTTTGTAGGTGAAGGGCTTGTAGGTCAGGTCAACGGCCACACGCACTTGTTTCCAGTCTTTGGCCATCACGGTTGAGCTCAGACCCAACACGATCGCGCCCAGCAGCAGGGATTTTTTCAACATAGAGTTCTCCATTTTTTTGAGGTTGGTGGCGGTTTTGTATACCGCGCCGAGCCATTCTAGCCCTCGTTGGGCGCGTTTTGAGCCAACCCATCAAGCATCCGTGTATGGGGTTGAGTGCGGCATTCGCCCGAGTCAGCGTAGAATAAAGGCTGTCACCGGGGGTGCCAGAGCTGTGCTTAGGCTGAGAGAGTCCCCAATGACCTGATCTGGTTAATGCCAGCGTAGGAAGCGTGATGTGCCTCAGCATGATGACCCAAGTGGGTCTCCTTTGTTGAATCTGGCCGCGCCTCTTGCGTGGCCTTTTTTATTGCCAAAGGACACCAAGACCATGCTATTTTCTGCCTCTTTGACGCGTGCTTTGCGCGGCTTGATTGTTGTGGGAGCGTTGGCCAGCGCCCATGCCAATGCCGATGCCACCGAGTTGCGTGTGGTGACCCACGACTCCTTTGACTTGCCCAAACCATTGCTGGAGCAGTTCGAAAAGGCCCATGGCGTGACACTTCGCTTGGTCAAAGCAGGGGATGCTGGCGCCATGGTCAATAAGCTGATTTTGACCAAAGGGCAGCCCATTGGCGATGTGGTCTATGGAATCGACAACAGCCTATTGGGGCGCGCCCGCAGTGCGGGCATTTTGGCGCCACTTCCAGCCTCGGTGAGAGAGCTCAAAGTCAGTGACGCCCTAGCCTTGGCTGCTCCGGCTGTGGTCGGCGCAGCAGACTGGATGCCGGTGGACTGGGGGCACGTCACCTTGAACGCGGACAAAGCCTGGTTTGAGGCCCAACAGATGCCTTTGCCCACCCGTTTAGACGATCTGGCGCAACCCCAATACGCACGCTTGCTGGTGGTCCAAAATCCGGCGACTTCAAGTCCGGGAATGGCATTTTTGGCCGCGACCGTGGCTGCCAAAGGTGACCAGGTCTGGGACTGGTGGAAACAGTTGCGCCAAGGCGGTGTCAAAGTCGCCAACAGCTGGAGTGACGCCTATTACAAAGAGTTCACGCGCAATGGTGGCACCCGACCTTTGGTGGTGAGCTACGCCACCAGTCCGGCGGCCGAAGTGTTCTACAGCGAGAAGAAGATCGACACTTCCCCAACGCGCAATGTGTCTTTGCCAGGGGCCGTCTTCGTTCAAGTCGAAGGCATTGCGCTGCTCAAAGGCGGTCGCCACCCTGAACTTGCCGGCCAGTTCATGCGCTTCATGCGAAGCGCCGAAGTGCAGTCTGCGCTTCAAACCACGATGTGGATGTGGCCCGCACAGGGGGGGGTTGCGCTCGACCCGGTGATGCAGCACGTAGGGGATGTGCCCACTGCCCAGGCTTTGAGCACGGTCACTTTGAACGATTCCGCCAAAGCGTGGCGCCAGCGCTTTGCAGATGTGGTGCTGCGTTAAGTCGTCCATGGCGGTGTCTCGCGCTCAGTCTCCCTTGCTTTGTCGGCACAGTGGTCTGGCGGTATGTTTCAAGTGAAATCCACGTTGCCCCTCAGTGCCGGACGCGCGCGGCGCTCAAGTGGCCTCGATCCCTCCTTGTGGTGGGGTGTTTTGCCGCTGGTGTTCATCGTGTTCTGGGCCCTGTGGCCGGTGGCTCGCCTTGGTTGGGAGGGGTGGTCGCAAGTGCAAGAAGGCGGGGTCTCTCTGTGGCTGCAGCCTTGGCAAGACCCTTATTTGCGCGATCGCATGGTGTGGTCGCTGACCCAAGCTGCAGTCACCACAGCCGTGGCCATGCTAATGGGCGTACCGATGGGGTGGGTATTGGTGCGTTGGCATTTTTGGGGACGAGACTGGTGGGTGCGTGCCTTGATGCTGCCATTTGTGGTGCCCACCCTGGTCGCTGCCTTGGGCGTCTTGGCCATGTGGCGTTGGATCGCAGAGGAAGGCCCTGTGTTGCTGATTCTCGGCAACTTGTTTTTTAACCTGTGTTTGATGGTGCGGGGCGCCATGACTGGCTTTGACGCGGTCAGTGCCAGCCGGTTGGCGGCAGCCCGAAGCCTCGGTGCGACACCTTGGCGAGCGTTTTGGCGGCTTGAGTGGCCCACGGCGCAATCGTCCATTTGGGCGGCCGCGTGTTTGGTGTTTTTGTACTGTCTTAGCGGATTCGGTTTGGCGCTGTTATTGGGCGGTCAACGGTGGGCCACCGCAGAGGTAGAGATTTACACCCGTGTGGCCTACGACTTGGACTTGGCCGTGGCGAGTGTGTTGGCGCTGTGGATGTTGCTTTTAGCGAGTGGGGTGGTGCTGATCTATGCCACGTTGAGCGTGGGCCAACGCGACCGGTTGCGAGGCGACCCGGTACACCCAAGGCGTGCCCGATGGGCGTGGTCGGCATGGCCCGTCGGCCTGACCATCGCCGCGCTGTTGGTGTTCAACTTTGGGCCATTGCTTGCGTTGGCTTGGCGAGCATGGCAAGCCAGCCCAGCCGCGTGGGCTCACGCATGGAGTGGCGACGCTGCACTCGCTCTGACCAACACTGTCCGCTTCACCGCGATGGGATTGGTGCTCGCAGCGACGTTGGGGGCCATCCACGGTTGGGCCGCGCAGCGCAGCGTTGGCTGGCGCGCATTGGGCATGGTGCCGCTGGTGGTCTCGCCCATCATGGTGGCGTTTGGATTGTTGCTGCTTTGGCCTCAGTGGATGGATCAGCTGTGGGTCCTGGTGTGTGCGTATGCATTGCTGGCTATTCCCTTGGTGGCCACGCCTGTTGCTCAGGCAGTGCAGCGGGTGTCACCGAGATGGGTGGACGCCGCTCGCACGCTCGGGGCAAGCCCTTGGCGGGCTTTTTGGCGAGTGGTATGGCCACAAATCGTCCCAAGTTGGAGGCGTGGTGTGGCATTTGCCGCCGCCACGATGGTGGGAGAGTTCGCCGTCACGCTCCTTTTGGCAAGGCCTGAATGGCTGACGCTATCGACCTATATTTATCAGTTGCTGGGTCGCCCCGGGGCACTCAATGTGGAGGCGGCCTGGGTGATGTCTGCGACACTGATGGTCATGTCATTGATGATGTTTGCACTGATTGAGCCGTCGATGGGGTCAAGGCGACCCGTTGCCCGCAGATGGACTGAGGTGCCAGATGCTTGAGTTGCGCGGGCTGACCCATTCCTGGGCAGATGCACGGGGCCAATCTCATGGGGTGATCGCAGACCACTTGAATTGGCGCATTCCCCGCGGCCAAACGGTTGCCTTGTTGGGACCATCTGGCAGCGGAAAGTCGACCTTGTTGCGTTTGATCGCCGGCCTGGATGTGCCCGATCATGGCGACATCTTGTGGGACGAGCGCGCCATCACCGATTGGCCGCCAGAGCGCCGGCGTTTTGCGTTGATGTTTCAGGACTTTGCGTTGTTCACGCACCTGAATGTGCAAGACAATGTCGCGTTTGGCTTGCGTGAACAAGGCCAGTCTAAACAGGAGGCCCGCGCACAAGCCCGGGTCGCTTTGGAGGCGATGGGGCTGGCGGACCGAGCGCGGTCTCATGTGTTGTCCTTGTCTGGCGGTGAACAACAGAGAGTGGCATTGGCTCGGGCGTGGGTGACCCAGCCTGAGCTGCTGTTGCTGGACGAGCCTTTTTCAGCGCTGGATGCCGAGCGACGCGCTCAATTGCGCGATGAATTCAAAGCGTGGTTCAAAGCCCATGGCATGACGTGTATTTTGGTGACCCACGATCAGGCGGATGCCGAGGCCATGGCGGACCACGCTTGGCGTTTGAACGAAGGCCGACTCACAGCGCTGTGGTGAGCCGAGTGTCGTGCCCCCGAGGTCAG
>JBEAPX010000207.1:0-5094 GCA_041164205.1 Pseudomonadota bacterium
CACCCCTATTTGGCGATGGAAACCTTGGCGCAAATGCACAAAGATTTGCCTGGTGATTTGTCACCAGAGAAAGCCATTGCGAACTACGTCAAAGCGATTGGCAAAGGGTTGTCAAAAATCATGTCCAAAATGGGCGTGTCAACCTACATGAGCTATTGCGGTGCGCAATTGTTTGAAGCCATCGGCTTGAACTCCCAAACCATCGACAAGTACTTCCCTGGGACGCCGAGCAAGGTTGAGGGCATCGGTGTGTTTGAGATTGCCGAAGAAGCTTTGCGCCGGCACATGGATGCCTATGGCGACAAGCAAATCCTCGCCAATATGTTGGATTCAGGCGGTGAGTACGAATGGCGTGCACGTGGCGAAGAGCATATGTGGACACCAGACGCCATTGCTAAGCTGCAACACAGCACGCGCGCGAACAACTGGAACACCTACAAAGAATACGCACAGATCATCAACGACCAAACGCGCCGCCACATGACCTTGCGTGGCTTGTTTGAGTTCAAAGTAGATCCGTCCAAAGCCATCGCTGTGGACGAAGTGGAGCCCGCCACCGAGATCGTCAAACGCTTCGCTACGGGGGCCATGTCCCTGGGCTCAATCTCCACCGAGGCCCATGCCACTTTGGCCGTTGCGATGAACCGCATCGGCGGCAAGAGCAACACCGGCGAGGGTGGCGAAGACCCCGCCCGCTATCGCAACGAGCTGAAGGGCATTCCCATCAAGAGTGGTGAAAGCTTCGCATCGATCCTGGGCGAAAGTCGGATTGCCAAAGATGTGCCTTTGCAAGAGGGCGACAGCTTGCGGTCACGCATCAAACAAGTGGCCTCTGGTCGATTTGGCGTGACGGCCGAATACCTCTCCAGCGCTGATCAAATCCAGATCAAGATGGCGCAGGGCGCAAAGCCCGGAGAAGGCGGTCAGTTGCCTGGTGGCAAAGTCAGCGAATACATCGGTGAACTGCGCTATTCAGTGCCAGGCGTGGGCTTGATTTCGCCGCCGCCGCACCACGACATTTATTCGATTGAAGACCTGGCGCAATTGATTCACGACCTCAAGAACGTGAACAGCCGGGCTGATATTTCGGTCAAGCTGGTATCGGAAATTGGCGTGGGCACCATCGCCGCCGGCGTCACCAAGGCCAAAGCCGATCACATTGTCATCGCGGGCCATGATGGTGGCACGGGTGCGTCGCCGTTGAGCTCGATCAAACATGCCGGCTCGCCTTGGGAAATCGGTTTGGCCGAGACCCAACAAACGCTGGTCATGAACCGCTTGCGTGGTCGCGTTCGGTTGCAAGCCGACGGCCAAATGAAGACAGGTCGCGACGTAGTGATTGGGGCCTTGCTGGGCGCGGACGAGTTTGGTTTTGCGACCGCTCCTCTGGTGGTCGAAGGCTGCATCATGATGCGCAAATGCCACTTGAACACCTGCCCCGTGGGTGTTGCGACTCAAGACCCTGAATTGCGTAAAAAGTTCACGGGTCAGCCCGAGCACGTGGTGAACTATTTCTTCTTCATTGCTGAAGAGGTCCGTCAAATCATGGCGCAGCTGGGCATTCGCCATTTTGACGAGCTGATCGGACGCGCTGACCTGCTGGATACCCGCAAGGGTGTGGACCATTGGAAGGCCAAAGGACTGGACTTTTCGCGTCTGTTCTATCAGCCCCCAATGCCCGCAGAGGTGTCGCGTTATCACACCGAAACGCAAGACCATGGTTTGGAGAAGGCCTTGGATCAGCGCTTGATCGAGAAGTCCCGCGCGGCCTTGGACAAAGGTGAAAAAGTCAAATTCATGGACCAAGCGCGCAACGTCAACCGCACCGTTGGCGCGATGTTGTCTGGTGAACTGGTTCGTTTGCGTCCAGAGGGCCTGCCGGATGACACTTTGCACATCCAGCTTGAGGGCACCGGTGGCCAGTCATTTGGTGCGTTCCTGGCGAACGGCATCACCTTGAGTTTGGTCGGTGAGGCAAACGACTACACCGGTAAAGGGTTGAGCGGCGGGCGCATCATCGTGCGTCCAAGCTTGGACTTCAGGGGCGATGCAGCCAACAACATCATTGTGGGCAACACTGTGCTCTACGGAGCCACCCGTGGCGAGGCCTACTTCAGCGGCGTGGCAGGCGAGCGCTTTGCCGTTCGACTTTCCGGCGCACAAGCGGTTGTGGAGGGCACGGGTGACCACGGTTGTGAATACATGACCGGTGGTACGGTCGCCGTGCTCGGCGTCACAGGCCGAAACTTTGCCGCAGGTATGAGCGGTGGCGTGGCTTATGTGTATGACGAAGACGGCACATTCCACCAGCGCTGCAACCAAGCGATGGTGGCCTTGGATCCGGTCCTCAAAGAGTCGGAGCAAAAGGCGCAAATGGACGTGGCGGTGTGGCACCGCGGTCAAAGCGACGAGGCGCAATTGAAGAAGATGATCAGTGAGCACCTGCGCTTGACCGGCTCAAAGCGTGCACGAGACCTACTGGATCATTGGGAGCAGGCGCGGGCTAAATTCGTGAAGGTGTTCCCTCACGAGTACAAGCGGGCTTTGGGTGAAATGCAAGCCAAGCCAAACGCCGTGGCCAAAGAGAAGTCATCCGCGAAAGCATCAGCCTAAGCATCAAAGGAATTGATCATGGGAAAAGCGACAGGATTCATGGAGTTTGAGCGCATCGACGAGGGTTACGAAGATCCCGCAAAGCGTGTCAAACACTACAAAGAGTTTGTGATTGGTCTGGATGAGAGCAGCGCTTCGGTGCAGGCTGCTCGGTGCATGGACTGCGGCACGCCGTTTTGTAACAACGGTTGCCCGGTGAACAACATCATCCCCGACTTCAACGATCTGGTGTATCGCAAGCAATGGCGCCATGCCATTGATGTCTTGCATTCCACCAATAATTTCCCCGAATTCACAGGCCGCATTTGCCCTGCGCCATGCGAGGCAGCGTGTACGTTGAATTTCAACAGCGACGCCGTTGGCATCAAGTCCATCGAGCACGCGATCATTGACCGTGCCTGGGCCGAGGGCTGGGTGGTGCCTGAGCCCGCCAGCCGCAAGACCGGTAAAAAGATCGCCGTGGTGGGCGCTGGCCCTGCCGGTATGGCTGCGGCTCAACAGCTCGCGCGCGCGGGTCACGATGTCACCCTGTTTGAAAAGAACGACCGAGTGGGTGGTTTGTTGCGATATGGAATCCCAGACTTCAAGATGGAGAAGTCGCACATTGATCGCCGCGTCGAGCAGATGGAAGCTGAGGGCGTGACCTTCCGCACAGGCGTGCTGGTTGGCGCTTGGCCCGCAGACACCAAGGTTTACAACTGGTCAAAGGAAACGATTCAGGCCGAGCAAGTGCTGGCTGAATTCGATGCCGTGCTGTTGACCGGCGGATCGGAACAACCGCGCGACCTACCAGTGCCTGGGCGCGAATTGAATGGCATTCACTTTGCGTTGGAATTGCTGCAGCAGCAAAACAAAATCAATGCAGGAGATGATTTCCCCAATCCAATCCGAGCCGATGGCAAGCACGTGGTCGTGATTGGCGGCGGCGACACGGGCAGCGATTGTGTGGGCACCAGCAACCGCCATGGCGCGGCCAGCGTCGTGCAGTTTGAAGTCATGCCGATGCCGCCAGAGCAAGAAAACAAAGCCATGATTTGGCCCTATTGGCCATTGAAGCTGCGCACCAGCAGCAGCCATGAAGAAGGTTGCACCCGCGAATTCGCCGTGTCGACCAAATTGTTCTATGGTGAGAATGGTCAGGTCAAGGGGCTCAAGACCGTCGAGGTTGAGTTCAAGAACGGCAAGCTCGAAGAAGTGCCAGGGACTGAAAAAGACGTCAAGGCTGACCTGGTCTTGTTGGCCATGGGTTTCACCAACCCCATGGCGTCCGTGCTGGACGCATTTGGGGTGGCCAAAGACGGCCGCGGCAACGCTCAGGCATCGACCGAGGAAGTCAATGGGTACGCCACCAATGTCGACAAAGTGTTTGCTGCGGGGGATATGCGCCGTGGACAAAGTTTGGTCGTTTGGGCGATTCGAGAAGGCCGACAAGCCGCGCGAGCCATCGATGAGTTTTTGATGGGCGAAACCGCACTGCCGCGCTAACAGCTGATGGACTGACACCTCACCTTGATTCCACAAGATCAGTGGGGTGTCACACCAATCCCGGCACAGATGCATCATTTATCATTGGTGTAGCGGTTTTATAGCCCTTCGCCTGGCATCCATCGGTGCCATTCAATGATCCGGGGATTTTGTAGTGTCGTCATCCGTGCTGGCTGAGTTCGATCAGGTTCACTTTGCGTATCAGCCACAGTCGCCGATATTGCAGGGCGTCAGCCTGCAAATTCCTAAGGGCAAAGTCACGGCCTTGATGGGGGCGTCGGGCGGGGGCAAGACCACCCTCCTGCGATTGATCGGCGGGCAAATTCAGGCGCAATCGGGCCAAGTGCGGGTATTCGGTCAGAGTCTTCACGGGGCCAGTCACCAGACGCTCTATGGGTTGCGCCGTCGGATGGGGATGCTGTTTCAGTTTGGTGCGCTGTTCACGGATTTAACGGTGTTTGACAACGTGGCATTCCCCCTTCGCGAACACACGCAACTGCCTGAAAAACTGATCCGAGACATCGTGTTGCTCAAGTTGAATGCGGTCGGGCTTCGCGGTGCCCGCGACCTCTATCCAGCAGACATTTCAGGTGGTATGGCTCGGCGTGTCGCGCTGGCCAGGGCCATGGCATTGGATCCTGAGTTGATGATGTATGACGAGCCCTTTGCTGGCCTAGACCCGATTTCACTGGGTACGGCAGCGCAGCTCATTCGCCAATTGAATGACGCCTTGGGGTTGACCAGCGTGATCGTGTCCCACGATTTAGAGGAGACGTTTCGAATCGCAGATCACGTGGTGATTTTGGCCAATGGCCGCATCGCGACCCAAGGCACACCAGAACAGGTCCGCGATTGCCTAGACCCCCTCGTGCAGCAATTTGTGAGTGCGAGCGCCGATGGGCCCGTGCGGTTTCATTACCCCGCCCCCGACTTGGCAGTCGATTTCCGCATCAGTGCGCCATCGGAGACCTCCCAATGAACGCACTAAGTCAAATA
>JBEAPX010000208.1:0-32184 GCA_041164205.1 Pseudomonadota bacterium
CAGATAAGGCAGTCCGTAAATGATCACCAAGCCCGTGGCTGTCATGGCGTAGACGTGCCAGGTGACATCTGTGAGTTCAGGAAGCTGGGCCATGAAGATCAAAATCGCCAGCGCGTTGACAAACCCAGTGACCACACTGCGCGAGACAAAGCGCATCAGCCTGCCCAGCTGGGCCCATCCTGCTAGCACCTGCAGCAACCCTGTCAGCACGGTTGCCGTCAACAGATATTGCAACCCGTGGTCCCGCACCAGTGAGGCAATCACCAGCGCCATGGCGCCAGTGGCGGCAGAAATCATCGCAGGGCGACCGCCTGCAAACGCAATGATGGTGGCCATTGAAAAAGAGGCATACAAGCCAACTTTGGGGTCAACGCCAGCGATGATTGAGAAGGCAATGGCTTCGGGAATCAAGGCCAGGGCGACAACCAAGCCGGCCAAAATGTCGTTGCGTACGTTGGAGAACCAATCTTGGCGAATCGAGTGAAGTGTCATCTGGGTGTGCTGTTCCGACCCGTGTCGGCAGTGGTCATTCCCCTCGGCGAGCATTCCAAATGAGCGCAGCCTGAGGTGATGTTTGTGGAGGGTAGAGGGCGCAATGGCGCGGAGAGAGATGGTCGACGGCCAAGCGTCGCGATCAGGCGATTTTACCGTCAAGCGGCCATCGCCACTGATCGGTATGTGGTGCGGGTATGGGACCCCCAAAAACAGAAGCCCGGCGACCGCTCTGAAAGCTGGCCGTCGGGCTGGCCAGGTGGTCAGTCACCCGGCTTGGGGCGCCATCACGGGACCTGAAGTCTCTGGCGCGAGATGCATGGATGCATCTCCAATCGCAGAGGTCTTACCCTCTGCATGACACCGCTTGGTCATCGTTTTCAATCGGTGCCAAGTCAATGTACTGGCCGAGCCAGCGCGCGTCAACCGGGCAATTCCTGATGTGGGGCAGTCTGGCTGCATACGAGAATGGAAAGGTTTTGTGTGGGTTGCCTGCTGCGCGGATCGCGCCCACAAAGGCGTGGCGCAATCTGCTTGGGGACCCAACTGGCGATGGCCAGGCGCGCCCTCAGACCAAAGGCACGGTGAGGTGCCGGATCATGGAGGCGGTTTGCGGTCGGATGCCACGCCACCAAGCGAAGGCTTCGGCTGCTTGCTCAACCAACATCCCAACGCCGTCAGCGATGCGCTCGACCCCAGCGTCCTGAGCCTGCTTTAAAAATGGCGTGAGCCCTTTGCCATACGCCAAGTCGTAGGCCAATGCGCTGGATCTAAAGACTTGCCCTGAAATCGGCAGTGCATCGCCAAACAGACTGGCAGACGTCGCATTGAAAATCAAATCAAAAGACTCGTCGCCTAATTCGTCGTAACTACAGCCGTGGACATGGCTCTGAACGCTGGCCAGTTGGGCGATCGCGTGTGCCTTGCTCACGTCCCGGTTCGCGATGACCAGGGTGGCAGGCTCCTCGTTCAGAAACGGCAACAACATCCCTCGGGTCGCACCACCCGCACCCAGGATCAGCACCCGTTTGCCTTTGATGGGGCACTCCAGGTTGTGGACGATGTCCCGGGTCAAGCCCACGCCATCGAAGTTCTCTGCCCACACGCGTTCGCCGTCGAACTTCAGGGCATTGGCGGCGCCGCACTGTTTGGCGGCCACACTCGCGTCGGTGGCGTAAGCCAGCGCATCGAGTTTGAATGGCACCGTGACGTTCAAGCCCAAACCACCAGAAGCGCGAAACGCGTCGACGGTGGCCTGAAAGCCGCCGATGGGGCCTTCTATTTTTTCGTAACTCAAGTCTTGCCCTGACACCTCAGCGAAGCCGAGGTGGATCGTTGGTGACTTGGATTGGGCAATCGGGTTGCCGATCACGGCATAGCGGTCAGTCATGGGAGGTGCAGTCTGAAATACCTAAATTTAGGCGCCAGTCTAGCCTGTCGCCTCATTGAGGCTCCAGCACTGCAATGGCCGCACTGAGGGTGTCGCCTTGTGTGAGCAACAACTGCTCCCCCAGCTGACGCGCCCAATGCTGTTCGCTGCCGAAATGCAAACGCCATTCGTGCAGTCGGCGGGTACGCAGTTGCAAGGCGTACTCTGCCGTGAACCCCATGGCACCATGCACCGCGTGGGCAATCGGCGCGCAGACGGTGACCGCGTCACTGGTGCGCTGCTTGGCAATGGCCAAGGCCTCCCACGAGTGATGATTGAACCCCAAGTGCCAACCGATTTGGGCGGCCATTCGAGCGGCAAAGACATGTTCGGCCATCACACTGAGCTGTTGCTGGATGACTTGAATTTTCGAGATAGGCTTGCCGAATTGCACACGCTCATTGGCGTATTGTTGGCTGAGTTCGAATGACCACTCCAAGGCCCCAGCCATCAGGGCCGCAGAGGTTGCGGCGGCCCACTCGCACCAGGCTGCTTGGGGTAACTGCACGGCGTCGGCGATCGGCCATTGGGTCCAGGTCCACTGCGCATCTAAGCTGCCAGGGCCGCCACTGGGTGTGATGTGCGCATGGTTGGCGCTCACCAGCCAGGCCTGTCCTTGGAACATCAGGATTGCGTGGTCAGCCACCCGACCCCACGGCACTTGCGCGCAGACTTCGGTCGGGGTGACGAGCACGGCAGACTCTGCCGTGGTGAGCGGACCTGTGGGCGGCACGATGCCATGCGCGCTCAATAGACCTCGCGCCACCATGGTGTGCGCCCAGGGCAAGGGCAGAGCGTGCTGGCCGCTGCAGATCGCCACGCCCAAGACCTCTTGGGTGGCGAGCCCGGCACCACCCATGGATTCACTGACCAAGGCGTCGGTGAAGCCCGAGGATTCAAGCGTGTGCCAGAGTGCGCGCCAGTCTCCTCCTGCCTCAATGCTTTGAATCAAGGCGCTCGAGCAATGGTGCTTGAGCAACTGGTGTACGGCGTCAATGATGTCTTGGTTCATGGCTTCACCTCAATCCCAAACCGCGAGCAATCATGCCGCGCAATATTTCTCGGGTACCGCCTCGCAGCGAGTAAGACGGCGCAATTTGCGTCACATAGGCCAATGTTTGCTGCAGGGCTTGTGGAATCGGGCGGCCTGGGTGATCCCCCAGAGCGGCCCCGATGAGGAGGGGCAGTTCTTGTTCAAATTGGGTGCCCAGGTCTTTCACCAGTGCGGCCTCAACCACGGGGCTTTTGCCCTCGGCCAATTGTGAAATCAACGAGATGCCCATCGCACGCAAGACGCTCAGGTGGCTGAACAGCCGTCCCACCAATGGGGCGTGGGCTTTGCCTTGTTCCTGATCCTTGCGCAAGAAATCCAACCAAGTATTGAGCAGCACGACGCTGGAATAAATCCGCTCGGGTCCACTGCGCTCAAACGCGAGTTCAGAGACCACTTGCTCCCAGCCTGAGCCTTCCTGACCAATCAGCGCATCGGGTGGGAGTTGGACGTTGTCAAACGTCACCTCTGAGAAGTGCTCGTCGCCCGTCAAGTCGCGAATGGGCTTGATACTGACGCCTGGCAAACTCAAGTCGACGATGACTTGTGAGAGACCTGCGTGTCGGTCAGTGGCCTGACCAGACGTGCGCACCAACGCGATCATGTAGTGGGATCTGAATGCGTTGGTGGTCCAGACCTTGCGGCCATTGAGCAACCAGCCGTCCGCATTGGCGGTCGCCCGCGTGGTGACGCTGGCCAGGTCCGAGCCGCTGTTGGGCTCGCTCATGCCGATGCAAAAAAACGCCTCAGCCCGGCATATCTTGGGCAGGTAGAACTGTTTTTGTGCCTCGGTGCCGTACTTCAGCAGCAGCGGGCCGCTTTGTCGATCGGCGATCCAATGGGCTGACACAGGCGCACCTGCGTTGAGCATTTCCTCGACCACGACGTAGCGGGTGAAGGCGCTGCGGCCATGCCCCCCATACGCCTTGGGCAGGGTCAGCCCCAGCCAGCCTTGCGCAGCCATGGCTCGACTGAAGTCGGCGTCAAAACCCATCCATGAGCGGGCCCTTTGTGCGGGACTCAGGTCGCGCAGCGCGCCCTGGAGGAATTGCCGCACCTCAGCCCGAATGGCTTCGTCTTCGGCTGGAACAAAGGTGAGATTCAGTGGGTTCATCATGAGAGCAAATCCCTGAAGTTGGGGTGTGCAATGGCGCCAAGGTTGCGCTTCAATTGGGCAGGCGACACGCCGCGGACCGCTGCCACACCGTATTCCGTCACGATGTAGTCAAGGTCTCCTGCTGTGAGGCTACGCGGGGTGTTTGGATCGAACGCAGCCACGATGTTGCTGACCGTGGCGTCCCTGTTGGCGCTGCGCAGCGCAATGATGCTTTTGCCTCGAGGTGCCCGAGATGCCCCTTGAGCAAAGTCCAACAGCCCTCCGGGCGTGGCGATCAAGCGACCGCCCATGGTTTGGGCATTGGCATTGCCATTGAGGTCCACTTGCAAGACGCTGTTGATGCAACAAAGCCCTTCAATGCGCGACAAAGTCGCCTGCGCGTGGGTGTGGTTGCAGGGATGAAACTCAAACAAAGGGTGGCCATCCAAGTAACGGTAAAAGTCCGCCGTGCCACCAGCCATGGTGGTGATGCATTTGCCAGCGTGCTCGCGCTTTGTGCTGTTGTCGATCACGCCAGACTCGATCAGCGGTCGCACAGCATCTGTCACGATGCCACTGTGCAGTCCCAAGTGCCGCAGGTGTCCTAATTGTGCAAGCACCATGTCCGGCAATGCGCCAATGCCCAACTGCAACACGTCGCCAGAGCGCACCAACCCAGCAATGTGCTGGGCTATGTCGAGCTCCAGTTGATCCCCTTGAGCGGGTGCAGCCTCATGCAGCGGCACATTCACTTCGATGGCGGCAGTGATGGCGTCACTTGGCAGTTGCACGGGGCTGTGGGTTCGGGGCATCTGCGCATTGATCTCCGCCACGATCATGGGTTGTTGGGCCAAGACGGCTGCCATGTAATCAAGCGAGATGCCCAGCGAGTGCAGTCCTTCTGGGCCTGCGGTGGAAACCTGCAGCAGCAACAGGTCGGCTTGGATGCGACCAGAGTTGAACTGTTCAGGGACTTGAGAAAATCGAGTGAAATTGGGTTGGACGAGTCCTTGCGCAATGGGCTGTCTCAGCGCCTTACCTGGAAAAAACGCCTCCACACGCAAGTGCCGTGTGGCTTGCAGGCTGGCATAAGGGGCTTCACCCATGGGCATGAATACATAAACTTTGGCTCCAGAAATGTCACTCGCCATGTCTGCAAGCTGCTGGGCCAGCAACGCAGGCTCGGCAAAGCCAGAGTGCAAGACGATGGTGGGTTGTGGGGGCAGTTGGGCGAGGATGTCGCGCAAATGAGAGATGGTTTTCATGGCGTGCGGGGTCTTCAATACGACTTGGGTAGGCCCAGTACACGCTCGGCGATGAAGCTCAATATCAATTGAGGGCTGATTGGGGCAATGCGCGGGATCAAACTCTCGCGCAAGTAGCGCTCAACGTGGTACTCCTTGGCGTAACCGAAGCCGCCATGGGTCATCACGGCTTGCAAGCACGTTTGATAGCCAGCTTCTGCGCCCAAAAACTTGGCTGCGTTGGCTTCGGCGCCGCAGGGCTCTGCGCGATCGAACAGGTCCGCCGCCTTGTAGACCATGAGCTCCGCGGCTTGCAAGTGCATCCAGCATTCGGCCAAGGGGTGTTGGATGGCCTGATTTTTGCCAATTGGGCGGTTAAACACCACGCGCTCCCCGGCATATTGGGTGGCCTTTTTTAAGGCAATTTGACCCAAACCCACCGCTTCAGCAGCAATCAAAATGCGCTCGGGGTTCATGCCATGCAGGATGTACTTGAAGCCCTTGCCTTCCTCTCCAATGCGGTCTTCGATCGGGATGCGCAGACCATCAATGAACACTTGGTTGCTGTCCACCGCTTTGCGACCCATTTTGGGGATTTCACGCACTTCGACACAACTGCGATCCAGCGTGGTGTAGAACAAACTCAGCCCGTCGGTGTGATTGGTCACCTCTTCTAGTGGGGTGGTGCGCGCCAGTAACAGCACTTTTTCGGCGACCTGAGCGGTCGATATCCACACCTTTTCGCCGTGCACAACGTAGTGATCGCCTTGGCGCACGGCTCTGGTTTTGAGCTGCGTGGTGTTCAGCCCTGTGTTCGGTTCGGTGACTGCAAAACAGGCGCGTTCTTCGCCGCGAACGAGGGGAGGGAGCATTCGCTGCTTTTGCTCATCGGTGCCAAACATCACCACTGGAGAGAGGCCAAAAATGTTCATATGGACCGCTGACGCCCCTGACAAACCGGCGCCTGAGGCGCTGATCGTTTGCATCATCAATGCGGCCTCTGTGATGCCGAGTCCCGAACCGCCGTAGGCCTCGGGAATGCACACGCCCAAGAACCCGCTTTGAGCCAGGGATTGGTGCAGCTCCGTTGGGAAGCCGCCCTCGGTGTCCTTGTGCAGCCAATAGTCATCACCGAACTGGGCGCAAATGCGTTCAATGCCGGCTTTGAGAGCGAGTTGCTCATCACTAAAGTTAAAGTTCACTTTAATCTCCGAATCCTTGTTTCAAGACGCATGAGGCTGGCCTGCCAACAATCGCCGGGCGCGGTAGTGCATGACCAGGGTGTCGTGTTGGTTGTAGATCGAGATGCTTGAGTCGACCACCGCTCGGTTGTGTTTTGAGGTGGGACGGATACCTGTGACTTCGATGTCCGCGCGGATCGAGTCGCCGACAAAGACCGGCGCGTGGATCGTTTGATTCAGCTCGAGCATCGCCAAGCCCGTCCCTTGAATCATGGTTTGAAGGATCAAGCCTTCGATCAAGGTATAGGTTAGCGCGCCGGGCACGACTCGCCCTGAAATGGCGCCGTCAGGGTAATCCGCATCAATAAAGATGGCCTCGAGCATACCCGTGCATGAGATGAAGTTGACCAAATCGGTCTCGGTGATGGTTCGGGAGAATGTGTCAAAGCGCTGGCCTACCGTGAGGTCTTGCCAATAGGCGCCTTGGCCAAGTCGGGTGACTGTTGTCATGGTTGCTTTGGGGTGAGGTGGGGGGAGGTGAATGTGGCGCCGGTTTGGCACAGTCGTTCCACATCTTGGGCTGAGTAGCCCAAAGAGGTCAGAATAGATTGGGTGTGCTCGCCTAGGCGGGGCGGCATCTGAACTGGTGGGCGCGCGCCATCAAATTTGACCGGAACACCCGCAAAGTTCACCCGCCCCATGCGTTCATCTTGGAGCGCGGCAAACAGGCCAACCGCTGTCAAGTGTGGATCCTGCGGCAGATCTTTGAGTGTGTTGACTGGCGCCATTGGAATCTGGTGCTCCAGACCAAAGGCAAGCCAGTACGCGGTGGTTTGCTTGGCTGCGATGCGTGCCGCCTCGGCATACAAATCAATGATGTGAGTCGTCCTTGCTGCCAAATCGGTGAAGCGTGGGTCAGTGGCCAGTTGTGGTTCGCCCGCAGCGGTGAAAAATGCCCGCCACTGGGCATCTGTGTACGGCAACATACTCACAAACCCATCCGCTGTGGGGTAGGGGCGGCGCCAGGCGGCCAGCATTCGGGTGTAGCCTGGGTCTGAGGCCGGCGGCGTGAAATGGGCGCCAAACATGTGCTCGACGAAATTGAACGACACCATGGTTTCGAACATCGGGATTTCCACGTGGCAACCCTTGCCCGTGGTTTGGCGCTGGACCAAGGCCCCCATGACCGCCATCGCCGCGACCACGGCGCTGGTTTTGTCCGCCATCACCGTGGGTGCGTAGGCGGGCGGCCCGCCGCGCAACTGAAACAAATTAGCCAAGCCGCTTTGGCCTTGAATCACGTCGTCATAGGCAGGGCGACCGGCATAGGGGCCGCCTTCTCCGTAGCCGTGCAAGCTGGCGTAGACCAAGCGTGGGTGCTGCTGGCACAAGGTCTCCGCGTCAAAGCCTAGGGCCGCGATTTTTTGAGGCCTCATGTTGTGCAAAAACACATCGGCCGTGGCAACCAAGCGGCCCAGTGCTTCTCGCCCCTCTTGGGTTTTGAGGTCCAGGCCAATGCTTTGCTTATTGCGGTTGCTGCCCAAAAAGCCCGCCGCCATGTCAGGCTCGAGACTGGGGCCGAGGCGGCGCGTCGAGTCGCCGCCGGGCGCCTCCACTTTGATCACTTCAGCGCCGAAGTCACCCAACCATTGCGCCGCATAGGGCCCAAAGATCACTGTACTGAGATCCAGAACACGCAATCCGCTTAAGGGTAGTTGACTCATAGATGAATTCCGAAGCAGCGGGTGATACCGCGAGTCGGATCATCATAAAGAGCGCATGGCATTCAGGGCGTCGCCTCGGTTTCACAGCCCCAGAGTGCGCGGTGATTGGCGCCGTGGATCACTTTTCTGCTGGCGGGCGTGTGGTCTGCCCGATCAACGGCGGGGCCACTTGCTGAGCGCTCTGCCCTTTGTCCTTTGCGGCGCAGACCGTGCGTTTGGGTGGGTCTAAGATGGCGCATCTCTTACCTTGATGGCTTGCGTTGTGACCGATCAACACCCCTCAGCATTCAAAATTGTCATGCTCTTGTGCGCGGCGCAAGTGCTCGCCATGACCGGCTTTGCGACGTATCCGGCATTGCTGACAAGGATCATGGACGCCTGGAAGCTGTCGGGTGCCGAGGCCGGTTTGGTGGGAGGCGCATTCTTTTTTGGTTACATGGTCGCCGTGCCATTTCTGTCCGGCTTGACGGACCGCATGGACGCCAGGTTGGTGTTTGCAATGTCTTGCGTGTTGGCGGCGATGGGATCGGCTGGATTCGGCTGGTTCGCCGGTGGCGTGGCTTCGGGGGTGTTCTTTCAGGCGTTGACAGGCGCGGGTTTGGCGGGCACTTACATGCCCGGACTCAAGGCCATGACCGATCGTGTCCAAGGGCCAAGCCAGTCGCGTTATGTGTCGTTTTACACCGCCACCTTCGGCTTGGGCGCCAGTGTCTCGCTGTTGCTGGCAGGCTGGTGCAGTGCAGTATTGAGCCCCGAAGCCACCTTTGTCGTGGCCAGTGTGTTTCCCCTGGTGGCGATCCCGATGGTGATTTGGAGCATCCGGCCTCATCAACCCGTTGGAGGCCTTAAGCGCTGGTGGCCGTCGTTTTCTGGGGTGTGGTCCCAAGTGGCGGTGCGCCAGTACATCATTGGTTATGCCGTGCACTGTTGGGAGTTGTTTGGCTTGCGCTCCTGGCAGGTGGCGTTTTTTGCATTTGCGTTTGGAATGAGCGCCAAGCAGGCCTGGGTCAGTCCGACGGAAGCCGCCGCGATTTTGAATCTGCTGGGATTGCCAGCCAGCATTTTGGGCAATGAAATGGCCGCCCGTCTTGGTCGCCAGAGATGGATTGGCGCCATCATGTTGGCTTCGGGCGTCTTGGCCTGGGTGGCTGGAGCGAGCAGCGTGTTGCCGTGGATGCTGACCCTCGCAGTTGCGGCGCTCTACAACGTCGTGGTCATGGCCGACTCAGCCAGTTTGACGGCAGGTCTGGTGGCGGAGAGCGACCCGAGCCAGCGCGGTGCTGCGATGGCTTTGTATTCCCTCGGTGGGTTTGGCGCTGGCTTTGTGGCTCCCGTGGTGTTCGGTGCCGTGCTTGATCACACGGGCGGGCACCAGAGTCCGCTGGCTTGGACCCTCGCCATGGGGGCATTGGGCTTGGGCGGTTTGCTGTGGTCGCTGCGCTTGCGGTGGGCGCGCCAACGCGCTCAGACCTGAGCCTCGAAGTACTGCCGAGTGATGCTTTCGGCGATGCAAGCGGGCCGCTCGATGCCCTCAATTTCCATCGTGACTTCAAACGTCAACTGCACGCCGCCAGGCAGCTCATCGAGTGTTTTCAGTTTGAAGCGCCCCCGCACTTTTTGCCCCACACGCACCGGGTGAGTGAAACGAACTTTGTTCACGCCGTAGTTGATTCCCATGACCGCAAATGGCAGCGACATATGCTCGGCAGCGAATTTCCCAAGCAGTGATAGGGTCAAGAATCCATGGGCGATGGTGCCGCCAAAAGGGCCTTCCCGAGCGGCTTTGTCTTCATCGATGTGGATCCACTGGTAATCCTCAGTCGCCTCAGCGAACAAATCCACGCGCGCTTGAGTGATCTCCACCCAATCGGTCACGAAGGCCTCTGAACCGACGCTGGCCCGCAGGGCTTCTGGCGTTTGAACGTAGGACCCGATGCGGTTGGTTTTGACGGGCTTCATGTGTGGACTCCATTGGGTGTGTGGCGTTGGGCGCCACTGGTGCGGCATAGGGCGAGATCAATCGAAACAAATGGTGCCACAAGGGTGCTTACTGATTCGGTGCACAGGCGACAGACTCGGCCGCCCACCGCCGTTGCATCAGCGCGCGGTGTAGCCCAGGGTGTTGCTTAACTTGGCCGCACAGGCGCGCAACTGTTGAGCTGTGTCGCCCGTCCAATCGGCATCGAATTCGGTGGCTGGTCCCATCGCCGTGATGGCCAAAGCAATGTGGCCGTTGTGGTGAAAGACGGGGACGCTCAGTGCATTGATCCCGGGGATCGGATGGCCCAAAGCGCGCGACATGCCATGCGCTCGAACATCTTGAAGTGTGGCCTTGGCTTCGGTAGCGGACATCCGCAGTTGACCTTGTGTGCCGCTGGCGCGTTTGTGGATTTCGCTGTCCACCCAAGGCGTCGCAATGCGCTCAGGTAAGAAGGCCGCGAAACATTGGCCTGTCGCGGTCAAGAGCAATGGTGTCATGACGGTTCCCGGGCGCATATTCACGTGGATTTGCTCACTGAACTCTTCGATGTGGACCACCGTCGGCCCCAGGTTGCCCCACACAGCCACTGCGATATTGATGTGCAGCCGGTCAGCCAAATCCGCGGCGGCGGGGATGGCGGCCTTCACAGGGTCTAGCCCATGCAAGGCGCTGAGGCCCATTTGCAGCGCAAAGTGCCCCAAGCCATATCGACCGCTCACTGCATCTTGGATCACCAAGCCTAAGTGACCAAAGCTCACGAGGTACGCGTGTGCCTTGGCTGCCGGCATACCCGCGGCGTGGGCAAGGTCCTTCAGGCTCATCGCCCCGCCGTTTTGCACGAGTGCGCGCAACAGCGCGCCACCCACTTCAATGGATTGAATGCCGCGCCGTTGAGCGGAGGCGGGTGAGGGCGATGATGGACTCATGTCGGTCGTTGACAGCGATGAAAGTTCGATAATAACGAATTAATTGACTATTAACAAATTATGCTTTTAGAATGATCCTTTCATGCGCAACCGTGCTGGGCACTACCGGAGACTTTGATGAGTGAAAAGAAATTTGCATCACACGCCGACCTCGAAGAGAAAGTCATCTCTTGGGACAAACTGTCAGACAACGCTTATGCCTACACCGCAGAGGGTGACCCCAACACCGGCGTGATCATTGGGGATGATGGCGTGATGATCATTGATGCGACAGCGACGCCTGTGGCCGCTCAAGGTGTGATCAAAAAGGTGCGTGAGGTCACTCACCTGCCGATCAAGTATGTGGTGTTGACGCACTACCACGCGGTGCGAGTGCTGGGCGCGTCGGGCTACAAGGGCGAAGGCTTGGAGCAAGTCATCGCCAGCCAAGACACTTGGGATTTGATTGTCGAGCGCGGCCAGCAAGACATGGACTCTGAAATTGGGCGCTTCCCGCGCTTGTTCCAAGCGGTGGAGAGTGTGCCTGGATTGACCTGGCCTACGCTGACATTTCAGGGCGAGATGACGGTGTGGATGGGCAAGCTCGAAGTCAAAATCAAGCAAGTCGGTCGGGGCCACACCAAGGGCGACACGATTGTGTATTTGCCCAGTCAAAAGATTTGTTTCTCAGGCGATTTGGTGGAATGCGACGCCGCTTGCTACACCGGGGATGCTTACCTCGCGGACTGGCCAACCACGTTGGACAACCTGTCGGCGATGGGCTTCGAGAAGTTGGTGCCAGGCCGAGGCCCGTCTTTGCAAACCCCAGCCGAAGTGGCCAAGGGTTTGGCCTACACCCGAGACTTTGTGAGCACGCTGTACAGCAGTGCGCAAGAAGCCGTGAAACAAGGGATGGACCTGAAGGCCACGATGGCGTTGGCGCGCAAGAACATGGACCCCAAGTTCGGCCACGTGTTCATCTACGAGCATTGTCTGCCTTTCGACGTCACGCGCGCCCACGATGAGGCTGGCGGCTTGCGCGACCCGCGCATTTGGACCGCTCAGCGCGACCAAGAAATGTGGCACGCACTGCAAGCAGCCGATTGAACGCGATGTGACAAGGAGTTGGCCATGGCCAAGGACTTTGAATACCCCAAATTCGATTACGTCACGCCGCCCGAGATCCGAGAGGGTCGGGCCGGGCATTACCCGGTGATCGTGGTTGGTGCGGGCCCAGTGGGGATGAGTGCGGCGATTGACTTGGCTCAACAGGGCAAGCAAGTCTTGCTGCTGGATGATGATGAAACGGTCTCGGTGGGCTCCCGAGGGGTGTGTTACGCCAAGCGAACGCTCGAGGTGCTGGACCGTTTGGGGGTGGGGGATCCCGTTGCCGATAAGGGTGTGTCGTGGAATGTGGGGCGCACCTATCGCGTCGAGGAAGAGGTGTTTAACTTCAATCTGTCGCCCGAGCCAGACCATCAACGGCCGGGAATGGTGAACCTACAGCAGTATTACCTTGAGAGTTACATGCTGGCTCGTTTGCGCCAACTTGATGGCGTGGAGTTGCGCTTTCGCAATGAGGTGGTACAGGTCACTCCAGGCGAGACCCAAGCGGCGTTGACGGTCAAGACGCCGGACGGCGAATACACCTTGACGTGTGACTGGTTGATCGTTGCAGATGGCGCCAGAAGTCCCATCCGGCGGATGTTGGGGCTGGATATTGAAGGCAAGATTTTCAAAGACCGCTTTTTGATTGCTGACGTGGTCATGGATGTGGACTTTCCTGTGGAGCGGCGCTTGTGGTTTGACCCACCGTTTCACCCCAATCAATCGGTGCTTTTACACGCCCAACCCGACGGTGTGTGGCGCATTGACTTTCAATTGGGGTGGGATGCGGACCCAGTGGAAGAAGTCAAGCCCGAGAACGTGATTCCCCGCGTGCAGCAGATGTTGGGCCCAGACATTGGGTTCGAGCTCGAGTGGGTGAGCATCTACACGTTCCAGTGTCGGCGCATGAATCGCTTCAACCATGGTCGTGTGCTTTTCGTGGGCGACTCGGCCCATCAGGTGTCGCCTTTTGGTGCGCGGGGTGCGAACTCAGGCGTGCAGGATGCCGACAACTTGGCTTGGAAACTCAGCCTTGTGATGGATGGCAAGGCCCCTGCGACGCTGCTGGATACCTACAGCGATGAGCGTGGGTTTGCGGCGGACGAGAACATTCTCAACTCGACCCGATCGACCGACTTCATCACACCCAAAAGTGCGATGAGCAAGGTGTTTCGAAATGCGGTGTTGGATCTGGCCAGGGATTACCCCTTTGCGCGAAAACTGGTCAATTCAGGGCGTCTATCCGTGCCCAGCTTTTACACCCGATCGCCTTTGAACACACCCGAGTGCGACGTGTTCTCGGGCAACATGGTTCCTGGTGCGCCGCTCGATGATGCACCGGTCAATCAGGGCGAATGGTTGTTGCAGCATATGGGCAATGCTTTTTCGCTTTTGGTCTACACCGCAGTGGGCAGCCAAGCCAGCGCTGCGCAAATCGCCCAGTGGCAGGCTTTATCCAACGCCCTTGGTGCGCTAGACACGCCCGTGCAGCTGCTGATGGTCAGCGCAGAAGGGACCGTGGCGGGTTTGCCCACGCTGGTCGATGCGCGTGGGCGGATGCAATCGCGCTTTGATTTCCAAGAGGGCAGCGCTTATTTGGTGCGTCCCGATCAGCACGTGGCGGCGCGTTGGCGTCAGGTCCACCTCGATGCTGTTGTGGCCGCGGTTCGCCGGGCGTGTGGTCATGAACTGGCGCAGTCCTAAGGAGTTGAGATGGCGTTGAATACAGACCCCCATTTTTTCGAGCCGGGTGTGCGGTATTTTCGGGATTACACGCCGGGTGATGATTTTTACGAGGCTTTGATTGAGGCCCATCGAGATTTGACGGATGGCCAAAGCCAAGAGTTGAATGCCCGTCTGGTGCTGCTGTTGTCGAACCATATCGGTGACATCTCGGTGCTGAAAGAGGCGTTTGACATTGCCCGCCGCGGCGTGATTGCGGCTGACTAAAGGAGACCCAGATGTTGGTTCAACAGATTCACCATGCGGCCTACCGCTGCAAGGATGCGCTCGAAACGGCCCGCTGGTACGACAAACACTTGGGTATGAAGCTGGTCTTATCGATCGCGGAGGACGCGGTGCCTTCCACAGGAGAGGCAGACCCTTACATGCATATTTTTCTCGACGCAGGCAATGGCAATGTGATGGCCTTCTTTGAATTGCCCACGCAAAAGCCCATGGGGCGAGACCCCAACACGCCCGAGTGGACGCAGCACATGGCCTTCAAGGTGGCTGACATGGATACGTTGTTGGCAACTAAGACCCGATTGGAATCCGAAGGAATCAACGTGATTGGGCCAACAGACCACGCGCTGTTCCAATCGATTTACTTCTTTGATCCCAACGGTCACCGGCTCGAACTGGCCTGTGACACCGTGCGTCCCGGCATGCTGGAGGCCTTGGATCAGGTCAAGTGGGACATGCTCGAGGAGTGGGGCCAAACCAAAAAGGCACCCAAGCATGCCGCCTGGATGCATGACGGTCGCTACAAGGAGATGTTCCCGTTGGCTTGACGCCGTTGGCCCAACACAAACGCCCCCTCATGGGGGCTTTTTTGTGGGCGTTTGGGGATCGGGTCCAACCAGGTTGCACGACCTGCCAGTAGGTCATATGGAAAACCCTCGCTGCGGCTTGAGGCACGACTTTGAACCTGTGTGACAGTCAACGGATGCGTAAGCGCGCGGCATTTGCTACCGTTTCGCTCATGACGATATCCCATCCGCCTTATGTGCCACAAATCCGGCTTTACCAAGATTGGCTTGAGCAGCACCGTGGTCTGCGATTCGACTCATACGATGCGATGTGGCGGTGGTCTACCCAGGATTTAGAGGCCTACTGGCAAAGCATTTGGGACTATTTTGAGTTGCAGTCGCCCACCCCTCATCAGCGGGTGCTTGATCGCAACGTCATGCCCGGTGCGAAGTGGTTCGAGGGCGCCCAACTCAATTACGCCAGCCAAGTCTTGCGCCATGTCGATGCGGCGCACGCGGCAGGGATGCCAGCGATTCTGTCGCGCAATGAACGTGGACAAGAACAAGAACTCACTTGGCCCGAGTTGCGTAGACGTGTGGCCGCTATGGCGTTGCACTTGAGCGAGAACGGCGTACAACGTGGCGATCGCGTGGTGGCCTATCTGCCAAATATTCCAGAAACCATGATTGCGTTTTTGGCGGTGGCCAGCTTGGGTGCGGTGTGGAGTGTGTGTGCGCCAGATATGGGGACCAATGCGGTGTTGGATCGGTTCAAGCAAATTGAACCCACCGCTTTGATTGCAGTCGATGGTGTGACCTACGCTGGTGTGGATCATGATCGTTGGGATGTGGTTCATCAACTGCGTGCGAGCCTACCTTCATTGAAGCACACCGTCGTCTTGCGCGATTGGCAACCCGAGAGGGTTTGGCCTGATTGGGCCGACATGGCACAGGTCTTGGCGCGAGACGACGCACAGACCCAGGGCTTTGAGCCCACTCCCTTGCCGTTTGATCATCCACTCTGGGTGGTCTATTCGAGTGGCACCACTGGCCTGCCTAAACCGATTGTTCATGGCCACGGCGGGATCGTCATCGTGACCATGGCGCTGGGCACGCTGCACAACGACATCGGCTGCAGTTACCACCCCAACAGTTGGGGCGAGCGCTATCACTGGTACAGCTCGACGGGCTGGATCATGTGGAACGCCCAAGTGGCGGGGTTGCTCGGCGGAACCACGTGCGTGATTTTTGACGGCAACCCAGGCGGGACCAAATCTCAGCCGGATTGGGGCACGCTGTGGCGTATGGCGGCGGACAAGCGCGTGACATTTTTTGGTGCGGGGGCGGCTTTCTACGCCAATTGCCTCAAGGCCAACGTCGATTTGACGCAATGGCCTGGCCTGGCCGCTGTACGCACTTTGGGCTCAACAGGCTCACCTTTGAGTGAAGAGGCGTCGCGTTGGGGCAGCGCACAGTTGCAGGCGGTCGGTGTGCCAGATGTCTGGTGGTGCAACATCTCTGGCGGGACGGATTTCGCTGGTGCATTTGTGGGAGGTAACCGCGAACTTCCTGCGGTTCAAGGGGAGATGCAATGCCGCCTGTTGGGCTGCGCGGTCGAGGCCTGGAGTGAAACAGGACAGAGCTTGACCAACGAGGTCGGTGAGTTGGTGTGTACCCAACCGATACCGTCCATGCCGATTTATTTTTGGGGTGATGCGGCTGGCGAGCGGTACCGGGGGAGTTATTTTGATACCTACCCAGCTGGGCAAGGCCGCCTGCCGGGTGGCAACGACGGCCCGTCTGATATGGGCGGCGTGTGGCGCCATGGCGATTGGCTCAAGATCACCGACCGAGGGACGTGCATCATTTACGGTCGCAGTGACGCCACCATCAACCGACATGGATTGCGAATGGGTACCAGCGAACTGTATGCAGCTGTGGAATGCTTGCCAGAGGTGTTGGACAGCCTGGTGGTGGACCTGGAATACCTGGGGCGAGAGAGCTACATGCCCTTGTTCATCGTGCTGCGAGAAGGGGTGACACTCGATGCGGCGTTGATGGCGCGGATTCGGAACTCGATCAAGGAAAGCCTAAGCCCTCGGTTTTTGCCCAACGACATCATTCAAGTGGCAGCGGTACCGCGCACCTTGAGTGGCAAGAAGCAGGAGTTACCCATCAAAAAACTGCTGCTCGGACACCCACTCCACAAGGTCGTGAATCCGGATGCGATGGCCAACCCGGAATGTCTGCAGTGGTATCAGGCGTTTGCCCAAACGCACCTCACAAAACACCCTGTGTCCTAGCCGCAATGGCGGTGAAGCGACGGCACCTCAACGAATAAAAACCAATCAGTCATCAAAAGGCGGGAGACAAACTATGGCAATCAACCCCAACGCGCTGCATATGCCGCATTGGCCAGAAGGCGTTCCACATGAGCTGCCGCCTGTGCAAACCTCAGTTTGGGACGCGTTGCAACGGCGAGCGGAGTTGACGCCTGATGAGCTGGGACTGCACTTTTTGGGCAATGACTGGACTTGGTCGCAATTGCGTGATGACGCTTTGCGCTTTGCTGGTGGTTTGGCTGACTTAGGGGTGGCGAAAGGCGATCGGGTCATTTTGTTCACGCAAAACTCACCTCAGTACATTTTGGCGTTTCACGCTGTGATGCGCCTCGGGGCCGTCGTGGTTCCGGTCAATCCGATGAACAAGGCAGATGAGCTGCCGCACTACATTCAAGACTCTGGGGCCAACGTGGCCATTGCTTCTTGTGACATTGCCCCTGAGTTGGCCAAGGCGAGTGGGTCCATGGCCAACGGCTTGACGCATCTGGTCACGTTTCGTTGGACGGATGTGTTGCCATCCAACGCCGAAGAGCGTGATGCCCAAGTGCCTGAGGTTTGGCGTGACTGGTTGTATGCCACGCCTGCGCAGCCCAGTGCAGCTGGGTTGCAGGTCCATGACTGGAACGAGATCATGTCTTCAGCCACTGTGCCAGCACCGGTGGAGTTGGCGGGTGACGACATGGCTTTATTGCCCTACACCAGCGGCACGACCGGCCTGTCCAAGGGATGTATCCATACCCACGGTACGCTTGGACACAACACCCAAGCCTCTGGCGCATGGTCAACCCTGAATGGGCAAACCTCCATGCTGGTGGTGGTCCCGATGTTCCACATCACCGGTTTGGTGGTCTGCATGTTGTCGTGCATTTATTGGGGAACCCGTGTGGTGTTGTTGCCCCGCTGGAACCGCGATGTCGCCGCCAAGGCCATTGCGGCTCAACGCGTCACTCATTGGGCCAATATCCCAACGATGGTGATTGATTTGCTGGCCATGCCAAACATCGAGCAAGTGGATTTGAGTTCGTTGGAGTACATCGGTGGTGGTGGCGCACCGATGCCGGCAGCGGTTGCCGCCAGGCTGTTTGAGCAATATGGACTGTCGTACTCCGAAGGTTACGGCTTGACAGAGACCGCGGCCCCCTCGCACAGCAACCCCCGAGGTCGTGGCAAGCGCGCGTGCCTTGGCGTGCCATACATCGGCGTGGATGCCAGAGTGATTGACCTCGAAACGTTGCAAGAATTGCCCCAAGGTGAGACGGGGGAGATCGTGATTCATGGCCCCCAAGTGTTCAAGGGCTACTGGGGCAATCCTGAAGCCACCGCCAAGGCATTCATTGACATTGACGGCAAGTCATTTTTTCGCTCGGGTGACATCGGACGCATGGATGAGGAGGGCTACTTTTTCATCAGCGATCGATTGAAGCGAATGATCAATGCCAGCGGATTCAAGGTGTGGCCAGCCGAGGTCGAAGCGCTGTTGCACCATCACCCAGGTATCCATCAGGTGTGTGTCATATCGGCACTAGACGAGTATCGGGGTGAAACGGTCAAGGCCGTGGTGGTCCCCAAGGCCACGCACCGCGATATTTTGTCTGCCGAAGAAGTCATTGAATGGGCCAAGGAACACATGGCAGCCTACAAATACCCGCGCATTGTTGAGTTTGTCGACGAATTGCCACTGAATGCCTCTGGCAAATTGATGTGGCGATTGGTGCAGTCTGAGCAAGATGCCAAAGACGATGCTCTGAGAAAGGCAAAAGCATGAGCGAGACCTATTGCTGTGAGCGCGTGTGCGTGAGCCAACCTGAGGCGGGTGTCGTCACAGTTCGCCTTGCGCGTCCCGACAAAATGAACGCCATTGACCCAGCCATGTTTGATGGATTGATCGAGGCCGCGCATCTGGTCAGGTCAATGCCCGGCGTTCGGGCGGTGGTGATGCATGGTGAGGGGCGTGCGTTTTGCGCTGGACTGGATATGGAGAGTTTTCAGTCGATGAGTTCAGGCCGAGGCCCCAACATGAGCCATTTGCTGCCCCGCGAGGGCACCATCGCGAACCGAGCGCAGCAGGTGGCGTGGCTTTGGAGGGAGTTGCCCGTGCCCGTGTTGAGCGCGATCCACGGTGTCGCTTTTGGCGGGGGCTTGCAAGTGGCCTTAGGCGCAGATGTGCGCTGGGCCACCCCAGATGCAAAGTTGTCGGTGTTGGAGTCCAAGTGGGGTTTGGTGCCCGATATGGCGGGGATGCCTCTGATGCGCGAATTGCTCCGGTCTGATGTGATGCGTGAGTTGACCTACACAGGCCGCATTGTGTCGGGGGTGGAGGCGCAGCAGCTGGGCTTGGTCACCCACGTGGCCGAGGATCCATTGGCTCGCGCTTTAGAGGTGGCCAGAGAAATTGCCCATCGCAGCCCACACGCCGTGCGTGCAGGCAAGCGCTTGATGAACCAAGCGTTCGACGCGACTGCTAAAGATTTGCTGCTGGCTGAGACAGAGGAGCAAGTGGCGTTGATTGGATCCTCGAATCAGGTCGAGGCGGTGCGAGCGGCGTTAGAAAAAAGAGCGCCTCAATTCCAGGACCTGGGTCCCGGCTGATCTCGGCCTTTCGTTGGATCAAGACAGGCCTGCCCCTTGAGGGGGCAGGGCGGGTATCAGAGTCGCTGGATGGCCAAGGCGGAGTCCTTGACCAGAGGCGGGCCGTTGTAGATGAAGCCACTGTAGACCTGCACCAAGTCAGCGCCTGCGCGAATCTTGTCCGCCGCGTCTTGGGCCGACATCACCCCGCCAACCCCAATGATGGGGAAGTCCTTACCCAGTGCCTGGCGCATCTGTCGAATGACTGCGGTGCTGGACTCGGTCAACGGTGCGCCCGACAACCCCCCGGTCTCATTGCCGTGGCTGAGATGCTTGACTTGGTCGCGTGCCAGCGTGGTGTTGGTTGCAATCAGCCCCCAACGCTGATTCGCGGCGCCGTTGGCGTCAACGCCAAAATGGCGCAAAACTCCCGCAATCGCTTGAATCTGATCCGCATCCAGGTCAGGCGCGATCTTCACAAACAAGGGAATGTCTTTGCCGTGTCGCGCCTTCAAGCGCTCGCGGCGTTCGTCTAGCGACTGCAAGAGTCCGCCCAGTGCAGCATCGTCTTGGATTTGGCGCAGGTTCTTGGTGTTGGGGCTGGAGATGTTGATCGTCACGTAGTCGGCATGGGCATACACACCCTCCAAGCCTTTGAGGTAGTCACTTGTGGCGTCTTCAATGGGGGTGGCCGCGTTTTTGCCGATGTTCAGCCCAATGATGGGACGGTCAGCTTGCTTCAAGCAGCGCGAACTTTGGACATTGGCAATGAAGGCATCGAGCCCTTCGTTGTTGAATCCAAAGCGATTGATCAAAGCCTGGGCTTCGGGCAAGCGAAACATCCGCGGTTTTGGGTTGCCGGGCTGAGCCAATGGCGTGACCGTCCCCACTTCGACAAATCCAAACCCCATCGCCGCCCAAGCGTCAATGCACCGGGCATTTTTATCCAGCCCGGCGGCTAAACCCACACGATTCGGAAAATGCAGGCCGGCCACTGAGACTGGATCATTCACGCGGGGCTGGCGATAGGCGCACGCCAGGGGGGAGTGCTGGGTGCGTGCGAGCCAATTGAGGGTGAAATCGTGGGCAGCTTCGGCGTCCATTTGAAACAGGGCGCCGCGCAAAAGGGAATAGGGGATCAAGGACATTGGATAATCTGCGTTTGTTCAGGGCACATTGTCCCAGAACTGCCATTCATTGACAGGGAGTGTCAGACATGACGCAAGACGAATTGAAAACTTTGGTGGGACAGGCCGCATTGAAGTATGTGGTGCCCGGGCAAGTCATTGGTGTTGGCACTGGCTCTACAGTGAACAAATTCATTGATGCGCTGGCGACGATGAAGGACCAAATCAAGGGGGCGGTGTCCAGCTCTGTGGCTTCAACGCAGAGGCTGCAGGCTCTGGGCATTGAGGTGCTCGATGCCAATGAGGTGGACGAGTTGGCCGTGTATGTCGATGGCGCGGACGAGATTGATGCGCGCGGTTACATGATTAAGGGCGGAGGCGCTGCGCTGACCCGCGAAAAAATCGTGGCGGCGCTGTCCAAACAATTCGTGTGCATTGTGGATGAGTCCAAAGTGGTGCCGGCATTGGGCAAGTTTCCGTTGCCTGTTGAGGTGATCCCAATGGCGGCGCAGCGCATTGCGCGCCAATTTGATGCCATGGGCGCCCACGCTGTGCTGAGAATGATGGATGGGCAACCTTTGGTGACCGACAACGGTCAACACATTTTGGATGTGCACGGATTGACCATCGATGAGCCCTTGAGTTTTGAGCAGCAGGTCAACCAGTGGGCGGGCGTGGTGACGGTTGGCGTTTTTGCCAATCAGCGAGCCCATGTCGCTCTGGTGGGAACACCTGCCGGCGTGAAAGCCATGACATTTGGTTGAACGCGGCCCGTCACGTCGGGCGACCGAGTGACGAGTTGGCCGGTCCGTGGCGTAGGTGAGGTGTGCCCGGTGCAAGCGCACCCCAGGACTGCCACGTTCAGTGGCTGTGCGCTGGCTCGGTGTTGCTTAGGCCGCTGTGACGCAGCAGCGCCTCAATATCCGGCTCGCGACCTCTGAATGCCTTGAATGACTCCATGGCGGAGCGTTTGGCACCGGCTTCCAGGATTTCTCTCATGAAGCGCTCACCGGTTGGCGTGTCAACGACATTTCCAGACGTTGAACTGGCCTCTTCAAAGGCGGCAAAAGCGTCCGCTGATAGGACTTCAGCCCACTTGTAGCTGTAGTAGCCCGCCGCGTAACCTCCGGCAAAAATGTGGCTGAACGTGTGTGGTGTTCGGCTGTAGTCGGGGGCAGGGATCACCGCCACTTCCTCTCGCACTTGTCGCAGCGTTGCCATCACATCAGGGCGCGCTTGTTGGTGCAGTCGCATATCGAAGAGGCTGAATTCAATTTGCCGCATCATCTGCATGCCACTTTGGAAATGGCGGGCCGCCCGCATTTTTTCGAACAGCGCCCGTGGCAAGGGCTCCCCCGTGTCGACGTGGGCACTGATGTTTTGCAACACCCCCCAGTCCCAACAGAAGTTTTCCATGAATTGACTGGGCAGCTCCACCGCATCCCATTCGACCCCTGAAATTCCGGCGATGTCATGTTCGTTGACCTGCGTCAGCATGTGATGCAACGCGTGGCCAAATTCGTGAAACAGTGTCGTGACATCGTCGTGTGTGAGCAGCGCCGGTTTGTCCGCGCTGCCTTTGGCGAAATTGCAGACCATGTGCGCCACCGGTATCTGCAAGGCTTGGGTGTCCGGGCGAAGCCATCGGCCGCGAACATCGTTCATCCACGCCCCCCCACGCTTGCCCTGGCGTGCTTCTGGGTCAAGGTAGAACTGTCCAATCAACTGGGGTTGGCCCTGCGGGGTGGTACGCTCAATCTTGTAAAACGACACACTGGGATGCCACACGGAGGCTTTGTCCGGTGCAATACGAACGTTGAAGAGTTGCTCCACCAACTTGAATAAACCCTCCAGCACTCGGGGTGCTTGGAAATAAGGTTTCACCTCTTGTTCGCTGTAGGCGTAGCGAGCCTCTTTGAGTTTCTCGCTGATGTAAGTCCAATCCCAAGGCTGCGGATCATCCAGTTGCAGGTGCTCGCGCGCGTAGGCGCGCAAGGCGGCGACATCTTGCAATGCGTGGGGCTTCGCCTGGCGGGCCAGGTTCTCAAGGAGGTCTGTCACTTGCTCCGCGGTGTCTGCCATCTTGGTCGCCAAGGACAGCTGCGCGTAGTTGTCAAACCCGAGCAATTGAGCCTCTTCGTGACGCAAGGCGAGCAACTCGTCCATCACCGCTGTGTTGTCGCGCTCTGCGGCACCTTCGCCTTCGGCTTGCTCGCTGGCGCGAGTCACGTAGGCCCGGTACAAGGTCTCTCTGAGGGCTCGGTCCTCTGCAAATTGCATCACCGGCAAGTAGCAGGGCATTTTGAGCGTGAGCAAATGCCCCGTTTGACCCGCAGCTGCGGCCTCTTCGGCGGTGCTTTGCAGCATATCCTCAGGCAGCCCGGCTAACCGATCTCGCTCTACATGAAGCTTAAAGGCGTCGGTGGCATCTAATGCATGTTCGCTGAATAGCTGTGCCAATTCGGCTTGGCGCTCTTGAATCTGGGCAAACCGAACTTTGGCTTCGCCCTCTAAGCGGGCACCGCCCAGAACAAAGTTCCGAAGAGCCAGCTCCCGGGCGCGAGCTTGCTCCGGGTTGAGTGCATCAGGGGAGATCGCATCTACCTTGGCAAACAGGGCCTCGTTGGCCCCAAGTTCGGTCCAAAAGGCCGTCACCACGGGCAACATATCGTTGTACGCTGCACGCAATTCTGGCGTGTCGGCAACGCTGTTGAGGTGGCCGACGGCACCCCATGCCACACCCAGGCGTTCTGTCGCGACATCCAGTGTGTGGGTGATCGCGTGCCAGTCAGGCGGAAAGTCTGCGGCCGTGACCGTGTGCAGCGCTTGGCGCGCGCTGTCGATCAATTGGTGGATGGCAGGGGCGATGTGTTCGGGGCGAATGGCAGCGAAATCTGGCAAAGTGCCTTGAGCCATTAAGAGAGGATTGGGTTCAGTCATAGGATCGCGAGTTCGAAAGTGTGTGCGACGTGTGAGTCCGCACAGGGAGTGGGTGGTGGCGCGCACACGCCCCAAGCGCATAGGTTAGCGCGACTCGGTCTCTGTAGCTGAGGCGGCGCCATTAACCCCAAGAAAAAGGCCCGCAATGGGCCTAACTGAGAGGGCATCTTGGCGCTACTTTTAGCGGGAGGCTTTTTTGGCGCTCTTCTGAGCCACGCGAGCGCGTTTGACTTTGCCGCCAGCGGTCAGGCGTTCATTGCCGAGCACTCTGACTTGCTTGACCTCGGGGCGTTGTCCGCCTCGGCTGCTGTTTTTGAGGACCTTCATCGTCTTAGGGCCAGCTCTGCGGTCTTCAGCCGCTGGCTTGGCCTCTTTCACAGGCATGGGGCGCCAAATGACGAGCAACTTGCCGATGTGTTGTACCGGAGCGGCATTCAATTCGTCGGTGATGGAGGCAAGCCATTCCAGTCGTGTATCCCGCTCGTCGCTGCCGGCACGGACCTTGATGAGGCCATGCGCATTCAGCGCAGCGTTGATTTCTTTCATCACGGCAGGGGTGAGTCCGTCGCTGCCGATGATGACAACGGGATCTAGGTGATGGGCCTGCGAACGCAGGTCTTTGGTGTCTGATGTGGAGAGTGTGAGGGCAGTCATGGGACAATTATCGGTGACCAACGGTGCAAACGCATGAAAATCAAGAGTAAAAGTAAAAAGATCAACAAGTCTTGGCTGAATGACCACATCAACGATCCCTACGTCAAGATGGCTCAGCGAGAGGGCTATCGTGCGCGCGCGGCCTACAAGTTGAAGGAAATCGATGAGGCTTTGGGGCTGGTCAAACCTGGGCACTGTGTGGTGGATCTGGGGAGCACGCCGGGCGCGTGGAGCCAATACCTGCGCCGAAAGTTGTCGCCAGACGGTGCCGCACACGGTGAGCTCAATGGACACATCGTGGCGCTGGATCTGTTGCCGATGGCGCCGATCGAGGATGTGCATTTCATCCAAGGCGACTTTCGCGAAGAAAGCGTGCTCAACCGTCTAAACGACACCTTGAACGAAGTTTACGGATCCGAAAAGGTCGACTTGGTGGTGTCTGACATGGCTCCCAATTTGTCGGGCATTGAGTCGGCCGATGCCGCCCGGATTGCCCATTTGATTGAATTGGCGGTTGAATTTTCTCAGCAGCGCCTCAAGCCCGAGGGGGCCCTCGTGGTGAAGCTGTTTCACGGCAGTGGCTACAGCCAATTGGTGAAACTCTTCAAAGAAACCTTTCATGTGGTCAAGCCGATCAAGCCGAAAGCCAGCCGAGACAAGTCGTCGGAGACATTTTTGGTGGGTTTGCGTCTAAAAGCACATTGAGCCCGTCGGGTCTTGCCAGCGGGAGGCCGCCCGGGTGCACCTAAATGCGGTGGGGTTTTGATCCGCAGCAAATTGGCCAGACTTGAAAAGCCTAAAATGGGCCACAGTTATCAGATTCAGTTGAATTAGGGAGTACCTCTTGAAGAACCAATGGTTTTCGAAATTTGCGGTGTGGATCGTGATCGCCATGGTGCTGTTCACGATCTTCAAACAGTTCGAGACGCGCTCCGCTGTGGGCACCGGGCACATGACGTACTCGGAGTTCATCAACGAGGTGCAGGCGAGACGCATCCGCAGCGCCACGATCGTCGAAGGTGCGAGTGGCACTGAAATCACCGCGATCACCACAGACAACCGACGCGTTCGCACCAATGCCACATATCTGGATCGCGGCCTGGTGGGTGATTTGTTGGCGAATGACGTGGTGTTCGACGTCAAGCCCCGCGAGGAAGGTTCGTTGCTGATGACCCTGTTGGTCAGTTGGGGCCCAATGATTCTGCTGATCGCGGTGTGGGTTTACTTCATGCGTCAAATGCAGGGCGGTGGCAAGGGCGGCGCTTTTTCCTTTGGCAAGAGCAAAGCACGGATGCTGGATGAAAACACCAATACGGTGACTTTTGCAGACGTGGCAGGGTGTGATGAAGCCAAGGAGGAGGTCACCGAAGTGGTCGACTTCTTGAAGGATCCGACCAAATTCCAAAAGCTCGGTGGGCGTATTCCCCGTGGGCTGCTGTTGGTTGGCCCGCCGGGTACCGGTAAGACATTGCTGGCCAAGAGCATTGCGGGAGAAGCCAAGGTGCCTTTCTTCAGCATCTCTGGCTCTGATTTCGTTGAAATGTTTGTAGGTGTTGGCGCGGCTCGTGTGCGCGATATGTTCGAACAGGCCAAAAAGAACGCGCCTTGCATCATTTTCATTGACGAAATTGATGCGGTTGGACGCCAGCGCGGCGCAGGCCTTGGCGGTGGCAACGACGAGCGCGAACAAACCCTGAACCAAATGTTGGTCGAGATGGACGGTTTCGAGACCAATTTGGGCGTCATCGTGATTGCCGCGACCAACCGGCCAGACATCTTGGATGCCGCGCTGCTGCGGCCAGGCCGTTTTGACCGCCAGGTGTACGTGCAGCTGCCCGACATCAGGGGTCGGGAGCAGATTCTGAATGTGCATATGCGCAAGATCCCTGTGGGCACGGACATTGAGGCCAGTGTCATCGCTCGCGGCACACCTGGAATGTCTGGCGCGGACTTGGCCAACTTGTGCAACGAGGCAGCCCTGATGGCAGCACGTCGCAGCGCCCGTGTGGTGGAGATGCAGGACTTTGAAAAGGCCAAGGACAAAATCCTGATGGGCCCAGAGCGCAAGTCGATGGTGATGCCCGAAGAAGAGCGTCGCAACACGGCTTACCACGAGGCAGGACACGCCCTGATCGGTAAGCTGTTGCCCAAATGTGACCCCGTTCACAAGGTGACGATCATCCCGCGAGGTCGAGCGTTGGGCGTGACCATGAGCCTGCCGGAAAAGGACCGTTACAGCTACGACCGAGAGTACATGTTGAACCAAATCGCCATGTTGTTCGGTGGGCGCATCGCTGAAGAAGTGTTCATGAATCAAATGACCACCGGCGCATCCAACGACTTTGAGCGGGCAACGCACATGGCCCGGGATATGGTCATGCGCTACGGTATGTCCGAAGAGCTCGGCCCTATGGTGTATGCCGAGAACGAGGGCGAGGTGTTCTTGGGTCGCTCGGTCACCAAAACCACCAACATCAGTGAGCAAACGATGCAACGTGTGGACGTTGAAGTCCGTCGCATCATCGATGAGCAGTACGCGTTGGCGCGTCGCCTGATTGAGGAAAATGCCGACAAGATGCACGCCATGGCTAAGGCCTTGCTCGAATGGGAGACCATCGACAAAGATCAAATCGATGACATCATGGCAGGCAAGGAGCCGACTGTCTCGAAGGACTTCAAGCCTCGCATTCCACCCTCACAGGACGGCGGAACCAGTGGTGGCGCACCCTCTGTGGGACCAGAGCCTGCCCCGGGAGCGGCCAAGGTGTTCAATCCTGATGTGTGATCAGGCGAGTCAGTGAAGCAGCCCGGTTTAACCGGGCTGTTTTGTCATTGGGGTGGCCACGTTTGAGCCGCCATCTGGATAGCCTTTTCTCAGCAAGCCTCTGATGCCCGTTATGGACTCTTTGATCTGGACCACTGGCCGATTTGATATCGATTTGTCGACTCCAAAAATCATGGGGATCGTCAATGTGACACCCGACTCTTTTTCGGATGGAGGGCAGCGCGCCTCATTGCGGCACACACTAGAGCACGCTCGACAGCTTCTGGAGGAGGGCGCTCATGTGTTGGATGTGGGCGCTGAATCAACGCGGCCAGGCGCTGAACCGGTGTCCGCACAGGTGGAGTGGGAGCGCCTTGAGCCGGTGCTGCGCGAACTCGTGGGCTGGGGCGTGCCCATATCCGTTGACACTTACAAGCCCGACATCATGCGCCGTGCCTTAGCCATGGGGGTTGACATCATCAATGACGTGTGGGCGTTGCGGTGGTCAGACGGATCAAGCTCTGATACGGGCGTCGATGTCTTGGCCTCTCATCCGCGATGTGGCGTCTGTTTGATGCATATGCATGGCGACCCCGCGACCATGCAGTTGTCGCCCATGTCGGGTGACGTCGTGACCCAGGTGAGAACGTTCCTAACCAATCGCATGAGCGCGCTCACCGAGCGAGGCGTGGACGGGGCACGCATCATGCTCGACTGCGGCACTGGGTTTGGTAAGACGGTGGAGCAGAACTTTGAGTTGCTTCGCCACACTTTGAGCTGGGCTCCGAACAAGAGGGTGCTGGCCGGATGGTCCCGCAAATCGTCCATTGGCGCGGTGACCGGTAGAGATGTGAGTGCGCGCGTGGTGGGGAGTGTGGTCGCGGCGGTTCAAGCTGTGGAACGAGGTGCCACCGTCCTGCGGGTTCACGATGTGGCAGCGACCCGTGACGGCTTGTCAGTCTGGGCAGCGGTCCAGGGTGTGGGGAACGCCTAAAATCAAGCCTTTATGCTGCAGGAATTTACATGGGAAGACAGTATTTCGGCACCGACGGAATTCGAGGCAAGGTGGGTGCCTCGCCAATCACACCGGAGTTCATGCTCCGGTTGGCTCATGCCGTTGGGCGGGTACTCAAGTCTGAGCACCCCAAGGCCAAGGTGTTGATCGGCAAGGACACGCGCTTATCCGGGTATATGTTGGAGAGTGCTTTGGAAGCCGGGTTCATTGCGGCCGGGGTGGATGTGTTGCTTTTGGGGCCTATCCCTACGCCGGCAGTGGCCCATTTGGTGGTTGCCCAGAGGGCTCAGCTGGGCGTGGTGATCAGCGCCTCGCACAACCCATTTGAGGACAATGGGATCAAATTTTTCAGTGCCCAAGGCACCAAGCTGTCTGACGACTGGGAACGGCAGGTCGAAGATGCTTTGAGCCAGGAGCCAGGGTGTGTCGGTGCGGCCGAATTGGGCAAAGCCAAGCGGTTGGATGATGCAGCGGGTCGCTACATTGAGTTTTGCAAGTCCACCTTTGGGGATTCGAAAGATTTGCGCGGCCTGAAGCTGGTGGTCGATGCAGCGCATGGCGCGGCCTACCAAATCGCGCCCAAGGTCTTTGAGGAGCTGGGTGCCGAGGTGATTGCCATGGGTTGCGCGCCAGATGGTTTGAACATCAACCAAGGCGTGGGTGCAACCCATCCCGAGGCCCTGGTTCAAGAGGTGCTGAAGCACGGCGCTGATCTTGGTATCGCACTGGACGGCGATGCCGATCGTTTGCAAATGGTCGATCGCCAGGGGCGCCTAGTGAATGGCGATGAGCTTTTGTATCTAATGGCCATCGATCGCGTCCGTCGCGGGATGCCCATTCCCGGTGTCGTGGGTACATTGATGACGAACCTCGCTGTTGAGTTGGCGTTAAAGGCCCAGGGTATTGAGCTCGTACGCGCTAAGGTGGGGGATCGCTACGTTCTAGAAGAGTTGGCCAAACGCGGCTGGATCTTGGGCGGTGAAAGCTCAGGACATCTCTTGGTGATGGACTGCCACAGCACTGGCGATGGGTTGATCAGCGCCCTCCAAGTCCTGAAGTCAATCGAGCACGTGCAAGGCGATTTATCCCAGGCCATGAATGGCCTTCGCTTGTTCCCTCAGACTTTGATCAATGTGCGCCTAGCGGATAAAGGTTTTGATTGGGCTGGGCACCTGCCGTTGCAAGAAGCACAAGCACGCGCAGAGGAGCGCCTCGGAGACTCCGGCCGCGTGCTGATTCGGGCCAGCGGAACAGAGCCGCTGCTCAGGGTCATGGTGGAGGCGCAAGACGCTGAGTTGGCACAGGACTGCGCTCAACAAATCGCGGACAGTTTGGGAGTGGCGGCATGACTGGCCGCGTGACCGTGCGACGGGTGGACTACACCAACGAGGCGGACGCCCGCGCATTGGTGGAGTTGCTGAACGGATACGCGATGGATCCCATGGGTGGGGGAGAAGCGTTGCCGCCTGAGGTGCTGAGCAAATTGGTGCCCGAGTTGATCAAGCGTCCACACGCGTTCAGCATCTTCGGACTTTGTGACGGTCAGCCGGTTGGCTTGATCAATGCCTTTGAAGGTTTTTCATCTTTTGCCGCAGCGCCGTTGATCTACATCCACGATGTGACTGTTGACCCGGCCCACCGAGGGCAAGGTGTCGCGGTTGCCATGTTGCAAGAGGTTGAACGCATTGCCCTCGAACGAGGCGCCTGCAAGATGACGCTCGAAGTGCTCTCGCGCAACCCAGCGGCACGCGTGTATGAGCGCTTCGGGTTCAAACTGTATCAGCTTGATCCCGCGGCGGGCACGGGTCAGTTCATGCAAAAGAAGCTGAAATAGGGGGTTGAGACGGACTGCCCATGCCCGGCATATTGACCCAGTGAGCAATATTTTTTCGCCAGATGTGGGTTGATTTTGGGTTGAAACTCGTTGTCATAAACCTGTCACAATCGATCGATACAGTACCGTCATCTGTGCACTGTTTTTCTAGCGTTAGCCCTTGAATGGGATGCGTTGTCGAATTGGATTTGCCCGTGAACTCAATGAATGAAGTGTCGACCAACAACGATGCCTTGATGCACGCGCGTCAAGTGGCGCGTTTTCGTCGGCAGGACCAAGCCTTTCATTTGTCGACGCTTGCATTGGCGTTTTTGGTGCTGGCTGCATTGGTGGGGACTTTGGTGGCGCTCGCCATCCAGGCCATGCCGGCATTCAAACAGTTTGGCACCGCGTTTTTGTGGACCAACGTGTGGAGTGTTCCTGATGAGGAATTCGGCGCGCTGGCCGCGATTTATGGCACGGTGATCACGTCGGCCATCGCGCTGCTGATGGCAGTCCCGATCAGTTTTGGGATCGCGGTTTTTTTGACGGAAACCTGTCCCTCATGGCTGCGCCGACCATTGGGTACGGCCATCGAGTTGTTGGCCGGTGTGCCATCGATTGTGTATGGCATTTGGGGATTGTTCATTTTTGCACCCTTGTTCGCTGAGTATGTCCAGCCGGCGCTTCAGTCCGCTTTGGGTGACGTTCCACTGATTGGCAGCTGGTTCGCAGGACCACCCATCGGCGTAGGCATTTTGACCGCCAGCATCATTTTGGCGCTGATGGTGATCCCATTCATTGCATCTGTGATGCGTGATGTGTTCGAGACGGTTCCCGATGTGCTCAAAGAGTCCGCTTATGGACTGGGTTGCACCACCTGGGAGGTGGTCAGGAACGTGGTGCTGCCTTACACGCGTGTGGGGGTCATCGGCGGCATCATGCTTGGACTAGGCCGTGCCCTCGGAGAGACCATGGCCGTGACCTTTGTGATTGGCAATGCCAACCGAATTGTGGGCAGTTTATTTTCGCCGGGCACCTCTATTGCCTCGACCTTGGCCAATGAATTTGGCGAGGCGGAGCCTGGTCTGCACATCTCGTCCTTGTTTGCATTGGGCTTGGTGCTCTTTGTCTTGACGTTCGTGGTGCTCGCGATATCGCGCTGGCTGATTCGACGCAATATTGGCGCTGACGGCGTCTGAAGTAGGGAGCACGCTCGATGGATTTATACCGCCGCCGCCTGTGGAAAGACCGCATCGGCATCACGCTTTCGATGGTCGCGATGTCGATCGGATTGATCGCATTGCTGTGGATCTTGTGGACGCTGTTTTACCGTGGCTTTTCCGCGTTGAGTTGGGATCTATTTACCCAAGACACGCCCGCACCGGGCAGCGAGGGGGGCGGGTTGCGCAATGCCATCGTTGGCAGTGGGCTGATCCTGTTGGTCTCGACATTGATCTCGACGCCCATCGGTATCTTGGCAGGCATCTACTTAGCGGAATACGGCAAAGTATCCAAATTTGCATCGATGACTCGCTTTGTCACCGACATCATGTTGTCGGCGCCTTCTATCGTGATCGGTCTTTTTGTCTACGCTTTGTTTGTGGCAACCATGGGTGGCTTTTCGGGCTGGGCGGGCTCGGTGGCATTGGCATTGATTGCCATTCCAGTGGTCGTTCGCACGACTGAAAACATGTTGAAGCTCGTCCCCACCAGTCTGCGTGAAGCGGCGTTTGCCCTTGGTGCTCCGCGCTGGAAGGTGTCTCTATCGGTCAGTTTGCGAGCCGTGCAAGCAGGCGTGGTCACCGGCGTGTTGTTGGCTGTGGCTCGCGTCACTGGCGAAACGGCGCCACTCTTGTTCACGGCGCTCAACAATCAATTTTTCAGCACCGACATGTCACAGCCGATGGGCAATTTGCCGGTGGTGATTTACCAGTTCGCGATGAGTCCCTATGAAAATTGGGTCGACCTGGCCTGGGCTGGTGCTTTGTTGATTGCCATGGTTGTCTTGGGGCTCAACGTTGGAGCCCGCGTCGTGTTTCGCAAGAAGGGCAAGCGATGAGCGCGTGCCTGCTTATGAGTCATTCTGTTGTTATTTTTGTCGCCGGAGCGTTTGATGCCTCTCACCCCTACTGATAAGCCCGAAGCGCCAGCCCTGCGGATTCGCAATTTGAATTTCTTTTACGGGGATTTTCAAGGGCTGAAAAACGTCAATTTAGATATCGCAGAGGGAAAGGTCACCGCGTTCATTGGCCCCTCAGGCTGCGGTAAGTCGACTCT
>JBEAPX010000209.1:0-2867 GCA_041164205.1 Pseudomonadota bacterium
TGTCCATCAACAAAGGGCGAACGTTGCGGAACATAGCCATCCGGCGTTGGGCGCTGACGCGCGACGTGATGGCATAAATCGGCACAGGCACGTTGAACCGACTCATCCACAGCGCTGTTGAACCTGAATCGGTCAAAGCCACAATGGCCTTGGCACCGCAGTAGTGCGCAGTGAAGAGCGCGCCCATCGCAATGGACTGGTCGATTCGGCGGAAGGTCTTGTTGGCCGTATCCAAGTGGAGCTCGGGATCGTGAGCCGCCTCTGCGGCCAGACAGATGGCCGCCATTTCGCGAACGGTCTCCAGCGGATACTTGCCCGCTGCAGTCTCGGCGCTGAGCATCACCGCATCGGTGCCGTCTAACACGGCGTTGGCGACATCACTCACCTCAGCACGGGTGGGTACCGGATTCAGAATCATGGACTCCATCATCTGGGTCGCCGTGATCACCACTTTGTCGTGCTGATGCGCCAGGCGAATCATGCGCTTTTGCAGGGCGGGCACGGCCGCATTGCCCACTTCGACCGCCAAATCTCCTCGAGCGACCATGATGCCATCTGATGCTCGCAAGATAGATTCGAGCTCAGGGATCGCCTCAGCCCTCTCAATCTTGGCAATCAGCCCGGGCTTGTGCCCATGCTGAGCCCCTGCGACATGGCAAAGCTGACGCGCCAACTCCATATCGGTCGCAGATTTGGGGAAACTCACAGCCACGTAATCGGCTTGCAATTCCATGGCTGTCTTGATGTCATCCATGTCTTTGGCGGTCAACGCAGGCGCAGACAAACCACCCCCTTGTTTGTTGATGCCCTTGTTGTTCGAGAGCTCACCACCGATTTTGACGACGGTGTGGACTTGCCCACCTTTCACCGCCGTGACCTCCAAAACGATCAAACCATCGTTCAACAGCAAGGTGTCGCCAGGCTTCACATCCCTGGGCAACTCTTTGTAATCTAGCCCCACCGCGGACTCATCACCCAGCGCCTCTCTGCCAGCGTCGAGCACGAACGGCCGCCCATTGACCAGCTCCACTTTGCCGTTTTCGAACTTACCCACGCGAATCTTTGGGCCCTGCAGATCAGCCATGATGGCGACTTCACGCCCGACTTGCTTGGAGAGCTCACGCACCAAATGGGCGCGGTCTTTGTGATCCTGAGCCGTCCCATGAGAGAAGTTCAATCGCACGACGTTGACACCCGCGCGCAAAATAGACTCCAGCATCTCCGGCGAATTGGAAGCTGGGCCAAGTGTGGCGACGATTTTGGTGGCACGGCTGACCATGGTGATGTCCTTGTGATGGGCTACGGTATGTAACTGAGTTTCAAATTATTGATGAAATTTGTTACATTGGCGGAACAAATTGCAGCGCCTTCCCACTGCTCACCGCCCAATCATGGGCGCTCGTGATGCGAAAGACAACTTGAGGGCTTTGACCCTAATCAAGCCACAAGGCTACGGCTCCCTTTAAAATGCAACGGTCCGGGCCGTGGGGCCCCTCAATGAAAAGACGATGACTGAACCCATTCAAGCCTCCGAGCAGCCGATTTCCCCCGATCAACCCATGCCACACCGCAAAAATATTCGGCAGTGGTTGATTCCTTTGGCTGACCGCACCCATTGGCACGCTTACACCTTGCTGGTGTTGGATTACCTTCTTTTTGGCGCTTTCATTGCAGGAGCCGTGCTCTTTGATGCATGGTGGCTGCAGTTGTTATGCGGCCTCGCGGCTGGCTTCGTCATTGGGCGGCTGTTCATCATCGGACATGATGCGTGTCACCAGAGCTTGACACCGAGTCGCAAAGCCAATCACGCCATCGGGCGCATTGCTTTTCTGCCCTCACTCACCCCCTACAGCCTGTGGGAAGTGGGGCACAACGTGGTTCACCACGGTTACACCAACCTCAAAGGCGTTGACTTTGTTTGGGTGCCACTGTCGAAAGAAGAGTTTGACGCCTTGTCCCCCATGGGGCGAATGATGCACCGGATCTACCGCAGCGGCTGGGCTCCTGGTTTGTACTATTTAATCGAAATGTGGTGGAACCGTATGTTTTGGCCGAACAAGGCGCATATGCCGACTCGCCGTGCGGTGTTCTTCAAAGACAACGCATTGGTGACGGCGTTTGGCGTGGTCTGGATTGCTGGGCTAGTTGCGGCAGCGTTCGCGCTCGATAAGTCGATCTGGAACACCGTGGGCATGGGCTTTGTTGCGCCGTTCTTGTTCTGGAACAGCATGATTGGTTTTGTGGTGTACGGTCACCACACCCACGTGAAGGTCACTTGGCATGAGGATAAGCGCGCATGGTCCAACGCAGCGCCATTCGTATCGACCACGGTGCACTTGACGTTCCCATTCAAAATTGGCGCACTGATGCATCACATCATGGAGCACACCGCTCACCACGTCGATATGAGTGTGCCCCTGTATCGACTGAAACAAGCGCAAAACAAGCTCGAAACCATGTTGCCCGAGCGCATTGTGGTGCAACCATTTTCATGGAAGTGGTACTTTGAGACCGCGAAGAAATGCAAGCTCTACGACTACTCGAGCAAAAGCTGGACCGACTTCCGAGGTCAGGTCACTGCCGTGTCTGCTTCGGTCAATCAGTCTGAACCTGCGACCTCTTAAATCCATCAGTAGGCGATTCAGCAACAAAAAAGCGACCAATGAGGTCGCTTTTTTGTTGGGGCGTTTACTGCAATGCAGCGCGCTGCAGCCGCTTTCTTGACAAGGCCCGCAAAATCAGCCGGCAGCGCGCTTGGCCAAGATGTCGAACGCGGGCAGCGTCTTGCCCTCCAACACCTCCAAGAACGCTCCCCCACCCGTTGAGATGTAGTCCACATCCTTCTCTATGCCGTACTTCGCGATCGC
>JBEAPX010000210.1:0-3176 GCA_041164205.1 Pseudomonadota bacterium
AGTCGCCTGAATAGTCCGTCGATGCGACCCACAGGCGGATGATTTCAGCGCCGAGCTTGGCGCTGATTTCTTGAGGGGCTACCGTGTTGCCGACACTCTTGCTCATCTTGCGGCCTTGGCCGTCGACCGTGAATCCGTGGGTCAGCAAACTCTTGTAAGGAGCGCGACCGTACATGGCACTGGCCGTCAAGAGTGACGAGTGGAACCAACCCCGGTGCTGGTCATGGCCTTCGAGATAGAGATCCGCCTCTGGGCCACCGTCATCGTGCGCACTGCCAGCGTGACTGCCGCGCAAGACCGTTGTGTGCGTGGTACCGGAGTCAAACCAGACCTCGAGAATGTCGGTGCTCTTGGTGTACTGACCGCTGTGGGAGGTGTCGCCAATGCGTGAGAGCACGTCGTCTGCCGAAAGTTTGCTCCAGGCTTCGATGCCACCTTGTTCAACCACTTGGGCTGCCAAGTCAATGATGGCTGGCGTCTCTGGGTGCAGGCTGCCATCGTCGATGTGCATCAAAAAGGGCAGTGGTACCCCCCATGAGCGTTGGCGACTGATGCACCAGTCAGGGCGGTTGGCGATCATGTCACGCAAGCGCGCCTTGCCGTTTTCGGGATAGAACGCAGTTTGTTCGATGGCTGCCAAAGCGGTTTGACGCAGCGTCTCAGGCGCTTTGTCTTTGGTGAACACGCCTTCGCCTTCATCCATGCGCACAAACCATTGTGCCGCCGCGCGGTAGATCACTGGTGTTTTATGGCGCCAGCAATGGGGGTAGCTGTGGGTGATGGTTTTGGTCGCCATCAGGCGATTGCTTTGACCCAGCACCTCGATGATTCGGGGACAGGCTTTCCAAATGTTCATGCCACCAAACAAACCCAAGTCCTCGGCATACTCGCCGTTGCCTTGCACGGGGTTCAAGATGTCGGCGAATGTCATGCCATTGGCCATGCATGAGTTGAAGTCATCCACGCCATAAGCGGGTGACGAATGCACGATACCCGTGCCGTCGCTGTCGCTCACATAATCCGCCAAAAACACGGGGCTCAGGCGCTGGTAGTCCGGGTGCACATCATGCAAAGGGTGGCGGAATTGGAGTCCGCCCAATTGTTCGCCCTTGGCGGTGGCGACCACCTGGCCGTTCAAACCATAGCGCTCCAGACAAGCGTCCACCAGCGTTTCTGCAAGCACCAAATGTCCACGCGGCGTTTCCACCAAGGCGTAAGTCATTTCGGGGTTGGCGTTGAGTGCCTGGTTGGCGGGGATGGTCCACGCGGTGGTGGTCCAAATCACCGCGAAGGCGTCTTTGACCTGGCCCGGCAAACTGCTCAATCCAAAGGCTTTGGCGACGGCGCTGTTGTCGTGTGCGAGAAAGGCCACGTCCAGTGTGTCGCTCTTTTTGTCTGCGTATTCAATCTCAAATTCGGCCAGGCTTGAGGCGCAGTCAAAACACCAGTAAACGGGCTTCAGACCGCGGTACACAAAGCCGCGCTCCATCACGCGTTTGAAGGCGCGGATTTCATTGGCCTCGGTCTCAAAAGACATGGTCTTGTAGGGCTTTTCCCATAGACCCAAGACACCCAGGCGTTGAAAGTCTGCCATTTGTTGGGCAATTTGCTCGGTCGCAAAAGCCCGGCTCTTGGCTTGCATGTCATCACGTGCCAGGTTGCGTCCATGGAGCTTTTCAATGGCGTTTTCAATGGGTAAGCCGTGGCAGTCCCAGCCTGGGATGTACTGCGCATCAAAGCCGGCGAGTTGCCGCGCTTTGACGATCATGTCTTTGAGTACCTTGTTGACGGCGTGGCCGATGTGGATTTTGCCGTTGGCATAGGGAGGGCCATCGTGCAGGATGAATGGAGGCCGCCCGGCCCTGGCCACGCGCAAACGGGCATAGACGCCGTGATCGGGATCATTCCATTCTTTGACCCAATCGGGTTCGCGCTTAGGCAAATTTCCGCGCATGGGGAAAGGGGTGTCAGGCAGGTTCAGCGTTTGGCTGTAATCGGTCTCAGAACTGGACATGGCAATAGGGATGCAAGTGGCCTAGGAGGCGGGGCGCTGCGAGGCGCGAGAGCAAACAAAGCGCAGCCGGGTGACTGCACCGCGAGCGAATGTCAAATTCGGTCGCGTGTGATTTGGCGGTGGGTCTGCAAATGCATCGACGCAAACCATGCGCGCGCATCATCACAGTCGCGAGCGATGCCTGCTTTGAGGGCGTCTAGACTGTCGTACTTGAGTTCGTCGTGTAGTTTGTGCAGTAAATCCACGCGCACGATTCTACCGTAGGCCTCTGCGTTGGGGAGGCGTTCGCTCAGCGATTGAGGCCAATCTAAGACATGGGTTTCCAATAGGACTCGCCCGCCGTTCACATCATTGGCATCAAGTGACGGACGAATGCCCAAGTTGGCGACACCCAAAAGCGGCGAATCATCCAGCCCGTGGACTTGCACGACGAAAATGCCACTGGCCGCGGGTTTCCAGTGGGAAAAGCGCTGATTGAGGGTCCGAAAGCCCAATTCGCGCCCCAGTTTGCGGCCATGGACGACGTGACCCGAGATGCTGTAGGGACGCCCCAGCAGAGCGGCCACATCTTGCATCCGACCCTCGCTGAGGGCGTCGCGCACCGCAGAGCTGGATACGCGCAGTCCATGCACTTCGTAGCTGTTCATGCGCGCCACGTCAAAACCTTGGGCTTGGCCCGCCGCATCGAGCATGGTGTAGTCACCTGCCCGTTTGGCGCCAAAGCGAAAATCATCCCCGACCAGCACATATTGCGCACCCAGTCCCTGCACCAAGATGTCTTGGATGAATTGCTCCGGCGGCAGACTGGCCAAGCGCTCGTTGAACGGCAATACCACGCAATGATCGACACCACACGCGGCCAACTCGGCCAGTTTGTCGCGCAAAGTCGCGATCCGGGCCGGCGCCAAGTCTGGCTTTTGGTGCAGCTGGGCAAAGAAATCCCTGGGGTGCGGCTCAAACGTCATGACACAGCTGGGGATGCCGCGATGCTTGGCTTCGTTGGTCAACAACGCCAGCATGGCTTGGTGTCCGCGGTGGACACCGTCAAAGTTGCCAATCGTGAGGGCACAGGCCTCAAGCCATTGAGGCGCTGTTGAGCCCTCAGGAGGCAGGCCGCGGAAGATGTTCATGCTGTCAAACAGGTGATGCGCTTGTCATATTT